>LFEN01000009.1 GCA_001510075.1 Alphaproteobacteria bacterium casp-alpha2
CTCTATATATATATATATATATATATTAAAGAGTCCCCCTATCCGCTCACCACGCGGATGATCATAAAAATGCCGACCCCGACCAATACCCAGGCGACAAAATTTCTCAGGGTGTTTCTGGAAACCGCGTGGGCGATACGCACGCCAATGGCCGCCCCGATCATCAGCGCCAGCGCCAGCGTGACGCCGACGGCCATGTTGACCGAGCCGTAGATGAAATTTCCCGCCGTTGCCAGGGCCGCGATCGGAAGCTGAACCGCCTGACTCAGGCCGACGGCGGTCAGCACCGGCACCTTGAGCCAGACCAGAATAGGCACCAGAACCAGCGGCCCGCCGGTGCCGCTAAGCGCCGAGCCGACGCCGGTGACGGCGCCGATCCCAATCAATGCAGGGCCATCCAGGGTTCGTTCTTCCTTATCATCTTTGCCCCGGCTAAAGACGGCATTTGCGCCGGCAAAAATAACCAGCAAAGCGATAAATAATTCCAGGCCCCTGGACGAGATCACCGAAGACAAAAACGCGCCTGCGAAGGCCGCCGGGATAGCGCCGGCGAAAAGCCAGAATGCCATGTTCCAGCGGATTGAGCCCTTGCGGGCATAAAGCACCGCCCCGACAACGCCGCTGAACATATAGCTGAACATGGCAGCACCAATGGCTTCGTGCACCCCCAGCCCGAAAACGACGGTCAACATGGGAACCAGCAAAATCCCGCCGATGCCGATGCTGCCGATCAGGATGCCGACGAAGATGCTTAAGATTCCGATCAGTGCGAGTGTCGATACTTCCATCCGAACCCCTTCCCCAGCATGGAAAAGCCCGCCACGTGGCAGGCAAAAATGATTGTATCAGGATTGATCGGTGGAGAAAGACTGGCTTTGATGCTACATACCCTATCCACCCGCTAAGGATCCTTTAAAAAACAACCTAAACGGAGACAGTGAATGCAATTGTCCGACGAAATCCGCATTGAAGCCTCGCGGGAACAGGTCTATGCGGCCCTCAACGACCCGGAAATTCTTAAAAAATCCATTCCAGGCTGCGAGGAAATCGAACGGATTTCCGAGACCGAACTGACGGCGACGGTGGTCGCCAAGATCGGCCCCATCAAGGCCAAGTTCAAGGGCCAGGTGACGCTGTCTGACCTCAACCCGCCGGTGAGCTATACCATCTCCGGTGAGGGCAAGGGCGGGTCTGCGGGTTTCGCCAAGGGCGGCGCCAAGGTGTCGCTTGAAGAAGACGGCGCGGCGACGATCCTGCGCTACGAAGTCCAGGCCGATGTCGGCGGCAAGCTGGCCCAGTTGGGCGGGCGGCTGATCGAAGGCACGACAAAAAAACTGGCCGGTGAATTCTTCAACAGCTTTAGCGAAGCCGTCGCCGGTCCCGCGCCCCAAGAAGCCACGAAGGAACCCCCGAAAGAATCCAACGACAGCGCGATCAATCCCCTGTTTTTGATTGCCGGTGGGTTTCTCGTGCTCGTTGCGCTGTATTTCCTGATCGGATCCTAGACAGATTTCAAATCATCCGGCGTGTCGATATCGAGATGGATGCCGTCGTCGCCGACCTCGACTTTCGATACACGCGCCGAATATCGCTCGATCAACTGTCGCGCTCCGATATCCCCTTTGATGTCGAGAATTTCGGGGAAAAATTCTCTGGGCCATAAAACCGGATTGCCGGGCCGGCCGTCGAACGATGGCTGACAGATGGCCTGATCTTTTTCGGCGTGAAATTTCTCGATCAGCGCATCGACGGTTCCGACCGTCACCTGCGGCATATCGCCAAGCAGAACCACGGCCCCGGTGAAGCCTTCGCCGACAGCGCCGATGCCGGCCCTGAGCGAGGTGCTGAGACCGTCCTCGTAGTGCGGATTGTCAACGAAGCGCACGTCGAGCCCCGATAGCGCGCCCCGCACCAAATCAGATTCGTAGCCGGTGACGACGATGACCTCGGCGGCCTGCGAGCCGATGGCTGTTTCCACCACCCCATAGACCAGGGCGGCGCCATTGACCTGGGTGAGCAGCTTGTTTGTCCGGCCCATGCGTTTCGATGCGCCGCCCGCCAGCACCACGGCGGAAACCTTGCCTAAAACCATCCCGCCGCCTCCCCATCGCCCCATGGCTTCTACGAACGATTGCCGATTTAATCCGAATTCAGGTCACATTTAAAACAGAAACATCCGGTTTTGCCCATTTTACGGGTGCTTGACCCAGCCGAAAGCGGCGATGTACTGTAATTAAATATAAACATATGTTTTTCTGCGTTTCACTAATTTTCAAGAGTAATTAGCCAGATGGAAGCTCTTTTAGCGGCACTGAAAGCGGTCGCGGAACCAACGCGGTTACGCTTGATCGCTCTTTGCGCCCGCTCTGATTTGACCGTCAGCGAACTGACCCAAATCCTCGGCCAGACCCAGCCACGTATTTCACGCCACCTTAAACTTCTTGCTGACGCCGACGTGCTGATACGCTACCGCGAAGGCGCCTGGGTATTTCACCGGCTGACCAAAACCGGTCCGATGAGCGAGTTTGCCAATCATCTTGTGGGCCTGTTGCCGGAAGACGACGAGCAACTGAAACGGGACCTGGAACACCTGAACGGGGTGCGCAAAAAACGCACCAAGGCGGCGGCTGAATATTTCAGCAAGATTGCCCCGCAATGGGACCAGGTGCGATCCTTGCATATAGAAGACTCGAAAGTCGAAGAGGCGTTGGTTGGCCTGCTTGACGACGACGTAGAATCTCTTCTCGATATCGGTACCGGAACGGGGCAGATGCTTAAACTTTTCGGGCCCCTGGTCACCCGCGCCGAAGGCGTCGATATGTCGCGCGAGATGCTCGCCGTGGCGCGGGTCAATTTGGAACAAGCCGGGTTGAAGAACTGCTCGGTGCGCGAATCCGATATGTACCTGTTGCCATATCAGAATAATTCCTTCCAGGTCTGCGTCATCCATCAGGTTCTGCACTTCTCCGACGACCCGGGCCGGGCCATCGCCGAGGTTGAACGCGTCCTCAAGCCGGGTGGCAGTTTGCTGGTTTGCGACTTTGCGCCCCATGATCTGCAAGAGTTGCGAGACGAGCATGCGCACCGGCGGCTCGGATTTTCTGATAAAGAAGTCAGCGGTTGGTTCACCGGTGTCGGCTTGACCTGCGATGAAATCATCCACTTGCCGGGGGACCCCGTGACCGTCACCATCTGGCACGGGCGAAAACCCCAATAGGCCGCAAGTCTCAAGCCAGGGCTTTCTCAACAACCCCTTTAAGCGGAATATCCGGCCTGGCGCCGACGTGGCCGATCACCTGGGCGGCGACGATGCTGCCGATGTGGGCGCATTTCGCCAGCCCATAGCCCTGCGTCAGCCCGTACAGGAAGCCGCCCGCATAGGCATCACCGGCGCCCGTGGTGTCAACGGGGGCCGCCGGTTCGCAATCTATGACATGAACCTCGTCGCCGGAAACGACGACCGAGCCCTTATCGCCTCGGGTCAGGGCCGCGATCTGGCAGTGGCCGCGAACTTTTTGCAATGCGTCGTCGAATTCATCAACCTGGTACAGCGACAGGATTTCTTCTTCGTTGGCGAACAGGATATCGATATGCTCGTTGACCAGATCGAGAAATTCGTCACGGTGGCGATCAACACAAAACGGGTCCGACAGGCTCAACGCCACCTGCCGGCCACCGGCATGCGCCAGTTGAGCGGCTTTGACAAAAGCTTTTTTGGCTTCATCGGGGTCCCACAAATAGCCTTCAAGATACGTGATCTTGGCCGCGGCGATCACCTCTTCATCGACATCATCCGGGCCCAAGTCCACACAAGCGCCGAGATAGGTTTGCATCGTGCGTTGTGCGTCGGGGGTGACAAAAATCAAACACCGCGCCGTCGATACGCCGTCATTGGCGAACGCCGTCTCGAAGGATACGCCCAGGGTCTGGATGTCGTGGCGAAAGGCTTCGCCCAACTGGTCGTCGCGGACCTTGCCGATAAAAGCCCCCTGCCCGCCCAGCGACGCAAGACACGCGATGGTGTTGGCCGCCGAACCACCGGAACATTCGATGGCCGGGCCCATGTCGCCATATAACTTGTCAGCCGTATCGGCATCAATAAGCGTCATCGTGCCCTTATTCAGTTCATGGGAAGCCAGAAAATCATCTTCCGCATGGGCCAAAACGTCAACGATGGCATTGCCGATCCCGACAACATCAAAACGGGGTTCCGTCATCAAAGCGGTCCTCTCCTTAATAACGGTAATGGTCGGGCTTGAAGGGGCCTTCGATATCAAGGCTAAGATATTCCGCCTGCTTCTTGGAAAGCTTGGTCAGCTTCGCTCCCAGTTGCCCCAAGTGGAGGGTCGCTACTTTTTCATCCAAGCTCTTGGGCAGGACATAGACCTCGTTTTTGTAGTTTTTCGAATTTTCCCAAAGCTCGATCTGCGCCAGCACCTGGTTGGTGAATGACGCGCTCATGACAAAGCTGGGGTGGCCGGTGGCGCAGCCCAGGTTTACCAGGCGTCCCTCGGCCAGAAGAATCAACCGCTTGCCGTCGGGAAATTCCACTTCATCGACCTGCGGTTTGACGTTGTGCCATTTAAGATTACGCAACGCCTCGACCTGAATTTCAGAATCAAAATGACCGATGTTGCAAACAATCGCCCGGTCTTTCATTTCCCGCATGTGCTCGATGGTAATGACATCGACGTTGCCCGTCGTGGTGACAAAGATATCGCCCTTCGACGCGACATCATCCATGGTGACGACTTCGAAGCCTTCCATGCACGCTTGCAGGGCGCAGATCGGATCGATTTCCGTCACCATGACCCTGGCGCCCAGCCCGCGCAGGCTTTCCGCCGAGCCCTTGCCGACATCGCCGTAACCGCAAACCACGGCGGCTTTGCCGGCGACCATAACATCGGTGGCCCGCTTGATGCCATCGACCAGGCTTTCGCGGCAGCCATACAGGTTGTCGAACTTGGACTTGGTCACCGAGTCGTTGACGTTGATGGCCGGGACCTTCAATTCACCCTTCTTGGCCATTTCGTAAAGCCGGTGCACGCCGGTGGTGGTTTCTTCCGACAGGCCACGGATGTCTTTCAGGTGTTCCGGATACTTTTCGTGCATCAGGCCCGTCAAATCGCCGCCGTCATCCAAAATCAGGTTGGGCTTCCAGCCGTCGGGGCCTTCGATGGTCTGCTCGATGCACCACCAGAATTCTTCTTCAGTTTCGCCTTTCCAGGCAAACGTCGGAATCCCCGCAACCGCCATCGCGGCGGCGGCCTGGTCCTGGGTGGAAAAGATATTGCATGAACTCCACCGCACCGTAGCGCCGAGGTCAACCAGGGTTTCCATCAACACAGCCGTCTGAATGGTCATGTGCAGGCAGCCGACGATGCGCGCATCTTTCAAAGGCTTTTTACCCTTGAATTCTTCTCGCAGCGCCATCAGGCCCGGCATTTCCGTTTCGGCGATGGCGATTTCCTTGCGCCCCCAATCGGCCAGGGTGATATCGGCAACTTTATAATCCGTAGCGTCCGTCATAACGTGCTCCTTTGAGGCGAGGCCCCCAGTAACGATACGGGCCTGGGTCCTCGCTAAATGTTTTTAAAATGCCGACTTCAGGTCATTGACCAGGTCGGTTCGTTCCCATGAAAACCCGCCGTCTTCTTCAGGCGCCCGGCCAAAGTGGCCATAGGCAGCCGTGCGGGCGTAAATCGGTTTGTTCAATTCCAGGTGTTCGCGAATACCGCGCGGCGACAGGTCGACCATCTCCTGCAAGACCGAGGAAAGCTTTTCTTCTTCGACCTTTCCGGTGCCCTGGGTGTCAATGTAAACGGAAAGCGGCTTGGAGACCCCGATGGCATAAGCGACCTGGATAACGCATTTATCAGCCAACCCGGCGGCGACCACGTTCTTGGCCAAATAGCGCGCCCCATACGCCGCCGAACGATCGACCTTGGACGGGTCCTTGCCGGAAAACGCACCGCCGCCGTGAGGCGCAGCCCCGCCGTAGGTATCGACGATAATCTTGCGGCCTGTCAGTCCGACATCACCGTCCGGTCCACCGATCACGAAGCGGCCCGTGGGATTGACGTAGAATTCTTCTTCGTCGCACATCCAGCCTTTCGGCAAAACGTTAAGCACATGCGGGCGGACGATTTCACGAACCTCGTCCTGGGAAAGGTTTTCGGCGTGTTGCGTGGATACCACCACCGACGTCGCCTTTACCGGCTTGCCACCCGAATACAACAACGTCACCTGGCTTTTCGAATCTGGCTCCAGGCCCGGTTCCGCCCCGGAATGGCGGGCTTCGGCCAACGAGCGCAGGATGGCGTGGGAATAATGGATCGGCGCCGGCATCAATTCATCGGTTTCCGTGCAGGCATACCCGAACATGATGCCCTGGTCGCCGGCGCCTTCGTCCTTGTTGCCGGCGGCATCGACGCCTTGGGCAATATCAGCCGATTGCGCATGCAGATAGACATCCACCTCATTATTTTTCCAGTGAAAACCGTCCTGTTCATAGCCGATTTCCTTGACGCATTTACGGGCGATGTCCTCGATCAGGTCCTTATCGACCTCGCCGTTCCTGATCACCGGTTCGACGCACCGGCCTTCGCCGCCGACAATGATCCGATTGGTGGTGCAAAAAGTCTCGCAGCCGAGGCGCGAATTAATCGGGTCTATCGTCATAAAATGATCCAGGACGGCATCTGAAATGCGGTCGCTGACCTTGTCAGGGTGCCCTTCGGACACCGATTCACTGGTAAAAAGATAATCAGATTTAACCACGGTAATTCCTTTGTTTAATGGGCTTCATTCAGGTGGTTTTTCCAGACGCCGGATGGGTCCTTAAACGACACTGCAGCAAATCATATAAGGATATTAGTAATTGTCAATGTCATATTGATAGTCTATCTTATGGTGGCTACTTTGCCCATCTGAATTATATTATTGCACCGATGGTCGGGGGCCTCGATTTACAAGGCGCCGTGGCGTTTCTCGGAAGGGAAAGCGAATATAATGACAAAGGCCGCAGCGGAAGGTGCTTGTGAACGCCCCGCCGACAAGCCGTTTATATATCTGGAGCGGCATAATCATTATTCCGATGAAATGCTTCGCGCCATCCTGGCCCAGGTCCGCACCATCGGCGTCGTCGGGGCCAGCAGCCTTTGGCAGCGACCCAGCTATTACGCCGCCAAGTACCTAAACCACAAAGGCTACAAGATCATTCCCATCAATCCGTCCCGGGTTGGCGAGGAAGTTCTAGGCACGAAGGTCTATGCATCCCTTGCCGACGTGCCGGGGCAGATCGACATGGTGCAGGTTTTCCGGGCCTCCGCCGACGCCTATGCCGTCACCCAGGACACGATCCGCAACATGGCCGAGAAAGGCATCAAGGTTTTGTGGATGCAGGTGACGGTGCGCGATGACGCCGCCGCCGAGGAAGCCGAAAAAGCCGGCTTGACGGTGGTCATGGACCGCTGCCCCAAGATCGAATTCGCCCGTCTTTCCGGCGAATTGGGCTGGAGTGGAATTAACTCGCGGGTCATTACCGCAAAAAGCCTGAGGCCGCCCAACGCATGAGCAAAGAAAAAGAATACGGGATCGAGACCCTTGCCATTCACGCCGGCGCCCGCCCCGACCCGGTCACCGGCGCCCGCACGACGCCGATTTTCCAGTCTACGGCATTTGTTTTCGATGATGCCGAACGGGCATCGGAACTGTTCAACCTGCAAGCTTTCGGTTTTATCTATTCGCGCCTGACCAACCCGACGGTGGCGGTGCTCGAAGAACGCATGGCCGGCCTGGAAAATGGCCGCGGCGCCGTCGCGTCGGCGACCGGGCACGCGGCGCAGTTCCTGTTGGCATCGACATTGATGGAGGCCGGCGACGAATTCATCGCGTCGCGCAATCTTTACGGCGGCTCCATCACCCAGTTCGGCGTCAGCTTCGCCAAGCTCGGCTGGAAATGCCACTTCGTCGATATGACTGAACCGGAGAATATCCAGGCAGCGATGACCGACAGGGTCAAATTCATTTTCTGCGAAAATCTGGCAAATCCCGGCGGCGTTGTCCTCGATATCGAAAAAATCGCCGTCATCGCCCACGAACACGGCATTCCGCTGGTCTGCGACAACACCCTGGCGTCGCCCTACCTGTGCCGACCGTTCGACTGGGGCTGCGATCTTATCGTCCATTCCATGACCAAATTCATCAACGGCCACGGCAATACCATGGGCGGCGTCGTGATCGAGTCCGGCAAATTCGACTGGAGCCAGAACGACAAGTTTCCATCCCTGTCCAAGCCTGACGAGGCCTATCACGGGCTGACCTTCCACGAGACCTTCGGTGATTTCGGTTTCACCATGAAGATGCGCGCTGTGGGTTTACGCGATTTCGGCCCATCCCTGTCGGCCCAGGCTGCCTGGAATATCCTGCAAGGCGTCGAAACCCTGCCGCTGCGTATGGACCGCCATGTCGCCAATGCGCTGGCGGTGGCTGAATTTCTGGAAGGCCACCCAAAGGTTTCCTGGGTTTCCTATTCCGGACTCAAATCCAGCCCCTATTACGATCTCGGTAAAAAATACTTCCCCAAGGGCTGCGGCTCGCTCTTTACCTTCGGCTGCAAAGGCGGCTACGGTGCCGGCGCCACGGTCGTCGAAAAGGTCAATCTGTTCTCGCACCTGGCCAATCTGGGCGATACCAAGAGCCTGATCCTGCACCCGGCATCGACTACCCATCGCCAGCTTTCCGAAGAACAACTGATCAGCGCCGGCATTGGACCGGAAGCCATCCGGCTTTCCGTCGGCATCGAAAGCATCCAAGACATCATCGACGATCTGGACCAGGCCCTGTCCTTCGCTTAAGCGGGCGTTTTAGAGCAAATCCCGAGCAGATTGAAACAATCTGTGACGACGAATTTGCGTAAAATCAATAAGATAGAGCATGATACATAAGCCATCCTAAATGCATCATGCCCTAGCTCAGGGTTTTTCGCCGCGCTTCAGGCGCGCCTCGATGTCATCCAGCACCGGCATCAGATCGGCGATGGAATCAATCACGTAATGCGCGCCGCGCTGGTACATGGTCGGGTAAATGCGGTCGCGATGCGACTGCTTCACATCGTCCGGCATGGCGTTCCATTCGTCCAGCTGAACGCCGACTTCGTTGCCCGAAATGGCGAGGCCGACGCCCCAGCCACCGGCATTGAGGCCTTCCTCGATGCCGGTCAGCGTATCGTCGACCTTGACCACCGATTGCACCGGCGAGACATCCAGCGCCAGAATATTGCGAAGCACCATGTGGCCAAAGGGCCGGCCCCGGGGAACATCACCGGCGCCGAAGGTGGCATCGGGAACATAGCCTTGTTTTTTCGCATCCGCCTGGTTGATGGCCAACATGCCGGGAAGGTAGCCTGACGTGGAACCGATCTTGTAGCCGCGCTTGCGGCATTCATCGACGACTTCGTTGGTACCCGGAATGAGGGTCGAATATTCCGAAAGGCAGGCTTCCTGCTGCGGCACGAAGCGTTCAAACATTTCATCGACGTCTTTTGAGGTTGGCTCGGTGCCGTGGACATCGACCCAACGACGGCGAACGCTCGGAATTTCAGCAATCAGGCCGATGTGGACCTTCTTGTGGGCGCCCATGGGAATGCGCGCTTCCTCCATGGAAATGGCGACGCCCTTTTCCTCGAAAACCTTGCAGAAAACGACGGCGGGCGCCATGCAGCCTAAATCCATTGTCGTGCCGGCCCAATCGAAGATGACGGCGCGGATGGGGCCACGGTAGGCGCGGGAATAGGTGAATTCTCGCTCATGGGTGAATTGCATGTTTCCAAGACCTTTTTCTTTCTGGGTCAGCCCCTAAAACTTAACATTCGCGTATTTATCGGCAAAATCGTTATAAGCACGATATCTATTGATTTAACAGATGGATCTATTTAACGGGCGAATCGTCATCTATCACAACTGGCTCGGATCGTTCCATGCCATGGCCCGCGAAAGCGGCTTTCCCCGGATGCCAGGGCTCGTGTACCCTTAGGGCCACAACAGGGATAACCGGATCATGCCTCCACACGTCAGGGAAACCGTTATCAAAATCGCCGTCGCATCGCTGATCGTCGGGCTTTTTCTGAGCTTCTTCGATATTGACCCCAGGGCGCTTCTGGCGGATTTCGGCGAAACCGTGCAGCAAATTTTCTCGGTCGTCGCTTCCATCGTCGAATGGATGGTAAAATACCTGTTGTTGGGAGCCATCGTCGTCGTTCCCGTCTGGTTGATCTTCTTCCTGATTGGTCAGATTAAAAACCGCAATCAACAAAAATAAAGGTCCCCATGTTCGGCATATTTGGAAAAGACGAAGAAAAAATTCAGCAACTCGTCGACAACAAGCAGTTTGATGAATTGCCGACGGACATTATCGACGGAATCGCCAAAGACATCATTTTGACCACCGAAAGCGTTCTTAGCGGATACGACGTCACCGAACGGCTTGAGATCATTACTGCGGAATGCGTCTTCGGCATGAACATGTTTCGCGACATGTTCGCCGGCGTCCGCGATATTTTCGGTGGCCGGTCATCGGCGGCGCAAAAAGTTTTAAGGGAATCGCGCCGGGTCTGTCTGACGGAACTTAGGCGCGAAGCCCTGATCGCCGGCGCCAATGCGGTCATCGGTGTTGACCTTGCCTACAATGAAATTTCCGGTGACGGCAAATCAATGCTGTTCCTGGTCGCCAGCGGCACCGCCTGCATCGTTGAAAAATCCTGAGTTAATCCTGTTCGGGTCAACCTTCTCTGCCTAATCTAACTTAAGTTAAGACAGGAGAATGATATCGGCGCTAGAACGTATTATGTCTGAACGGATATCTGCTTTTTTTTCCTACGGGTTTCGGCCGTTTTTCCTTTTTGCCGGTCTCTACGCCGTTCTCGCCATGGCCGCCTGGATGGCCTGGATCGGTCTGTACGCTGGCCAAACTCAAGCCCTGTGGATCCGCACGGATTTCCCGCCGGTTCAGTGGCACGCCCATGAAATGCTGTTCGGCTACGCTGCCGCTGCGCTGGCCGGGTTTCTGCTCACCGCGACACCCGGCTGGACCGGGGAAAAACCGGTTTCGGGCCTTCCTCTGGCTTTATTGGCCGGGCTGTGGCTGTTGGGCCGGGGGGCTGTGTGGTTTTCCGCAACCCTGTCGCCTTCTCTGGTCGCGGCAATGGATCTCGCGTTCTGGGTGTTTCTTCTTTTTCTGGTTTTTAAAACTCTCAAGGGCGGGGCATTCCGCCATGTCGTATTCTTCGTCATCCTCGGCTTGTTGACGGCCGCTAATGGGATGGTTCATCTGCAACACTTAGGGCTGACCGATAATACGATGCAGGCGGCTCATCTTCTGGCGCTGGATAGCTATATCGTACTGATCGTCGTCATCGGCGGCAGGATCGTTCCTTCCTTTACCCGAAACGCCCTTCGCCGCGAAGGCGACGCCGACCCCCTGCCGCTAGGCGATTGGCCAAGGGTTTTTATCGACCGGGGCGCCATGGTTTTGACATTGGCGCTGCTTGTCGCCGATCTCGCCGCCCCCGGCGCAAGCATTGTCGGATGGATCGCCATTGCCGCCGCGATCGCCAACGGCGTGCGCCTTGCCGGATGGAAGGGCTGGCGGATTTTAGACCAACCAATCCTGTGGATCGTGCATCTGGGGTATCTCTGGCTGGTGGTCGGACTTGCTTTGAAAGGATACGCCAATCTCAGCGATGCTTATTCGGAAACCACGGCTCTTCATGTTTTGACCGTCGGCGCTATCGGCTCGATGACTCTGGGTATCATGACCCGCGCCGGGCTGGCGCATACGGGCCGACCCTTGCAGGCGCCTCCTGCCATCACGGTGGCCTATGTCATTCTTTCCCTGGCCACGATTTTTCGCGTCGCCGGGCCGATGTGGTGGCCGGAATATTATAATGCCGCAATGATGGCGGCGGGGGCCGGATGGTGCCTCACATTCGCCATCTTTGTCGGTGTATTCTGGCCGATCCTGACCCGGCCCAGGGTCGGGAGCGAGGCTTAGCTGCCAGCGTCGCCAAGCTGCTTGATTCTTCTCGAAAAATGTTCTATATTTGTTCTTTAACAACCCTTGCTCTTTGATATTGTGAATAGAAAATTCTTCGCCGCCTTTCATGCTGCGCGAAAAGGGTGTGTGAAAAGGCGGGGTTTGCTTGCTGTCCGGTATCAAGATGATGACAAATGACGACATTTCAGCCTTTTTCGAAGGCATAAACCGTTCTAAATCAATGTGTTGGCACAATTTTTGGGGTCGAAAATGATGACTTGATGATGACTTGATGATGACTTGATGATGACTCTCTGACGACATCAGGACGACATCAGGACGACATTTTGACGACTCTGTGATGACATCAGGGCGACTCTCTAATGACTCTCTGATACCGCCGGGACGACCGAAAATTTATCCCTTAGCGTGGATCGCCCGCCAGACTTTTTCCGGCGTCAGCGGCATGGAAATGTTCTCGATGCCGTAATCTTTCAGGGCGTCGAGCACGGCATTGACCACCGCCGGCGGCGCCCCGCAACATCCGGCTTCACCGGCGCCCTTGACGCCAAGGGGGTTTTTCGCCGTCGGCGCATCCTCGTAGAAAGCCAAAACCATATTGGGAATGTCGTCGGCCCGGGGCAGCGCGTAATCGATCAAAGACCCGGTCACCAACTGCCCCGTATCTTCTTCGTAATAGGCTTCTTCCATCAGCGCCTGGCCGATGCCCTGGGCGACGCCGCCCATGACCTGTCCGTCGGCCAGCATGGGATTGATAATGGTGCCGAAATCATCAACCACCCAATAACCGTCGATGTTGATTTTTCCGGTTTCCGGATCGACCTCAACTTCGGCAGCGTGGCAGCCGTTGGGAACCGAAATAATGCCCCTCTCGAAGGTCGAGCCGACATTCAAGCCGCCGGGCTCCATGCCGTCAGGAAGTGTCAAAGGGTCGAACGACGCATCGATGATTTCGCGCATGGTCATGGAATGATTGGTGCCGGGCTCGGCAAAGGCGCCGTCCTCGAAGGTGATTTTTTCCGGCGTCGTCTCAAAAATGTGTGCGGCCAGGACTTTGCCTTTTTCGATCACCTCGCCCGCCGCCTGCAACACGGCACTACCGCCGACTTCCAGGTTTCGCGACCCGCCATGCCCACCGCCAATGGGCGTCTTGTCGGTATCGGCCTGATGATAGCGAATGTCATCGAAGGGCAGCCCCAGGTTGGCGGCCAGAATTTGCGGCATGGCGGTTTCGTGTCCCATGCCCGTGGATTGACTGCCGACAGCAAGATCGACGGTGCCGTTCTCGACGAAGGTAACGCCGGCGAATTCCTTCGGCCCGCCACCAGTGCATTCCAGGTAAGGGGCAATGGCAAAGCCGCGGCGCAGCCTTTTTTCACGGCTGGCGGCCAAACGGGCATCGAACCCCGCGCGGTCGGAAAGTTTCAGCGTGCGCTCGAAGACTTCGGGAAAATCACCGCAGTCCACATCAAGCCCCATTGGGGTTTTCAACGGCAACGCGTCCCTCGGGATCAAGTTTAACCGCCGCAGCTCAACCGGGTCGAAGCCCAATTCACGGGCCGCCTTTTCAACGACCCGCTCGATCTGGAATGATCCTTCTGGCCGCCCGGCGCCCCGGTAAGGGTCCATGGGATGCGTATTGGTGAACACCGCTTTGGCCTGATAGTACATGGCCTCAAATCCGTAAGGGCCGCCCTGGGTGCGCGCCGATCCACCGGTCGGCGTGAACGGCCCCACCGTCCAGCAAAAAGCGCCAATGGCGCCGATCGTGGTGGTGCGAAGGGCGATGAACTTGCCGTCTTTATTCAGCGCCAATTCCACCGTGCTGTCCTGGCCACGCCCGTGGGTGTCGCCGACGAAACTTTCAGACCGGGTGTTGATCCATTTCACCGCCCGGCCCAGCCGTTTCGACGCGTAAAGAATCAACGGCGGTTCGGGGTAAGCGCCGTTCTTGACGCCGAACCCACCGCCGACGTCGGGGGCTATGTGGTGCAGTTTTTCTTTCTCGATCCCTAACACCGATTCGGCAAATGTGTCTCGGTTGGCATGCACGTTCTGAGTCGCGTTATAAAGAAGATAGCTGTCAGTTTCGGGGGAATAACTGGCAACCGCACCCCTGGGCTCGATGGGCACCGCCGTCACCCGGTTATTGAAAACCTCCAGGGTGACAACGTGATCGGCCTTATCGAAGGCCGCCTGCGTCGCCGCCGCGTCACCCAGCTCAAAATCCAGGCACAAATTATTCGCGATGTCGTCCCAAAGCTGGGGCGCGCCGTCAATCAACGCTTTCTTGGGATCAACGACCACGTCCAAGGAAACATAATCAATATCGACCAGTTCCGCCGCCTCGATGGCGATGGCCGCCGTTTCGGCGACAACCAGCGCAACCGGCTCGCCGACATAACGCACCTTGTCCATCGCCAGGCAATGGCGCGGCGGTTCCGCCAGATCCATATCGTTTTTGCCTTTTCGGATGGCCGTTTTTGTCGGCATGGGACCGAAGCCTTCTTTTTTCCAGTCGTCCGGCGTCACCACCAACAACACTCCGTCAAGCGCCAGTGCTTGCGCCACATCAATAGCGTTGATCCGGGCATGGGCGTGGGTCGAACGCACCACCACGGCATGCGCCTGACCGTCCAGATTGATGTCATCGATGTAATTTCCCTGGCCGGTCAAAAACCGCTCGTCCTCGGTCCGGGGAAGCGATTGGCCGATTTCTGGAACACTCATGCCGCGCCCTCCCTTAGGATCGCATCACCGACGGCGCGGGCCGCCATGACGCCGATCAGGTGGGCCCGGTATTCCGCTGAGGCGTGAATATCGTTGTTAAGATCAGCGGCAGGCACCGTCATATCCTTGATCGCCGCCGGGCTGAAATTATTTGAAAGCGCTTTTTCCATTTCTGAAATACGGAAAACGCACGGGGCCGCGCCGGTCACCGCGACCCTGACGCCGTCCGAACCTTGGCTGACAAAAACACCGACCATGGCATAGCGCGACGCCGGGTTTCCGAATTTCGCGTATCCCGCCGCTTTCGGCACCGGAAAATCGACCCGGATGGCCAGTTCCCCTTCTTCCAGCGCCGTTTCGAACATGCCGGTGAAAAAATCATCGGCGGCAATTTGACGGCGATCCGTATGCACATTGGCGCCGAGCGCCAGCAGGGCAGCGGGATAATCGGCCGCCGGATCGTTATTGGCGATAGAACCGCCGAGCGTCCCCCGATTGCGCACATGCGGATCGCCGATGCCGCCGGCGAGGGCGGCAAGAACGGGGATCGCCCGTTGCACGTCGCCATCGGCGGCCACCAACGCATGGGTAGTCATGGCGCCGATGCTGACAACGCCGTCGGCCACGGAAATGCCCTTGAGGTCTTCTACGCTGCCGAGGTCGATAACATCCGACGGCATCGACAGGCGTTGTTTCATCACCGGGATCATTGTCTGGCCGCCGGCCATGAACTGGCCGTCTTCGGCTTGACTGCAGGACTCGAGAGCGGCGGCGAGGCTGTCCGGGTTGTGGAATTTGAAATCATACATCGCCTTAACCCCGCATGACTTTGGCGGCGGACAGGATCGACTTGACGATGTTCTGGTAGCCGGTGCAACGGCACAGGTTACCCTCTAAACCATGACGGACCTCTTCTTCACTGGGGTCCGGGTTCTCCTGAACCAGGGCCACCGATGCCATCACCATGCCCGGCGTACAAAACCCGCATTGCAGACCGTGGTTTTCCCGGAACGCTTCCTGCATGGGATGCAGTTCGCCGCCCTTCGCCAAGCCTTCGATCGTCAGCACATCCCGGCCGTCGGCCTGAAGCGCCAGCATGGTGCAGCTTTTGACCGGTTTGCCGTCAACATGGACGACGCAGGCCCCGCACTGGCTGGTGTCACAGCCGACATGGGTGCCTGTCAACGCAAGGGAATCTCTAAGAAACTGGACAAGCAGCGTGCGTCCTTCGACGCTGCCCGTGACCTGTTTCCCGTTTACGGTCATGGTTAGTTCTGGCATTAAATTTCTCTTCGTTTCCTCCCGCCTGGCAGGTTGATTCCGGCCTTCACGGATGAAGAATTAGTACACTTGCCTCTCCATATGTAAAGACGCCAAAATACATGATGATGACCGAAGAATTTGAAATCGATGCCCTTGATGTCATCGGACAATTGCTGGGCTGGCTCGACAAAGGAGAAAAGGCGGCCCTGGCGATCGTCATTGAAACCTGGGGCTCATCGCCCTGTCCGGCCGGCAGTCTGCTGGCCATCAGCGACAAAACAGCTTTCTTCGGCTCCGTTTCCGGTGGTTGCGTGGAAAATACCGTCGTCACCGAGGCCCAGGATTTGATCGAAAATCAGACCTTCCGGGTTCTTGAGTTCGGCATCGCCAATGAAGACGCCTGGGAAGTCGGCCTCGCCTGCGGCGGGCAGGTTCGGGTCTTTGTCACGCACATCTCCGATGCATGGCGCGATGTGCTGGAAAAACTGGCGGCACAGCGAAAAGATGGCATCCCCGCTGGCCTCGTTATCGATATAGAAACCGGGACCCCGAAGCTGATGGGGACTAAGCCCGCAGACACCAGCCGCCTGCTGGATGATGCGACTAAGTTCGTCGCCGTTTTCAATCCGCCGCTCAGGCTGTTGATTGTCGGCGCCGTTCATATCGCCCAAGCCCTTGCCAGCATGGCCGCCAGCGCCGGGATGGCCGTTACCGTCATCGACCCGAGGGACGCCTGGGCGTCGGCGGAACGGTTTCCCGGCATTGTTATCGACCGGCGGTGGCCGGGAGAAGCCATTGCCGAGCTTAAGCCCGATGCCCGAACCGCTGTCGTGTCGCTCAGCCATGACCCGAAGCTTGATGACCCAGCGCTGAAAGAGGCATTGGCTTCTGACGCTTTTTATATCGGTGCGCTGGGCAGCCGCCGGACTCACGCCAAACGCCATGATCGCTTGGCCCAACAGGGCATTGATGAAGCCGCCTTCGCCCGCATCGACGGACCCATCGGCCTGGATATCGGCGCGGTTACCCCCGGTGAAATCGCCGTCTCGATCATGGCCGAAATCGTTTCCCGGCTCCGGGGTGGAAAAAGTTGATTGTTGTGATTGAAACGCCGGATCGTTTGGCTTAGGGACAGGTATGCTTTCCGTTCTCGCCCTAGGTTTCCTGATCGGTATGCGCCATACCCTGGAGGCCGACCATGTCGCCGCCGTGGCGGCGCTGACATCACGCGCGGGGTCGCTCCGCAAAGCCATTCCCATTGGTCTGTTGTGGGGGGCCGGGCATGCGCTGACCCTGGGCGCTTTCTGTACCGCCGCCCTGGTGATGAAAACGGTCATCCCCGCTGATCTTGCCCATATGCTGGAGCTTGCCGTCGGTGTCATGCTGATTATTCTCGGTGGCGATATCCTTGTCCGCATGGCCCGCGAACGCATCCATTTTCATCGTCACCGCCATGGCGACGGCGTTGTTCATTTCCACGCCCATTCCCATGTTGGTGAAAAAGTCCACAACCCCAAACACCACGATCACGGACATCCGAAGCGGGTCATGGTCAGGGCCTTTCTGGTCGGGCTCATGCATGGTATGGCGGGTTCGGCGGCGCTCATCGTGCTGGCCGCCGGGAGCATTCCGTCGAGCGCCACCGGATTGCTCTACATCGCCCTTTTCGGCCTCGGGTCCATGCTCGGCATGACAATACTGACCACCGTCATCGTCTGGCCCCTGAACCGGCTGGACAAGACGCTGACATGGCTGCACAACGGAGCCAAGGGATGTATCGGCGCCTTTTCCATGGTTCTTGGGGTCGTGATCGTTTTTGAATATGGGCTGCCCATTTAATGTCGGAATTTTCCTGGGAAGGCAGCCGCGTCTTTATCGTCGATAGAAAGGTCGCCGAGAACGATATCATTACGTCTTTTTATCTGATGCCCGAGGACGGCAAGCCTTTGCCGCCATTCCTGCCGGGACAGTTTTTGCCCGTAGAACTGGACATCCCCGGTGAAAAAGGCCCCGTCAACCGGACTTACACCTTGTCCGACAGCCCCCACCAGGCGGACTGTTACCGGCTGACGATCAAGCGTGAACCGGCGGGCCTGGCGTCGATCTTTTTCCACGATCAAATCGATGTCGGCGCCAAGATCAACGCCAAGGCGCCCGGTGGAAAATTTCATCTGAATATGGGCGCCGACAAACCCGTGGTATTGCTCAGCGGTGGCGTCGGGCTGACGCCGATGATCAGTATGCTCAACACCATCTGCGAAGAGGATAAGGGCCGAAAAACCTGGTTTCTGCACGGCACCCGGGGCCGCAATGAACACTGCATGGGTGAGCATGTGCGCTCACTCGCCGCCGCCAATGCCAATGTCAGCGCGCATATCGTCTACGAAAAAACCAGCCCGGAAGATGTGAAGGGCGAACATTATGATTCCGAAGGCTATATCACCGGGGATTTGCTGCAGGGCCTTCTCGGCGGCACGGATTACGAATTCTATCTTTGCGGCCCACCGCCCTTCATGAAAGCCGTCTACAATGCGCTGTGTGATTGGGGCGTCGATGAAAACGCCATCCATTACGAATTTTTCGGCCCGGCCACTGTTTTACGCGAAGGTGCCCCCGGACCCGACCAAGCCTCTCTAATGCCCACTGAAAATGCCGCCGGGAAAAATGCCGCCGCTACGGGCGCCATGGTAACGTTCTCCGCTAGCGGGAACAGTGCGCCCTGGGATGCAAAGTTTGAAAACCTTCTGGATTTTGCCGAATCCTTAGGGCTTTCGCCGGCGTTTTCCTGCCGCAGCGGGATTTGCCATACCTGCATGATCGAACTGAAGCAAGGTGAGGTGGATTACCCGGAAGAGCCCGCCATCCCGCCAGATCCGGGGCACGTGCTGATTTGCATGGCCCAGCCCAAGGGCGATATCGACATCGACCTTTAGGGATTCTCGGCAGTTCCTAAATTTCCTTGCCCTCAAACGGATGCCAACCGTCGCGGTGTTCGATTTCCACCACCCACAGATCGGGATCGCGGCCCATGGCGCGGGAAATATAATCGTCGGCTTCGGTTTCCGGCACCAATTTTCCGTCAAAAGCCGCCATCCACGCCCGGTTGCCGTCCATGTCCGTCGTTTGCGACAGCACCCGACAGCCAAGGTCTCGCTGGTTCAGTTTCAACAACAACACGCCGCCACGTTCATCACCCTTTTGAACGACGGTGGCGGGAATGCCTTCTGCCGAACAGCGCCTGACGTGGGCCATGATCCAGATATCGGCTTTCAGGCGGGCCTCGGACAAAGCGTCAACCTTCCGCCAATTCCACCAATAAATCCTTGGCGTCGACCTGGGTGCCGGTCGGCGCCAAGACACGCGAAACAACGCCGTCGCGTTCCGCATGGATGGCGGTTTCCATTTTCATGGCTTCGATGCTCAGCAACATATCGCCGGCTTTGACGGATTGTCCTTCGCTGACCGCGACTGTCGATACGACGCCGGGCATGGGGGCGGGAACATGAAGCGGATTTCCCTCTTCGGCCTGCGGGTGTTTTTGCACCGCCTCGGTCGATTGCCGGTCGGGCACCTTGATGGTGCGCGGTTGACCGTTGAGTTCGAAAAAGACTTTGATATTGCCTTCCTCTGACGTTTCACCGATGGCCTGACAGCGGACAACCAGCGTTTTTCCCTGTTGGATTTCGATGGTGATTTCCTGACCCGGCGCCATTCCGTAAAAGAAAACCGGTGTCGGCAAAACATCAACAGGTCCATATTCGCGCCGGAAATCGGCGTAGGCGGTAAAAATTTTCGGGTAATTGAGATAGGAATCGAATTCTTCGTCGGTGATCTGACGATCCGTTTTCTTTTCCGCCTCTTCCCTCAAGGCGTCGAGGTCTGCGGGTTGCAATATCGCGCCGGGCCTGACGGTAATGGGTTTTTCGCCTTTCAGCACTTTCTTCTGCAAGGCCTCGGGAAATCCGCCCGGCGGCTGGCCCAAATCACCGCGGAAAAAGGCGACAACGGAATCGGGAAAATTCACATCGCGGTCCGGGCCTTCTACGTCTTCGCGGGTCAGGCCGCCGGAAACCATCGCCAAGGCCATATCGCCGACCATTTTTGACGACGGCGTAACCTTAATGATGTCACCGAACATGTCATTAACCTCGGCATAGGCATGGGCGACTTCGTGCCAGCGTTCTTCCAGGCCCATAGAACGCGCTTGTTCCTTGAGGTTGGTAAACTGCCCGCCCGGCATCTCGTGCAAATACACTTCCGACGCACCGAAACGCAAATCACTTTCGAAGGCGACATATTGTTTGCGGACTATTTCCCAGTAATTGGAAAATTGCCGGATCGTCGCCGGGTCAAGGCCGGTATCGCGGTCTGTCCCCTTAAGGCCTTCGACTAGCGATCCCAGGTTGGGCTGCGATGTCAGCCCGGAAAAGGAATCCATGGCCGCATCAAACGCATCAACGCCTACCTCGACCGCTGCCAGTACGGTGGCGGCTGCGATGCCGGTGGAATCATGGGTGTGAAAATGAACCGGCAGGCCGGTTTCTTTTTTCACCGCCGGGATCAGGATGCGCGCTGTCGCCGGTTTCATGACCCCGGCCATATCCTTGATGCCGATAATATGGCACCCGGCGACCTTCAATTCGCTGGCCATGGACAGGTAATAGTCGAGATCGTATTTCGGCCGGGCCGGATCGAGCATATCACCGGTGTAGCAAATCGCCCCTTCCAGCAGCTTGCCGGTTTCCAGTACGGCCTCCATACCGACCTTCATGTTTTCGACCCAGTTCAAAGAATCAAAAACCCTGAACAGGTCAATGCCGCTTTCGGCTGCCTGCAAGGTGAAACGCCGGACCACATTGTCGGGATAGCTGGTGTAGCCGACGCCGTTGGCACCGCGAAGCAGGGCTTGAAATAAAACGTTCGGAATACGGGCGCGCAGTTCCCGCAGCCGATCCCACGGACATTCCTTGAGAAAACGCATGGCGACGTCAAAAGTAGCGCCCCCCCAACATTCCAGACTGAACAGGTCCGGGAGCAATTGCGCGTAGGCCTTCGCCACCTGGACCATGTCATAGGTGCGCATGCGGGTCGCCAGCAGCGATTGATGGGCATCGCGCATGGTCGTGTCGGTAACCAGAGGATGTTTTTGGTCCAGCATCCATTGGGAAAACCCCGACGGCCCCAGTTTTTCCAACAACTGGCGGGTCCCATCCGGGGCGGCGTGCGGCCCTATTTCCGGCGGCTTTGGCGTTAGCTGACGGACCGGCCTGGGACGGCCTTCGGCTTCGGGGTTACCGTTAACCGTGACATCGGCGATGAAGGTCAACAGCCGGGTCGCACGGTCACGACGTTTCGGAAAATGAAACAGTTCCGGCGTCTCGTCGATAAACCGCGTGGTGTAGTCCGCTGTTTTGAAGGTCGGATGGTTGATCAGGTTTTCAACGAAAACCAGATTGGTCGCCACGCCACGGATACGGAATTCACGAAGGGCTCTGTCCATGCGCCGAATGGCTTCGTCCGCCGACGGCGCCCAGGCGGTCACCTTTTCCAACAGAGAATCGTAATAGCGCGTGATCACCGCCCCCGAATAGGCCGTGCCGCCGTCGAGCCGAATACCAAATCCCGTCGCCCCCCGATAAGCAAGGATACGCCCGTAATCGGGAATGAAATTTTCCATCGGGTCCTCGGTCGTCACCCGGCATTGCAAGGCATGTCCATTGAGACGGATTTCATCCTGGGGGGGCACGCCCGTTTCATCGACGTTGCCGATTTTCCCCCCTTCGGCGATACGTATCTGGGCCTTGACGATATCAATGCCCGTGACCTGTTCGCTGACCGTATGCTCGACCTGGATGCGGGGGTTGACCTCGATGAAATAGAATTCACCGGTATTGATATCCATCAGGAACTCAGCCGTTCCGGCATTGACATACCCGGCTTCCCTGGCCAGCGACACTGCCGCCTGGCACAAGGCTTGACGCTGATCGTCGGACAAATATGGCGCCGGGGCGCGTTCGACGATTTTCTGATTGCGCCGTTGCACGGTGCAATCGCGCTCGAACAAATGGACGATGGTTCCGAAATCGTCGCCCAGAAGCTGCACTTCTACGTGGCGCGCACGCTCTACCAGTTTTTCCAGATAGACCTCTGCGTTGCCAAAGGCCGCTTCTGCCTCGCGTTTGCCGGCGGTGACTTCCTGCTCCAGTTCGGTCTCGGCGCGGATCACCCGCATGCCACGGCCACCGCCGCCCCAGGACGCCTTCAGCATGACCGGATAGCCGACTGCTGCGGCCATTGTGCGGATGGTGTCCATGTCGTCGGGCAGGGCGTCGGTCGCGGGCATGACCGGTGCGCCGGCTTTTTCAGCGACGGCGCGGGCCGAAATTTTGTTTCCTAGTGAGCGCATAACATCCGCCGGCGGGCCGATAAACACCAACCCCGCAGCGATGCAGGCTTCGGCGAATTCAGGCTTTTCGGAGAGAAACCCGTAACCGGGGTGAACCGCATCACAACCGGATTCCCTGGCGACGCGGATATATTCTTCGACGCACAGGTAAGCCTTGACCGGCCCCAATCCCTGGCCAATCAAATAGCTTTCATCCGCCTTAAAACGGTGCAGGGAAAGTTGATCTTCGTGGGCATAAACGCCGACCGTTCTGATCCCCAATTCGTTGGCCGCCCGCATAACGCGGATGGCTATTTCTCCACGGTTGGCGATCAGAATTTTTTTTATACTATTTTGGGGCATTCCCGGTTCCTCAAGCGTTCAGGTCATGGGGATTCGGCGGCAGTATCCCCGCCGATCAACTATAAAACCAGTGAAATATCATAACTGTTCCCACTGTTCCTGCAGGCCGACCCAGGCTTCCTCGGCGCTGGCCAGATCATTTTCAGTCTCGGCATAACGCATTTGCAGTTCCACCAGCTTTGCGTTGCCCCCTTCATAAAGTTCCGGCGCCGCCAACGCATTCTGAAGTTCCGTTTTCCTGGCCTCAAGTTTCTGGACCCCTGTTTCGGCCCGAACCAGTTGCTTTTGGAGGGATGCCTTGACCTTTCTTTCTTCGGCGGTGGCTTGGCGCTTTTGCTTTTTCGTCTGAGCGTTATTTTCTTCTGGTGTCGGCTTTTCTTTCTCTTTTTTGCTGCCGTTACCGCCATTGCCACGCCCCAGCAACAGGTTCCGGTAATCATCGAGATCGCCGTCATAGGGTTGCACCCCCCCATCGGCTACCAGCCAGAAGCGGTCTGCGGTCATTTCGATGATGTGCGGATCGTGGCTGACGATAATGACCGCCCCCTGGAAGCCATTGATGGCTTGGATCAACGCCTCGCGGGAAACCACATCCAGATGGTTCGTCGGTTCGTCCAGCAACAGAATATGCGGCTTGTCACAGGTCATCAGGGCAAACAGCAACCGCGCCTTTTCGCCGCCGGACAGATTTCCGACCTTGGTCTCGGCCCGTTCCTGGGAAAACCCGAAACGGCCAAGCTGGCTCCTGAGTTGCTCGTCGCGGTCGCCGGGCCGCTTGCGAGACATTTCGATCAAGGGCGAGGCTTCCAGATCAAGCTCGTCCGTCTGGTGCTGGGCAAAATACCCGACCCGGAGCTTCCTGGATTTGGTGACGTGGCCGGAAATTGGATCCAGCCGCCCTGCCAACAGTTTGATCAACGTCGATTTGCCGTTGCCGTTGGCGCCTAAAAGGGCAATGCGGTCATCTTCATCCAGCCGGAACCCGAGATTATTCAAAACCGCGACGCCGTCATAACCGATGGAAACTTTGTCGGCGCTGAAAAGGGGCGGCGCCAAAGGATCGGGGTCAGGAAAGGCGAACGTGACACTGCCTTCTTCGCGGTCTTCGGGGATCGGCTCCATGCGGGCCAGCATTTTCATTCTCGATTGCGCCTGTTTGGCTTTCGTCGCCTTGTAGCGGAAGCGGTCGACAAATTCCTGAATGTGGGCGCGCTGGGCTTCTTGTTTGACGCGGCTTTTGGCGTTCAGTTCCAGTTGCATGCGGCGCGTATTTTCGAACTGATCATAGCCCCCCTGATAGAGCTTCAACTGCCCATGTTCCAAGTGCAGGATTTGTCCGACTACCTTGTTCAGCAGTCCCCGGTCATGGCTGACGATGAGAACGGTGCCGGAATAGCGGCGCAAATATTCTTCCAGCCAGAGACGCGCTTCCAGGTCCAGGTGGTTGGTCGGTTCGTCCAGCAGCAACAGGTCTGGTTCCGTGAACAGCAATGCGGCCAACGCCACCCGCATTCGCCAACCACCGGAAAAATCGTTACACGGTTTTTGTTGCGCTTCCTCGTCAAACCCCAGCCCGGCCAAAATACGCGCCGCCCGGGCAGGTGCGTGATGCGCGCCCTTGGCGTGAAGCCGGGCATGGATTTCAGCAATCCGACCCGGGTCCGTCGCCGTCGCCGCCTCAGCCGCCAGGGACGTCAGTTCCTCATCCGCCTCGAGAACCGTATCAATTAAGTTCAAAGGGCCGTCGGGGGCTTCTTGTGTAGATACGCCGATACGCCAGCGCGACGGTATTTCGATACTGCCGTTATCGAGATCAATTTCTCCGGTGATCAGGCGCAACAGGGTCGTCTTGCCGGTGCCGTTTCTGCCCACCAGCCCGACCATGTGGCCGGGATTGATGCTCGCCTTGGCCTGTTCCAGCAAAACCCTGGGGCCGATGCGGTACGTGATGTTGTTGATACGCAGCATGGAAAGGGGTCAATCAAAGCCGAAAGATTGAGAAACCGTATGAAACTCAGGCGGCCCGGGAAGCTTTCTTTCTTTCGTGTTCGATAAGAAATTTTTTCCGAATCCGGATCGATTTCGGCGTCACTTCAACCAGTTCGTCGTTGTCGATAAATTCCAACGCATATTCCAGGGTCAACGGAATGGGGGTGGTCAGGACGATCGCCTCATCAGTCCCCGACGCCCGAACGTTCGTCAGTTGCTTGCCCTTCAGCGGGTTGACGGTCAAATCGTTATCGCGGGTATGGATGCCGATGACCATGCCTTCATAGACTTCGGTGGCATGGCCGATAAACATCCGGCCGCGTTCCTGGAGATTGAACAGGGCATAGCCCAATGCCTTGCCGCTAGCCATGGAAACAAGCACGCCGTTTTGGCGTTCCGCCAATTGGCCGTTGGCCTTGGGGCCATAACAATCGAACGCGTGATAGATCAGGCCGGAGCCGGATGTGGTGGTCATAAATTCCGACTGGTATCCGATCAGAGCGCGGCTCGGAATGCGGTATTCAAGGCGCACCCGGCCGTTATTGTCCGGCACCATTTCGAGGAGTTCCCCGCGCCGTTCGCCGAGTTTTTCCATGACTGATCCCTGGTGCTGCCCCTCGATATCAAGGGTCAGGTTTTCCCACGGTTCGTGAATTTCCCCGTCGACGGTTTTCAAAATTACTTCGGGGCGGGAAATGGCCAGTTCAAACCCTTCGCGCCGCATGGTTTCGATCAGAATGGAAAGATGCAGCTCGCCGCGGCCCGATACCTTGAAGCGGTTCGGGTCTTTGGTGTCTTCGACCCGAAGGGCGACATTGTGGATCAGTTCCCGGTACAGCCGTTCGCGCAGGTTGCGGCTGGTGACAAATTTTCCTTCGCGCCCGGCGAAGGGGGAATTATTGACCTGAAAGGTCATGGTGATGGTCGGCTCGTCAACGATAAGCGGCGGCAATGCCTCCACCATTTCCGGGTCGCACAACGTGTCTGAAATGTGCAATTCATCAAGCCCGGTAAAGGTAATGATCTGCCCTGCCTCGGCTTCATCCAATTCGAGGCGCTCAAGACCATGGAACCCGTGGATCTGCAGCACCCGGCCTTTGCGGATTTTGCCATCGGTGCCAATCACCGTGACCGCCGTATTGCGGGCAACTTTACCCCGTTGGATGCGGCCGATACCGATAACACCGACATAACTGGAATAATCCAGCGCGCTAACCTGAAGCTGCAAGGGGCCATCCACATCGACATCCGGGTGCGGGCAATGATCAACGATGGTCTGCAGCAGGAAATCCATATTTTCGCCTTTCTCCCCCGGCTCGGGAGAGGACCAGCCCTGGATGGCCGAGGCGTAGACAACCGGGAAATCCAGTTGTTCATCCGTCGCACCCAGGCGGTCGAATAATTCAAAGGTCTGGTCAACGGCCCAGTCAGGACGGGCGCTGGGCCGGTCCACCTTGTTGATGACAACGATGGGGCATAACCCCTGGGCCAGGGCCTTGGCCGTGACAAACCGCGTCTGCGGCATCGGACCTTCGACGGCATCGACCAACAACAAAACGGAGTCGACCATCGACAACACCCGTTCCACCTCGCCGCCGAAATCGGCGTGGCCCGGCGTATCGACAATATTGATGCGCCATTCGTTCCAGCGAATGGCCGTGTTCTTGGCCAGGATGGTAATGCCGCGTTCGCGCTCCAGATCATTGGAATCCATCACCCGGTCCCCGGACTCGCCGAATTCCTTTAGCGTGCCGGACTGGCGTAAAAATTCGTCGACAAGCGTGGTCTTGCCGTGATCGACGTGCGCGATAATGGCGACGTTGCGAAGGGTTTCGATTGAATCCGTCATGTGTTGATCCGTTTGTTTTCTAATTCTTGGGTGGCGCAAGGAGACCGGAAGGCGCTACGCCTAGGGAATGCGGCGGCAGTATCTCACCGAATTCCCTAAAAACCAGTGAAATCTTCAATTATTGGTATAAATCGAGGTATTATGGCCCGGCCTTTATCTCTATAAAGTCAGGCTTTCTGAATAAGGAAACGGAAAACCCCTTCTTCTTCCCCTGATTCCATTATCTGCCCGCCCGTGGCCAGACAGAAAGTGTCAAAATCCTTCATCGACCCCGGATCCGTTGAAAGAATTTCCAGGGTATCGCCAGGCTGTAGTGCATTCATGGCTTTTTTCGCCTGAATAATCGGCGACGGGCAATTCAGTCCTTTAACATCGAGTAATTTGGTAGCCATGCGTTTTTCTTCCAACTCCCTTGATTTCCTGCCCTGAAAACAGGTTGGGCTGGGGAAAAGTCGGTTTTCAATTCCCGACGGGCACATACCTAATAGATAATTCCTAATTTAACAATATATAAAATTTGTAATTATAAATTTTCATATTATCTTGGTCTCCGCATTTGCTGGCAAAATGAGCGGAAATAACCTTGGTATTCGGATTTTTTTTCGAGGATTAAACGATATGGAAAATGTTCCCGTAGGTCTGTTGGTTTCGAGCATTGGTTTTTTGCTCGGCGGTGCTTTTGGCGCCACGGCGCAGCGAACCAATTTCTGCACCATGGGTGCCATTTCAGACATCGTATTTTTAGAAGACTGGAACCGGTTTCGTTCCTGGGTGCTGGCCATGGCCGTCGCCATCTTGGGTAGTCAGTTGCTTTTTCAGACCGGGCAGATTGACTTGGCCAAGTCGATTTATCTGACCCCCAATTTTGGTTGGGCGGGCGCCATCGTCGGCGGATTGCTGTTCGGGTTCGGCATGACAATGGGCGGCGGATGCGGCAGCAAAACCCTGGTCAGAATGGGTGCCGGGAATCTCAAATCGGTGGTCGTCGCCATTTTTATCGGCCTTTTTGCCTACATGACGCTTCGGGGCCTGATCGGGTTAGGCCGGGTCCAATTCGAGGGACTGACGATAATCGACCTCACGGCCAAGGGTTTGCAGACCCAGGGAATTCCGGATTTTCTGGCCGCCATGACATCGTTGCCCCTTGAGAAAGTGCAGTTGATTGTAGCCGTTCTCATCGTGGCGGGGATGTTCTGGTACTGCTTCAAAAGCCCTTCCTTCCGGGCTTCCAAAACCAACATTGCAGGTGGCCTGATTATCGGCGCGTTAATCCCCGCCGCCTGGTATTTAACCGGCGTCATTGGCGCCGATGAGTTTGAACCGGTTCCCTTGGCGTCATTCACCTTTGTCTCTCCGGTCGGTGAAAGCCTCCAGTACCTGATGACGTTTACCGGTGCTTCCATTAACTTCGGCATCGCCGCCGTCGGCGGTGTTATCACGGGCGCTTTCCTGATGGCAAAAGTGACGGGCACATTCCAACTTGAATCCTTCACCGGCGCGGAAGATATGGTCCGCAATATGTCCGGCGGCGCGATCATGGGGATCGGCGGGATCTTGGCCTTGGGGTGCACCATTGGTCAGGGCGTGACCGGGCTGTCGACCTTGGCATTGGGGTCCTTTATCGCCCTTGGCTCGATCCTGGCCGGTGGTTTTTTCGGCATGAAATATTTGGAATATGGAAAATTCAGTGATGCCTTCCGGGCGTTGTTTGCCCCGTCCGGAGACTAAACCGTTACCAGAGCTTCACGTCCTTGCCTTCCGCCTGCATTTTCCGGCCCAATTCCTGCAGCCAGCGCTGGAAATTCGGCTCCGAATCATAGCCTTCTTCCTTCACATAACGAAAGGTATTCAGGAAGTGAAAGGGCTTCCAGTAGCCTAGCAGGCGCCAGACCTCGACCTCATGGCCGGGCTTCTTCGATCCCTCTGCCAGCTTCTTCGGGAAGAATTGTAACGTCGGCGTAAACTGCACCCGATATTTCCGTCCCAGCTTCTTTTCCGTCGTCACCTTGCCGTCCAAATCAGTCACTTCCCGGTCGCCCCATAGGTTCAACTGTATAACGTTGAAATTGGCGCGGATGTAATTGACGACTTCAGGGATGCGAAGATTGACCCGGTGCATTTCACGGCAATAGGGACAACCCTTCTGTTCCCAGACGATTACCAATTGTTTTCTTTCCTTGGCCGCATCGGCGATATCTTCACGAAGGTCCAAAAAAGTATTTTTGAACCAAGGCTGCACATGCAGGCCTTCCTCGTTTGCCTCAACATTCGGCAGTAATTTTTTTTCCGCTTGGCCATCCACCGGTGTTAATAAAACCGCCATCGAAACCAAAAGGGCGGACAAAAAACAATTAATCCTCATGGGCGGGGTCCTTTGCTCCCTGGATAGGAAATTCTCAGATTCCTAATTAAAACAGCTCTTAAGCATGATACTTTCCGGTTCAGCTATCAAGGATGGTGAAATTTATCAATATCACACTTGATAATTTATTACGCAGATTCAACAGCCAAGTGCATAATTTAAGAGCCATATTAGGCCAGATGAGGTTATCGAGGATTTCTTATGAAGGAGATCCAAGAT
>LFEN01000010.1 GCA_001510075.1 Alphaproteobacteria bacterium casp-alpha2
GCGCTCGCCCTGGAGTTGAGCTTTACCCGCGCGGCGCAGCGGCTGCACGTCTCGCAGCCCCCGCTCAGCCAGCAGATCAAGGCTCTGGATGTAAAATCGCGTCCAATCGTGACCCCACCTCGGCGCGCTCTTCGCTTCGTTTGCGCGCTTGCGCCTCGCCCTTGGCTAAAAACAGCGCCGCCACCGTGACTGAAACAGCAAACAGCGCAAACAGCCGGTTGACGGTGGCGACCCAGGGAGCGCTCCCCGGCGGGGAGAGAAAATACCCGGCCATAATCAACAGGGATGTCATCAGCGCAAATAACAGGATGTATCGCCGGCCCGGCAGCCACCAGCCGAGCAGCACCACGGCGACATAGGGCACACCCCCGGCGATCCCAGGGGGCAATTGCAGATCGCCATAGAACATTACCGCCGCAAGGGACAGGGCGGCGGCAAGCAAAACCGTTTGTTGCCGCTTCACGAGCATGATCGGGTTCAGTTAAAAGTTCAGAGCACCCAGAGTTTAAAGACGTCAGCCGTAATTACCTTACCAAGATAGTAGGAGCTGCATCCTGCCTGCAACCTAAACTTACGGAAATTACCGCTAGAGTCTGATACTTAACGGAAATCGGCATTTTGTCGGGGTACCGTTTAATCCCTCGCCAGCACATCGAAGGCGATGGAGATTCGAACATTATCGGCCTCGAAAGGGATGGTCCGGTGGTAGAAATAGGACGGAAACAAAATCAATAAACCTTCTTGCGGCCTGATCAGTTTTACGTCCGGCACCTTCAGGGCGTGGAAGTCATCCGGCGCGCGGCCGAATTCAATCCAGCCTCTGTGATCCGCACCGTCTTCGCCGATAACCGACGGCAGGCGTGGGTAATAGACGCCCGACAGCCACGCCGACGGGTGAATATGGGCCAGTTGGTGGCCTTGGCTATCCATCGCCACGCCCCAGACGTTGAGGCTCATTTTTTCCGGCCGGGTAGCCAGATAGGGATGGCCGGGGTCGGGAGGCCGCGCCCCCCGGTAGCCGTCCACCGCCTGCATGACCATTTTTTCGAACGCTTCCATTGGCCCTTTCGGGTCAACCAGCAATTCGCCGGAATGACGCCCGAACCGTGTCGCGTGGGTCGCCGGCGCCTGAACCAGAGACGGATGGCCCAACACGTGTTCGCACAGCGCCTCATTGAAAGCGCTCAAATCGGCGAAGCCTTCCGGTGCGCTAACGATCACCGGCCCGAGCAGACGGTCGTAATCATAGAGTTCCCCGACGCCGTCTTTCTGCCCTAGTTCCTCGAGCACGATGGCCTTGAACGCCAGCACGGAAATGTTGCCGGGGTGGATTTCAAGAAATTCGTCGCAAAGCCCGAGCGCGTCTTCCGGCTTGCCCTGGCGCAGATAGATATCGCCCAGGTTAACCCGAACCTTGTCATAATCAGGGGCTGTCGCAATCGCCTTGTGGTAGGCGCGGGCGGCATCGTCGAGGCGGCCGAGTTCCTTCAGCGCGTAACCGGTATTGATTTGCGCCCCGGCATGGGCGGGGTCGCACGAAAGGGCCTTTTCATAACAGGCGATAGCGTCTTCATGCTCGCCGCCGTCCTGAAGCGCAATGCCGAGGTTGTAGTGGGCATCGGCGAACCCCGGATTGACGCCGATGGCCTGACGGTAGGCATGAATGGCGTCGGTCGGGTTGGACAGCTCCATTTCCACCGTACCCAGATTATTCAGCGCCTCGGCAAAGCCCGGCTGCAGGGCGGTGGCGCGCCGGTACGCCCGGCGCGCTTCTTCCATGCGGCCCAGCGCCTTGAGCACGTTGCCGAGGTTGAAATGACCGGGGGCGAAATCTTTGTCGCGCTCAAGGCATTCGCGGTAACAGCCCTCGGCGTCGGCAAAGCGGCCCGACAGTTCGAGCACGATGCCCAAGTTATAGCGTGCGCTCATGTAATCCGGGTCTGCGCCCAGCGCCCTTTTGTACGCCCCTTCGGCGTCGCCGTAGTTTTGCACCGCCTTGAAAACGTTGCCCAGGTTATTCAGCGCGTCGGCGAAGCCGGGGCGAAAGGAAATCGCCGTTTCCAGCATCGAGACGGCTTCGGCGACATCGCCGGTGTGAAAACTGGCGACACCGCAAAGGTTAAGCGCCTCGGCATTGTCGGGCTCGCTCTTCAGCACCTGGCGGATCAACACCAGGGCGGCCTCGGCCCGGCCGGCCTGCAAATCGCGCGCGGCTTCGCCCAGCAGTTCCCCTGAAATGTCAAAATTCTCGACGCCCGTTGTTGGCGGGGCCGGGCCTTTTTTCCGTTTTTTCATTGTTTATCTGTTTCAGGCTTCTTGGGCGGGTAAATGGATTCCTTGAACACCTTGAGCGCCCGGTCCGAGTCGTCGCGATCCTGCTTCGACGCGGCGACATAAATCCCCGCCCAAATCAGCAGCGTGGCGACAAAAAACCAGGTGGCGATTTCTTTTTCACGGGGCTTGATGCGATCTTTATACCAGCGGCCAAGCGTGCTTTCCGGGTCGCGGATTTTCCGGCGCACAACTACCGCGCCGACGATTGCGCCAAGCAGCAAAACAAGCCCCATTTCATTCATGCTATTCGCCGACCACGTGCAGCGTAATGTTGCGCGGGCGTGGGTGGGTGCGGTGTTCGAACAGAAAAATTCCCTGCCATTTACCGAGCGCCATCTTGCCGCCGGTGATGGGAATGCTGATCGAGGTTTCCGTCAACGCGCCTTTGATGTGGGCAGGCATATCGTCGGGGCCTTCCGGCTTGTGGGTATAGAGCGAGATATCTTGCGGCACCAGGCTCATAAAGAATGTCTCGATATCATCCATAACGCTTTGATCGGCATTTTCCTGAATGATCAGCGACGCCGACGTATGATGGATGTAGACCGTGAGCAGGCCGGTGGTGATGTCTTGGCCGGCCAGCCAGCGCGCGACATCGTCGGTGAATTCCGTCAGGCCCGGACCGGCGGGCTCATAGGTCAGGCGTCCTTGTGCTTGTTTCATACTCATCTCTAGCCGTAGCGATGCAGGCTTTCACCGTTGCGGCGAAGCCATTCGCGGCCCGCATCCATATCAGGCGTCAGGCCGGAAACCGCGCGCCAGAAATTCGGCCCGTGGTTGGCTTCCGCCAGATGGGCGACTTCGTGGGCGACGACATAATCCAGCACCATGACCGGCGCCATCACCAGCCGCCAGCAAAACGACAGATTGCCATCATGCGAACACGAGCCCCAGCGGCTTCGCGTATCTCGGATCGAAATACGACCGGCAGCGCGGCCAAGGGCATCGGATTTTTCCCGGACCAGGGGGCCGATATGGCGCATGGCCTCTGCCTTGAACCAGTCTTTGAGCCGGCGGCCCAGGTGCTCGGGGTACCCGGTGACAAGGATTTCATCGCCTTGGCGCCGAATGACGCCACGAGAAACGCCAACATGCCTGATCCGGCAATCGTCCCCGGCCAGCGGCACCACGACACCGTCCTCGAACGGGATGCGCGGCAACTGGGTATCAAGCATTTTCAGCACCCAGCCGGCCTTGTCATGGACCAGGGCGAGGCCCTCTGCCTTGGTCGTCCCACCGGGCAGGGTCACGGTGACGCCGTCCACATCATCGCGGCTGCTGTCCATGCGCATAATCAATTGCCGGGCGCGCCGATTACGGACAAAGCGCACCGCCACGGGCCGGCCCGAAAGCTCGACAACGGTTTCCTGGAAGGGTGCCCGGTCCACGTTGCGTCAGGCCGCCAGCGGCAGATCAAAGCCGATGGCGTCAAACCCGGCAAACAGCTTTTCAATGTCCGCCCCACTCATCGGCACCAGGGGCGGGCGGATATTAAGCCACTGCCCGTTTGCGGAATGGCGCGACATCAAGGTCTTTAACGCCGACGACAACGGGAACTGACAGATCTGGGAGCGTACTGCCGTCAGGATTTCATGCGTCGCCTGAATGTCCGTGCCGTCCAAAAAGCCCTTGTAGACCTGGGCCGCCAGCGACGAAGCGACATTGGCGCACGCCGTAATGCAACCGGCGCCGCCGTCTTTTAGCAACGGCAGCAACAATTCGTCGGAGCCGGAAAACACGGCAAAGCCGGGGAATTCCCTGGCCGCACCGGTCATGTTGTCGAGATCGCCGGACGAATCCTTCATGCCGACGACGGTGCCGGGATAAGCCTTTAACAGTCTTTCGATCAGCGCATAGGTGATCGGCACGCTAGACATCTGCGGGAAATGATAGAGGCATATTTTCAGGCCGGCCTCGCCGACGCGCTGGATGACTTCCGAATAGGCGGCGAACAGGCCGTCTTCGGACGGGTTCTTGTAATAGAACGGCGGCAGCATCAAGACCCCGCCGGTGCCGAGTTCGACGGCTTTTTTGGTCAGCTCGACAGCATCAGGGATGGCGCAGCACCCGGTGCCGGGCATTACCGCGCTTCCCGGTACGCCGGCCTCGGACAGCCCTTCGAGGATGGCGACGCGCTCGGCGACGGAAAACGAATTGGCCTCACCCGTGGTGCCCAAAATCGCCAGCCCGTCAGCGCCGTTGGCGAGCAGCCATTTACAGTGGTCGGCCATGAGCCGTAAGTCCGGGGAAAGGTCGTCTTTCAAAGGCGTCAGGGCGGCGCTATAGACGCCCTTGAATGCAAAATCTTGATCAGCCACGTTGGTATTCTCCTGAATGTATGGTCGTTGTTGTTATTTAGGCCAGCCGACGATGCGGTTTTCGAGATCGTCGGTATCCCGTTCGGAAACCACCCGACCGCGCACGGACACGCCCACATCGTGTACGGTATTTTTATCGCCGCAAATCAAATGATGCCACCAATAAAGCGGCTTGCTCTCGTCGATCAGCCGGTACGCACAGGTCGACGGCAGCCACACCAGCCGCTTGATGCTATTGGTGTTCAAAATCTGACAATCGGGGACATAGCGTTTGCGGTCGTCATAGCTGACGCAATGGCATTTTTCGGTGTCCAGCAAGCGGCACGCGACGTCGGTGTACTGGATTTCCCCGGTCGATTCGTTTTCCAGCTTGTTGAGGCAGCACTTGGCGCACCCGTCGCACAGCGATTCCCATTCCTGCTTGTTCATTTGGCCAAGCGTTTTGGTTTCCCAGAACGGTTTTTCGGTCTTTTTTGCCGCTGATTTCGCCGATGATTTTCCGAACACGCGCCAAGCTCCTTACTTCAGGAAATGGTTACCCTTTCGCGTCCGTCAAGGCAACAGGCGCTTCATTAGCCGTCACCGCCCTCGATCTCTTCTCTTGCCAGTTCCAGGGCCAGCCATTCCTCCTCCAGGACCGCAAGGCTGGCCTCGGCGGCCTTGAGGACGCAAGCTGCGCTGTCGAAGGCTTGCGGGTCGCGGGCATAGAGGTTGGGATCGGCGAGGGTTTTGTGGCGGGATTCTATTTCGCGCTCCAGCTTCGCCATGTCGCCGGGCAGGGTTTTCAGGGCATGGGCCTGATTGAACGACAGCTTGCCTTTGCGGCTTGTCGAAGACGGGGAGGAGGATGAAGTTGAGGGCGACGTTATCGCCGCCTTGCCCGTCGCTTTTCTCTCTTCGGCGGCGTTTTGGCGGCGCTGGGCCTGAATGTCGCTGTAGCCGCCGGCGTATTCCACCCAGCGTCCGTCGCCTTCCCAGGCAATCACCGAGGTGACGACGCGATCAATGAAGTCGCGGTCATGGCTTACCAGCAGCACCGCACCCTGGTAGTCGGCCAGCATTTCCTGCAACAAATCGAGGGTTTCCAGATCGAGGTCGTTGGTCGGCTCGTCGAGAACCAGCAGGTTCGATGGGCTGGCCAGTGCCCGGGCCAGCATCAGGCGGCCGCGTTCGCCGCCGGACAGCTCGCCGATGGGTGTCCTGGCCTGTTCGGCGGCGAACAGAAAATCCTTCATGTAGCTGATGACGTGCCGGGGCTTGCCGGCCACCGAGACCATATCGCCACCGCCGCCGGTAAGGGTGTCGGACAGGGTGATTTTTGGATCGAGGCTTTCGCGCATCTGGTCGAGGGTGACCATTTGCACCGATGCGCCGAGGCGCACCGTTCCATGATCCGGTTTGAGGGCGCCGGTAAGAATGCCCAGCAACGTCGTCTTGCCGGCGCCGTTGGGGCCGACAAACCCGACCCTGTCGCCGCGCTGGATGCGAACCGAGAAGTCATTGATGATGGCCGGACCGCCGTAGGATTTGCTAATTCCCTCGGCCTCGGCCACCAGCTTGCCCGAAACATTGCCCGCGGTGACGGTCATTTTAACGTCGCCGGTAGCCTGTCGAAGCTGACTGCGTTGTTGTCTCATCTCAACGAGTTCGCCGAGGCGTCGCTGATTGCGTTTGCGGCGGGCCGATACCCCGTGGACCAGCCAGTGGTTCTCGGCCACGATCTTGCGGTCGAGCTTGTGGCGGTCGAGTTTTTCCTGTTCAAGCGTTTCGTCGCGCCATTCCTCGAAATCCCCGAACCCCTTGTCGAGGCGGCTGGCCTGCCCGCGATCCAGCCAGACAGTGGCCCTGGACAGGTTTTCAAGGAAGCGGCGGTCATGGCTAATCATCACGATGGCCGAGGGCAGGTCTTTCAATTCTTTTTCCAGCCACTGGATGGCCGGCATATCGAGATGGTTGGTCGGCTCGTCGAGAAGCAGGATATCGGGCTTTGGCGCCAGGGCGCGGGCCAGGGCGCACCGCCTGGCCTCGCCACCGGAAAGACGCTCGGGATTTTCCGCGCCACTGAGGCCCAGCAGATTGAGCAGGTGTTGGGCTCTGTGAGAATCAACCTCCGGGTCCAGACCTTCCTCGACATAATCCAGGGTCGAGCCATATCCTGAAAGGTCAGGCTCCTGGGGCAGATAACGGATGGTCGAGCCCGGCTGAAGAAAGCGCTCGCCCTTGTCGGCCTCGATCAACCCGGCGGCGATCTTGAGAAAGGTCGATTTGCCCGAACCGTTGCGCCCGACCAGACAAAGCCTGTCGCCTCTGGAGACCGAAAGCTCGGCCCCCTCAAGAAGGGGCGTCCCTCCAAAGGTTAGATAAATGTCGCGTAGAATAAGAATTGGCGGGGCCATGGATTGCTTACCTTATTGTTCTTGGGGACGCTGTCATTTCCGAATGCAATATGCAGCGACTATTCCCGATCAATCAAATGAACGAACGACCCGGCGACCCGGCCATCGACGAGGCCCATCGGCTCAAGATCGTTTCCTTCCGCGTCGGCGGCGGCGAAAAGGCCGTTACCGGGGCCTTCCTTGATCACCCCGGTGTAATGAAATTCATGCCCCCGGAAGGCCGCGCCCGCGGCGCCCAAAGGGCTTTCGCGCAAGGTCCGCACCTGCCGGTAGCCGAGGTGCAGCTTGCGTTCGGCAAACGAGGTTTCCAGCGCCAGCAGTCCGGCCATTTCGTGCCGCGCGCCATCGCCATCGACCAGCCCCCGGCCCAGCACCATATAGCCGCCGCACTCGCCATAGATCGCCGCGCCATCTGCGGCCCGCCCGCGCAGCCCGTCCATAAAGGTCGAAGCATGGCTAAGCGTTCCGGCATGCAGTTCCGGGTAGCCGCCGGGCAGGAAGACAGCGTCGGCGGTATTATCCGGCGCTTCATCGGCGAGGGGCGAAAACGGCAGAATTTCCGCGCCCGCATCGCGCCAACCGGAAAGCGTCAAATCGTAGGTAAAGGCGAAGGCATCGTCGCGGGCGATGGCGATGCGCTGGCCTAATGGCGGCAAGGGGGAAGATTTACTCCCGCCCAAAATCAATGGCTTCGCCAAACTCAACAGTTTTTCCACGTCGACATGCCGGGCGACCAGCGCCCGGGCGGTTTCCAGAAACCCCTTGAGGTCCGGGTGCTCGACGGCCTGGACCAGGCCGAGGTGGCGTTCCGGCAGATCAAGGCCTGCGGTGCGCGGCAGACAGCCCAGCACCGGAATATCCGGCAGAGCAGCGGCCGAGGCGCTTTTCAGGATATCGTTATGACGCTCGCCGCCGGTGCGGTTATAGACGACGCCGGCAATGGTCACGCCGTCCCGAAACTCGGCAAAACCTTTAAGCACGGCGGCGGCGGACGCGGCCTGTGCGCGGGCGTCGATGACCAAGATCACCGGCCAGCCGGTAAGGCGCGACAGTTCCGCGGTCGAACCGTCGTTGTCGCCTTCCCTGACAAACGCGCCGTCGAACAGCCCCATCACCCCCTCGCCGATGATGATGTCGGCATTGTCAGACAAAAGCTGCGCCGCCCCGGCCAGGGTCTCGGGACGCATGGCCCAGGGGTCCATGTTCAGGCACGCCCTTTCCGTCGCCTGTGTATGGAAGGCGGGGTCGATATAATCCGGCCCGGCCTTGGCCGAGGCGACCTTGTGGCCGGTGTGCGCCAGATGGGCGAGCAGCCCCAGCGTCAGCACCGTCTTACCGCTGCCGGAGGCGGGGGCCGCAATAATCAAACCTGGAATCACGAATGGTTCTCCCTAATGGCGCAGACTAGATATAATACTATGGACCGCCGATAAAGGAACGCCATGGCCGAGCAATCCGACAAGCGCAAACCCCAAAGGGGAAAAGAGCCCCCCCTGAAACGGGGCTGGACGACGGGCGCCTGCGCCACGGCGGCGCTGAGCGCGGCCTATCAGGCGCTGCTGACCGGCGAATTTCCCGACCCGGTGACGATCACCCTGCCGAAAGGCCAGGAACCAAGCTTCCCCTTAAAACAGGCCGCGTTGAACGGCAACCGGGCAACCGCCAGCATCATCAAGGATGCCGGCGACGACCCCGACGTCACCCACGGTGCGGAAATTGTCGTCACCGTGGAACTAACGCACGACACCATCACATTCCATGCCGGTGACGGCGTCGGCACCGTGACCCGGCCGGGACTGGCGCTCGACGTCGGCGAACCGGCCATCAACCCCGGTCCGCGCGCCATGATGCAAGGCGTCATCGAAGGGCTGGTAAAAAAATTCGACGGCAATAAAAAGCCTGGCGCCGCCATCACGATATCCATTCCCGGCGGCGAAAAGCTGGCGGCAAAAACCCTGAACGGGCGCCTCGGTATCGAAGGCGGGCTGTCCGTGTTGGGCACCACCGGCATCGTCATCCCCTATTCCTGCTCGGCCTGGATCCATTCCATCCACCGGGGCATCGATGTCGCCCTCGCCGAAGGCCACATTCACCTCGCCGCCGCCACCGGTTCGACATCGGAAGCCGCCGTCAAAAAGGCCACGGGCCTGGCCGATCAGGCGCTGATCGATATGGGCGATTTTGCCGGCGGCATGCTGAAATACCTGCGCAAGCACCCGGCAAAAAAACTCACGCTTGCCGGCGGCATCGGCAAAATGAGCAAGCTGGCGCAAGGTGCCATGGACCTGCATTCATCGAAGTCGCGCGTCGATATGAAGGGGTTGGCGGCAATTCTGGCAGACCTGGGCGCCGATGCGGGGGCCGTCAAAAATGCCGAAGCCGCCAACACGGCTGGCGAAGTGCTCGACATGGCGCGCGCGCAAAACCTGCCCCTGGGCGATGTCATTGCCCAGCGCGCCCGCGAGACGGCGCTGGCGACGCTTTCCGGCGGCACCGAGGTGGACGTGATAATTTTTGATCGTGACGGTAATATGGCCGGGCATAGTGGATAGCAAACAAGCCAAACTTCTGATCCTGGGCGGCACCATTGAAGCCCGGGAACTGGCACAGCGCGCCAGTATCGAGCTTTCCAAAAAGCTCACCGTGACGACGTCTTTGGCCGGGCGGCGCAGGGTCGCGCCAGCGTTGGCCGGCGAAGTCCGCATCGGCGGGTTCGGCGGCATTGTCGGGCTCGTCGAATACCTGTCGGAGAACGCTGTCGATCTGGTCATCGACGCCACGCATCCCTATAGCCCGGTGATATCCGACCATGCCACCGCCGCCTGCGCCTCGCTCAGCATCCCCCGGGCGCAGATCATGAGACCACTGTGGAAGCTGCCACCGTCGGCAAAATATATCGAGGTCGATGACATGAAAGGGGCGGCGGAGATTCTTCCCGATATCGCCAGGCGGGTGTTCGTCACCACCGGGGCGCGCGGCTTCGAGGAACTGGCCGAACTGGAGGATATTTTTTTCCTCGTCCGCCTGATCGACGCCCCGGAAAAACCCCTGGCCTTGAAAAACCACCAGGTCATCCTCGGCCAGCCGCCCTATTCCCTGGATCAGGAACGATTGATTCTTGCCGAACACAAAATCGATTTATTGCTGACCAAGCATTCCGGCGGCGAGCAAACGGCGGCCAAGATATTCGCCGCCGCCGAGCGCAAAATCAAAACCCTCATCATCCGCCGCCCGCCACCCGAACCGGGCAACGTGTTCGAGACCGTAGACGCGGCCATGAACTGGATTAAGTCCCGGGTTTAGTTTTTTGCGGGGGCTTCTTAGGGCGCAGCACGTGGTGATGGTCGGCGGCGTAGAGCCGGCTGTCATCAAAGCCGTCCGCATCCAGTACCCGGCCGACCAGGATCAACGCCGTCCGGGTAATGCCTTCGGCTTTTACCTTATCCCTGATATCGGCCAATGTGCCGCGGACGATTTTTTCATCGGGCCAGCTAACGCGGTAGGCGACGACGACCGGGCAGTCTTCGCCGTAATTCGGCACCAGGTCGCGGATTACCGGCTTCAAGTTATTGACCGACAGATGGATGGCCATCGTCGCGCCGCTTTGACCCAGGGTTGCAAGGTCTTCGCCGTCGGGCATGCCCGAGCTTCTGACCGAGGTGCGGGTCAAAATCACCGTCTGGCTGATATCGGGCAGCGTCAGTTCCGTAGCCAGCGCGGCCGCCGCCGCCGCATAGGCCGACACCCCCGGCGTCACGTCATAGGATATCCCCAAATCGTCAAGCTTGCGCATCTGCTCGGCGATGGCGCCGTACAGCGACGGGTCGCCGGAATGAACGCGCGCGACATCATGACCGGCGGAATCGGCGGTTTTCATTTCAGCAATGATTTCGTCCAGGTGCATGGGCGCGGTATCCACAACAAGCGCGTCCTTGGGCGCTTCGGCGACAATGGCGTCGGGGACCAGCGATCCGGCATAGAGCACCACCGGGCAGGCGCGAATAAGATCGAGCCCGCGAACGGTGATCAAATCCGCCGCCCCCGGCCCGGCGCCGATGAAATGAACGGTCATTCGGAGACCTCCTTCTTGGGATCGTAGCCTCTGGGGGTATAGACGCGGGGTGGGGAGCCTTTTATTACGCGGGTCTGGCTGGAGCCGATCATCACCAGCGTCAGCATATCGACCATATCCACCGTCAGGTCCCCAAGGGTGATGACATCGACCGTTTCGCCGTCGCGGCCAAGGTTACGGGCCAATATCACCGGCGTCGCCTCAGGCCGGGCGGTCAGCAGAATATCGCGGGCCATGGCCAGCTGTTTTTTGCGCCGCTTGGAAACCGGGTTATAGAGGGCGACGACGAAGTCCCCCGCCGCCGCTGCCCTCAGGCGGCGTTCGATATCCTCGATGGGCGTCAGCAAATCAGATAGCGAGATGGCGCAAAAATCATGACCGAGCGGCGCGCCGATGCGCGCGGCGGCGGCTTGCAGGGCGGAAATGCCCGGCGCCACGGAAACTTCCAGCCGGTTCCATTCGGGGCGATTTTCGCGGTCCAGCAATTCGAACGCCAATGTCGCCAGGGCGTAAATCCCCGCATCCCCCGACGATACCAGCGCCACGTCCCGGCCAAGGGCCGCCAGATCAAGCGCCTTTCGGGCGCGGTCTTCTTCCTTCCCCAGATCGGAAGAATGCAGGTTTTTACCGGCGGTCAAATCTTCGATCAAATCCAGGTAAAGCCCATAGCCGACGATATCGCTGGCCTGGCGCAGTACTGCCGTTACTTCCGGGGTTCGCCACTCCGCACTTCCGGGGCCGATGCCGACGACAGTCAGCCGGCCTCTTGCCGCCCCGACGCTTTCGGGGTCAATGATTTCCGGCGAACAGGCGATGGCGCAGGTGGCGCGTTTTGATTTTTGTTTTTCCGCCACCAGGGCCCCTTGACGGCCGACGGCGGCCAGCGCCGCGCCTTCGCAGACGCCATGGCAGCCGACTTCAGCGAACACCACATCGGACGGATTGGCGAGGCGGGGCGTTTGCCATTCCAATTCTTCGGCCGGGAAAAAACGTGCAGATACACTTAAGTGCGCCGCCAGAGCGTGAACGGCAGCCTCGTCCGCCTTCAGGTCGAGGGAGGCGACCAAGGCAACCGACGCGGCGCTCAGGCCAGCATCGGCAAGCGTCTGTTCGGCCAACCCGATGAGCTCTTCTGCCGTCGCGCCGCGCTCGCACCCGACGCCAAGCGCCAGCACCGGCGGATGCAAAACCAGATTCTTACCCGGCTTGGCGACGGCACAGTCGGTAACGATGACGGACGCGGGCGCGTCTTCAACAAAGACCGCATCGGTTTCGGTGATCCAGTCCGCATTGCCGGCATCGACCACAAGCGCCACCGGATCGCCGGCCAACAGGCGGGCGGTGATTTTTTTGGCTGCCGTCGGATTGGCGACACGCCAGCCCGGCGGCGGATTATCCAGGGCCAGCCCAAACGCCACGTCGCCGGCGGTCGTAACAGCCGCCTGGCCGCCGAGCGCGCCGGCGATCAAGCGCGCCAATTCGTTGGCCCCATGATGCCCCCCCAGCAACGGCACCGCGACAGAGCCATCGTCGGCGACGGCGACGACGGGCGGTTCGGTTTTTTTGTCCGACAATTCCGGCGCCAGGCTGCGGATCAGGATGCCCGACGCCATGACGCCGACGATGGGCCGGGATTGGGCGAACAATGCGCGCAGATGCGCGCCGGTATCGGAAAAAAATACATCGGCGTCTTTGACCCGTCCTTCAAGGCCGTGGACCTCGGCGTCGGGCAAAACCCCTTTCAGAATTTCCGCAAGTTTAAGCCCGCTGGGCCCGAGGACGACAAGAGCGATCATCGCGGTCATGTAACAGCCCCATCTTTCTGGCGCACCAGGATCATCGAGAAATAAGGCGCGGCGGCATCGGCGGAAACGTCTTTCAGGGCCGAAACTTTCTCATCGGCCATCGACGCGCGCTCGATGTACTGGGCGTTTTCTTCCAGGCCGAGGCGTTTCAACACGCGCTTCACCTTTTCCAGATGGCGGCCGACCTTCATGATCGCCGCCGCATCGGTTTCAGCAAGGCGGCGCTCCAGCACCGCTTCGTCCAGCGGCGCGGGCAGGATCGTCAGGATCTGGTTGCGCGATACCAACGGCCACTTTGCCGCCGCCGCGACGGCGCCCAACGACGATACGCCCGGCACCACCTCGGTCCGGTAATTACCGGACAGGCGCTCGAACACGTACATGAACGAGCCATAAAGGAACGGATCGCCTTCGCACAACACCGCCACGTCGCGGCCGGCATCGAGATGCACGCTTATTTCGGTAGCGTAATGATCGTAAATATCGTTGGCCGGAAAATTGCCCGGCGTCATCGGTGTTTTGATGACGATTTCCACCAGCCCGTCAGGCAAGTGCGGGGCGGCGATGGCGCGGGCCAGGCTGTCGCCGGTATCGGGCGCCGGATAGGCGACGACGGGAACCGACTGCAATAGTCGATGCGCCTTCAACGTCATCAGTTCCGGGTCGCCGGGGCCGATGCCGAGGCCGTAAAGGGTGGCGTTTTTTTTGGTCATTTTTTTACCGCTGCCAATTGGATGATGTCTTTGAGCGAGGTAAACGCCTGCAACCCGCCGACGGGGCCAGCATGGGCCACGGAAAGCCGGGTTAAGTCGCCGCCAATTTCGTTTCGATATGATAACAACCGTTTCTGTGACTCGACCGTCACCGCATTGGCGACCAGTCGGCCACCGGGGCTGAGCGCCTTCCAGCAGGCTTCCAGCAACCCTTCGACGAACACTCCGCCGCCCAAAAACACGGCGTCCGGTTGTGGCGTCAGGCCGTCAAACACATCCGGGGCCGCACCTTCGATGATGGTCAGCCCCGGCACGCCCAGGTTGCCAGCGTTGCGGGCGATGACCTTACACCGGCCTTTGTCGCGTTCGATGGCGATAGCGCTGGAGGATGGTTGGGCGCGCAGCCATTCGATGCCGATGGCGCCGGACCCGGCCCCGACATCCCACAGAACTTGTCCCGGCATCGGCGCAAGCCGCGCCAGCGTCGCCGCGCGAACATGGCGCTTGGTAATCTGGCCGTCGTGCTCATAGGCGTCTTCGGACAAACCGGGCACGCGGCTCCAGGCCGCCTGATCGGCGTCGGGGGAGGCCGCGCAATTGATGGCGATGACGTTAAGGTCCGGGCATGCGCCTTGGCCCCAGGCATGCGCCGTTGCTTCGACGCGAGTTTCGTCTCCCCCCATGTTCGACAAAACAACTATTTTGCTCGGCCCGAAACCGCGCGACGTGAGCAGCCCGGCGACCTTACCCGGCGTTTCCCCATCCCAGCTCAGGATAAAAATTTTCTGTCCCGGCACCAGATAGAGGTTGATGGTTTCCAGATCGCGCCCATGCACGGTCAGGCATTCGACATCGGCCAGCGGCCAGCCCATGCGCGCGGCGGCGAGGCTGAATGCGCCGGGGGCGGGCAGCACCGTTACCGCGTCGACACCGAAGCGGGCGATGACATTTTTTCCGACGCCGAAATTCAGCGGGTCGCCCGAGGCCAGCACGACAACTTGCTTGCCGGTCTTTTTCGCCATCTCATCGAACGCCGCATCGAAGCCGTCTTTCCAGTCGATGCGCTGTTTCTTGCCACCGGAAACTTTTGACAGGTGCCGGGCACCGCCGACAAGAACATCGGCGCCTTCCACCAGCTTGCGGGTGGCGGGGGCCAATCCATCGAGGCCGTCTTCGCCAATACCGACGACGGTAATTTTTGGCGCGGTCATGTTGATTGCACCAAGGCATTGACCGCCGCCGCCGCCAGGGCGCTGCCGCCGCGCCGGCCCTTAAGTGTAATAAACGGAACGCAGAAATCGGGCGCGTGTTCGATGAGCGCGTCTTTTGATTCCGCCGCCCCGATAAATCCCACCGGAAACCCCAAAATCAGCGCCGGGCGCGGCGCACCACCATCGAGCAGTTCCAAAAGCCTGAACAACGCCGTCGGCGCATTGCTGATGGCGACGACGGCGTCTTTCAAGCTATCTCCCCACAAATCCACCGCCGCCGCCGAGCGCGTGGTCGCCGCTTCCCTGGCGCGTTCGGCGACGCCCTCATCATTCAAGGTGCAGAGGACAGCATTTTTTTTCGCAAGATTTTTTTTGATAATGCCGTGGCCGACCATCTCGGCATCGACAAGAACCGACGCGCCATTGCCCAATGCCTGACGGCCCGCCGCCACCGCGCCGTCGGAAAAAACCAGGCCTTCGGTGATTTCCGGCATGGCACAAGCATGGACAAGCCGCACGACAATATCGGCCTCGATGCCCGAAAACCCGGACAGATCGGTCGCCGCGCGCACGGCGGCGAACGAATTTTTATAGATTTCCGCCGGGTCGCGGATGTAGTCGAACATCACCAGGCGGCCTTTTAATCGTCTTGGTGATGGTGGTGATGACCCACATGAACACCGTGGTCATGCGCCCCGTGGCCGTCGGTGCCGACGCCCTGGACATGGTGGTGATGGCCGACTTGCGGTGTGCCGACATCGCCTTCATAGCCGATGATCTGCTCGCGGTACTTGCACAGCTGACAGTTCATCTTGTTATCGCCGACCAGGGCTTCTTCGACGCGCTCGACGAAGGTGTCGATCAGCAGGCCATGGTCGTCAAGATAAGAGGCTTTAAGGAATTCGATCTCCGGGTGATTGGCCTGCGCCTCGTCGGCCCAGTCATAAATGCGCCTGACCAGAATACCGGTGAACAAAAAATACGGAAATACGATAATCCGCTTGTAGCCGAGCTTGACCGCGTGTTCGAGGCCGGCATTAACCAGCGGCGAGGCGACGCCGGAATAGCTGACCTCGGCCCAGCCGAAGCCCATGCCTTCCCACAACATGCGGGCGATTTTTGAGACATTGGAATTGGCGTCCGGATCATTGGTGCCGCGCCCGACCACCATCAGCAGCGTATCGGCGCGCGCGACCTTAGTCGTCGCCGCCTTTTCCGCCTCTTCGATGCGCTGACTGGCGGCTTTCAGAAGCTTTTTATCGACCGCCAGTTCGCGGGCAAAGATCATTTCGATGCCGGGATTTTCGGCGCCGAAGTTATTGACCTCGGACGGCAGATCGTTTTTCACGTGGCCGGCGGCGAACAGCATGCCCGGCAGGCAGATGATTTTTGCAGCACCCCGCTCTTTCAGCTTATCGAGGCCGGTGCGCAGAACCGGCGTGGCGAATTCCAGGAACCCGCTTTCGACGTCGTATTGGGGGAGGCGCTTGGATAAGTGTCCCGCCAGACGGTTGAATTCCTCAATGGCGGCGTCGTCGCGGCTGCCGTGGCCGCAAATCATCACGGCGGTCTTCTTGGTCATTGTGCCTGGTCCTTGCCTTCGTGCATGTCGGCAACGGTGCCGTCACCGTTTCCGCCGGTCCCACCTGGTCGTTGCCTCTGGGCGGGGGCCCGAGCCAGCGATGATACATGTTTTCCCCACTGGGAAAAGGCCCCTTAAAATGGCATTGTCTGAAAATGTTGATTTTTGGCATGACCGGCCGCGGCGGCTTTGATCCGCTGGTATTATTGTTATTGGCGCTGATCATCGAAGCCTACCTGGGCGAGATGAAAGCCGTGTTCAAGCACGTGCGCCATCCGGTCCGCATCATCGGCGATGCGATTGATTTTTTCGACCGCAAGCTCAACCGCGAAAACCGCAGCCAGGGGGCGCGCGCCATTCGAGGGCTTTTGGTCGTGCTGGCCATCGTCCTGGCCGCATTCACTATCGGCTGGATGGTCGCGTGGCTCAGCCTGCATCATCCCTGGGGCTGGATTATCGAGTTTGCCGGCGTCGTCACGTTGCTGGCGGCGCGCGGGCTTTATGACCATGTCAAAGCCGTCTCAAAAGGACTCAGGGAATCCGTCGAAGCCGGCCGGGATGCTGTCCGCCACATCGTCGGTCGTGACCCGGCCAGCCTCGACGGCCACGGCGTCGCCCGCGCCGCCATCGAAACGCTGGCCGAAAATTTCTGCGACGGCGTCGTCGCCCCGGTGTTCTGGTATGCGTTGTTCGGGTTTCCGGGCCTGCTCGTCTACAAGGCCGTCAATACCATGGACAGCATGATCGGCCACCGGACGCCGAAATACCGCGCCTTCGGCATGACGGCGGCGCGGCTGGACGATGTGTTGAATTTCATCCCGGCCCGGCTGTCGGGGCTGTTCATTGTCTTCGCCTCGCTGTTCGTGCCGACGGCGAAACCGGGCCAGGCGCTGAAGGTGATGCTGCGCGATTCGCACAAGCACAAATCCTTTAACGCCGGCTGGCCGGAAGGCGCCATGGCCGGCGCGCTCGGCCTGGCGCTGGCCGGGCCGCGTCACTACGCGGGGCAAACGGTCAACGACCCCTGGGTCGGCGACGGCAGCGCCAAGGCCGAAGCAAAAGACATTTCCCGCAGCCTCTACCTTTACGTCATCGCGTGTTTGATCAACGTCTTCTGGGTCGCCGCGATCGCCATGGTGCGGTTTAGTTTGTAGGGCTTTCCGGTTGAATTACGCCTTCAAACGGCGAACGGTCAGCGGCTCCTCGCGACCTTTGACCTGGATCGTTTCGACCGGCCCGAAATCGTCCGTGGCCAACACCGCATCAACGACAACTTCGTCGGCAAAAGCGGTGACCAACTCGCCAGCGGAAGGCTGTGTTTCAGAAGTCGGGTCGGTTTCTTCGGTCGCGGTCATTCTTTAAATTTCCACATCGCGGTTCAGTTTGCGGCGGGAGCTGCCGCCGCCAACAGCCCATCAAGATCAAGGTGCTCTTCCAGATGGTCGGCCAGGGCGTCCAGGGTTTCTTCGACTTGCGCTTCGTAGGCGACGGTTCCCTTGCCACCGAGTCGCGCCAGAAAAGCATGGCGGAAGTCGTCGGAGGCAAACAGGCCGTGCACGTAGGTTCCCAAAATTTTACCGTCAGCGGAGATTGCGCCTTCGGGTCGCCCTTCTTCAAGGGTCAGCCACGGATTTTCAAGCCCGGCCCCGGTAGTATCGCCCATGTGCATTTCGTAGCCCTTTACCGGGGCGCTACTGGCGATTTCCGTTCCCGCCGTTTCCGTCAGCGTCTTGTCGCCGCCGATAATGGTTTGCACATCGAGCAAGGCCAAACCTTCCGCCTCCGAAACGAGGCCCTCGATGCCGTCCGGGTCGGCGATGTGGCCGCCTAAAATCTGATAGCCGCCGCAAAGGCCGACGACCATGCCGCCACGGCGCACATGGGCGGCAATGTCGACGTCCCAGCCTTCGGCGCGGATGGCGGCCAAGTCCGCCAGGGTTGATTTCGATCCCGGAATGATGACCATGTCGGTGTCGCCGGGCAGCGGCGTTCCCGGCTCGATGATGCTGACGGCCACATCTGGCTCCGCGGCCAGGGGGTCGAGGTCGTCGAAATTGGCGATGCGCGACAGGCGCAAGGCGGCGATCTTAATGGCCCCGTTCTCACCCCCATCATCACGGTTATCCAGCGACAGCGCGTCTTCCTTGGGCAGCAGGCGGGCAGCGTTAAAAAACGGAACGATACCGAAACAATCAAGGCCGGTCTTGCCTTTGATCGTTGCCAGGGCGTCCGCAAACAAACCAGCGTCGCCGCGAAACTTGTTGACGATGTAACCCTTCATCAAGGTCTTTTCGGTATCGGAAAGAAGATCATAGGTACCGATGAGGCTGGCGATAACGCCGCCGCGCTCGATATCGGCAACCAAAACGACGGGAACATTGGCCGCTTCGGCGAATCCCATGTTGGCGATGTCGCCGTCGCGCAGGTTGACTTCCGCCGGGCTGCCGGCACCTTCGACCAAGACCAGGTCAGCGTCATGGGCGACGATGGCGAAGCTTTCTAGGACTTTGGCCAACAGTTTCGGTTTCAGGGCATGGTAATCACGCGCCTTGACGGTGCCCTCGGCGCGGCCCTGCACCACGACCTGGGCGCCGATGTCCGATTGTGGTTTCAGCAATACCGGGTTCATGTGCACCGTCGGCGAAACCCCGGCGGCCTTAGCCTGTAGCGCCTGGGCGCGACCGATTTCACCACCGCCCGGTGTGACGGCGGCGTTGTTGGACATATTCTGCGGCTTGAACGGCTGCACGCTGATACCGCGCCGGGCATAGGCCCGGCACAATCCGGCGACCATCAGGGATTTGCCGACGTCGGACCCGGTGCCCTGGATCATCAACGCCTTGCTCATGGCTTAAAAACGCGCAAGGACGGATATCAAGCCGTTGGCCTGGGCGTTTTTGTAGCGCCCTTCGAGGACGATACGCTCCGGCGTTGCGCCCTTGCCGTAAAAAGACTCGTTGAAATCCCGCCGCCGGGCCAGCACCGCGCCTTCCAACGACGCGCCGACAAACGCGCCGACCTTGGCGTTGGTGAAGGCCAAAACGTCGAGGTCCAAATTCGTTGTCGTCGATGCTTCCATACCGGCGCCGACGACCCCCGCCGTGACGCTGATGTCGGCGCCGAACTTGCCCTGGCGGGTGATGATGGATTGCAGTGCCTTGTCGTTGCGGATGACGAGAATGGTTTCGGTATCCTGGACACCGATCTGAAAGCCGACGCTGGCCGCGCCCAGCGTATAGAACGCCGGGTACCCCCATTTGCCGTCTTTGCCCCTGGCCACCAGAACGCCGGTGCCGCCCTCGGCGCCGACGATGAAACCGGCTTTAACCAGGGCCGGGAAAATCAACACGCCACGGGCTTCGGGCAGATATTTTTTGAATTCCTTCAGGTGCTCCAGGCGCAGGAAGTTTTCCACCGTTTCCGCCGACCAGTCGAGCACCCTGACGGTGCCGGTGCGGGGGTTTTCGCGAATTTCCTGACAGCCCGCCAGGGAACCAACAAGAACCACCGCCGCCGCCGCCAAACAAACCGCCGTCATCAAACGCCTCATTCTCGGGTCTCCCTTAACCTTTAAAATTCAATTCCAACCTGCGCTTTGACGCCGGACCGGAACGGATGCTTGATCATGGTCATTTCCGTCACCAGATCGGCGATATCGATTAATTCTTCCTTGGCGTTGCGCCCGGTGATGACGACATGCAAATCCCTGGGCTTGGTCTTTAGCGTCTCGATAACGTCCGCCAGCGCAATGTAATTGTAGCGCAAGACGATGTTCAGTTCATCCAGGATAACCATTTTATAGCTTTCATCATTGATCATTTCCTTGGCCGTCGCCCACGCCGTCTCCGCCGCCTTGATGTCGCGGCTGCGGTCCTGGGTTTCCCAGGTGAAGCCTTCGCCCATGGCCTTGATGGTGACGAGGTCGGGAAACTTGTCCAACACGGTGCGCTCCCCGGTTTCCCAGACGCCTTTGACAAACTGGACGATGCCGACCTTCATGCCGTGGCCGATGGCCCGCGCCGCCAGGCCCATGGCCGCCGTCGATTTGCCCTTGCCTTTGCCGGTGTGGACGATGACGAGGCCACGTTCCTCGGTCTTGGTGGCGAGGATCTTGTCGCGGGCGGCCTTTTTCTTGGCCATCTTGTAGGCGTGGCGTTCGTTCAGCTCTTTTTCCGTTTCGGCGTCGCTCATGGGGTCCCCTCTTTTTTGGATTTTAGCGGATTTGCTGCGCCCCGTCATCACATCAGGCGGCGGATGCCTCAAGCAAAGACGCCAAGGTCGCATGCGTGCTGTTCAGCCGCGGCGTCCACAGGCCGCGCTCCTGGGCCTCGATCAGGCGTTCGCTGATTTCCTTCAGGGCCGCCGGGTTATTGTCTTCGAGAAAGCTGCGGACCTTTTCATCGCCGAGATAGGCGTCAAAGACTGCATCAAAATGATGATCTTTGACGCATTTCGCCGTGGCGGCGAAGGCAAACATGTAATCCACCGTCGCCGCCATCTCAAAGGCGCCTTTATAGCCATGGCGCATAACGCCGGAAATCCATTTCGGGTTGACGACGCGGGCGCGGACAATGCGGGCGATTTCTTCTTCCAGCGTCGAGATGCGGGGGCGTTCGGGGCGCGAGTGGTCGTTGTGATAAACGCTCGGCTGCGCGCCTGACAGCGAACGCACGGCCGCCGTGATGCCGCCTTCGAACTGGTAATAGTCGTCGGAATCGAGCAGGTCATGTTCCCGGTTGTCCTGGTTGTGCAGCACGGCTTCGATCTTGCGCAGACGATTCTCGAACAGACCGTGCTCGGCCTTGCCTTCGGCCCCGGCGCCATAGGCATAGCCGCCCCACGCTACATAGGCGCGGGCCAGGTCATCGTCCGTCTGCCAGCCCTTCTCGTCGATAAGCGCCTGCAAGCCGGCGCCGTAGGCCCCCGGTTTTGAGCCGAAAACCCGGAACCCGGCGCGGCGCACTGCGTCTTCTTTGTCGGCGCCTTCGGCCATCAATCGTTCCGCTTCCTCCTTGGTGCGGGCGGCAAGCGGGTTGTCTTCGGGGCTTTCATCCAAGGCCGCCACATGGCGGGCGGCGGAATCAAAAAGATCAATCAACCCCGGAAAGGCGTCACGGAAAAAGCCCGACACGCGCAAGGTGACATCGACGCGGGGCCGCCCGAGCACGGAGACCGGCATGACCTCGAACCCGGTGACGCGACGCGACGCCGCATCCCACTCCGGCTTCGCCCCCATCAACGCCAACGCTTGCGCGATATCGTCGCCGCCGGTGCGCATGTTGGACGTGCCCCAGGCGCTGAGCGCCATGGTCCGGGGGTACGCACCCTTATCGTGCAAGTGGCGTTCCATCAGCAGCCCGGCCGATTTCCAGCCCAAGGCCCAGGCCGCCGGGGTCGGCACGGTGCGGGTATCGACGGAATAAAAATTCTTTCCCGTCGGCAGCACATCGGGGCGGCCGCGCGTCGGTGCGCCGGACGGTCCCGGCTCGACGAACGAACCGGCAAGGGCGCTCAGCAATCCTTTTATTTCTTCGTCGCCGGAAACTTCGACCTTGTCGCGCAATTCGGTGTCGACAAATTCCATCACCTGGGCGGTTTCCGTCCACGCCACATCGCAGGGCTTGTCGCCGGAGATCAGGTCCGTAGCCAATGCCTCCAGCCGTTCCACGGTATCGCCGACGGTGCGCCATCGATCATCTTCGAAGAAGTCAGAAAGCACTTTCGGCTTCGGGCCGGTCCAGGCATCACCCATGACGCAATCCAGCGGGTCAAAATCGAGATTGAGATCGGCAGCCATCGCCCGGTGCAAGGACTTGGTGCCCCCTCGGCCATCCACACACGGCACCCGCACCAGGGCGACCAGAAGATCGTTGAGCAAATGACCCTGGGGCGATTGGCCGAAGATGTGCAGGCCGTCGCGGATCTGCAATTCCTTGAGTTCGCAAAGGTAGTTGTCGAGCTTGTTCAGCGCCTGGATTTCGGTTTCGCCGCCGGCAATGCCGACGTCTTTATCCAGCCCCGTCTGCTGGCACAGGTGCATGATTTCGTGGCTCAGGTATTCAAGCCGCCTGGGATCGACGCCGACGGCTTCATAATATTCATCGACCAGTTGTTCCAGATCGCGGAGCGGCCCATAGCTTTCCGCCCGGCTCAAGGGCGGCGTCAGATGATCGACGATGACCGCGCCGATGCGGCGCTTGGCCTGGGTGCCTTCGCCGGGGTCGTTGACGATAAAGGGATAGATATTGGGCAGCGGGCCCAAGGCAGCTTCCGGGAAACACCCCGACGATAGCGCCAATGCCTTGCCCGGCAGCCATTCGAGATTGCCGTGCTTGCCCATGTGCACGACGGCGTCGGCGGCAAAGCCATGTCTGAGCCAGGCGTAAAAGGCCAGATAGTTGTGCGGCGGCACCAGATCGGGGGAATGATAACTTTCCTTGGGATCGATGTTGTAACCCCGGGCCGGTTGCAGGCAGACGGCGATTTTACCGAGCCGGAAGGCGGACAGCGCGAAGGCCCCGCAATCGACGTCGCCGGGGCGGAAAAACGGGTCTTGTTCGGGCGCCCCCCAACGCTCGATGACGGCGTCTTGCACGGAACGCGGCAGGCCGGCGAAATAGAGCTGGTAATCGGCCATGGAAATCGTTTCGGAAACGGTTCTTTCTCCCAATGCCTTGAAATCATTGGTCGGTCCGGACAGGATGCGCCCGACCAGGGCCTCGCCGTCGACGGGGATATCATCGATGGTATAGCCGGCTTTTTTCAAGGCCTGCAGCACATGAACCGTGCCGGCGGGGGTATCGAGGCCGACGCCATTACCGATGCGGCCGTCGCGGTTGGGGTAATTGGCCAACACGACGGCGATGCACCGATCTTGCACGGGTTTTCGCCTTAGGCCCGCCCAATTGGCGGCCATGTCGCAAACGAAACTAATGCGATCGGGCACCGGCTCGTATTCGACAATATCCGTTTCGGTTAGGGGGTCGCGCCGGGTGCTGCCCTTGAACGACACAGCGCGGCTGAGGATTCTGCCGTCGACCTCGGGCAGCGCCACGTTCATGGCGATGTCGCGCGGCCCGAGGCCACGCGTGCCGGCGCTCCAATCGTGCTCCGTGCCGCCGGAAAAAACCACCTGCAACACCACCGGGCCGGGCGCGCCGTCTTTGGCCGCCGCGTCAAAGGGAGAGGCCGTGCGCGCGCCGCCGGGCACGGAAACCGCAAAACCGGTGGCATTAAGGATGACGTCGGGATGCGTTTCGCTCAATAGGCCTTCCAGCGTCGCCGCCGCCACCGGGTCCTTGAGGCTGGCGGCGAACACCGGCAGCGCATTGACGCCCTTGTCCTTGAGGCCGGAAATCAACGCATCAACGGCCTTGAGGTTGGCCGATTGCACCAGCGCCCGGTAGAACACCAGGGCCGCGATGGGGGCGTCGGCAACCCAGTTTTTCTGAACCTCTTGCAACGACGGGCTATCGAAGCCCGGCCAGTACAGCCCGGCCCGCACCAGGGGGCGGGGTTCGCGCCATTCCCCCTCAAACCCGATCAGGCTGGCGGCAAAGCCTAGAAAATTAAGCGCATTTTCCGGGCCGCCGTGAACGCCGTATTGCCACAGGCGATGCTGGGCTTCCCCGCTGACGGTGGACAGTGCCGCCAGTTCCGCATCCGGCTGGTCGTCACCGGGCAGGAAGGCGACGGGTATGGAATTGTCAGCGCAAACCCGGCTGAATTCATCGACCCCGAAAGGCCAGTACGCGCGCCCGCCCAATACCCGGACAATGACCAGCTTGGCCTTGTCGATCATGTCTTCGGCGTAGTGTTCGATGGCGTGATCGTGGTTGAGGTGCAGCAGGCTGGCCAGCCGCAGCGAGGGAAACTCAGGCGTCGTAATTTTGCCGCAGGCCTGGGCCAAAGAGGCGAGCTCCGTATCCGCCGCCGATAAGACGATGATGTCGCCCGGCGACTGGTGCAACTCGATGGCGTCGGCGCCATCCGAAACAGTGCCGGATTCAGAAGCAAGCAGATGCATTAATTTTGTTCTTTCAACACGTGGGGCAGGCCAGCTGTCATCAGAACAACCCGGCCGGCGGCAACGGCGACGGCCTGATTAAGCCGTCCCGCATGATCCATATAGGCGCGCGCCAGGGCATTGTCAGGCACTATTCCCTGGCCGACCTCGTTCGATACCAATACCACCGGCCCGGCCACGCTTTTCAGTGTTTCCGTCAACGTCCGGGTTTCCATATCAACATCCAGGCCCGCCGCCATGATGTTGGCGAGCCACAGCGTCAGGCAGTCGACAAGCACCGGGCGACCGCGCTGGCAATGGGCCTTGAGCGCGCCGGCAAGCGCCAGCGGTTCTTCGATCGTTGACCAGCCGGGGCCACGGCGTTTTTGATGGTCGTCGATACGCTTTGCCATTTCCGCGTCTTTTGCTTCCGCCGTCGCCAAATAGATTCTTTCGGCACACATTTCCACCAGCCCTTCGGCGTACAGGCTTTTACCCGACCTCGCCCCGCCCAGCACCAAGGTTACGGATGGCAATGAAGAGGCCCGGCTCATTCCTGGGCCAACCGGTTGACGCCGACGACCCGCCATACCCCGCCCTTGCCCCGGAGCAATCCGTCTTCGACGTTCTCTAGCACGCTGGTCGACAGGGTATCGATGCGGATCGCCATGCCCTGTTCGGGTTGCAACTGCAGCGCCACGGCCATGGCGGCGCGGATGGTGCCGCCATGCGCCACGGCGACGATATCGCGGCCGGCATGCTCGGCGGTCAGTCTGTCGATGACGGCACGCGTGCGGGCAATCAAATCGGCGAAGCTTTCACCATTGGGTGGCCGGTTGCGGGTCGGGTCGGACCAATAGACTTTATAGGTCTCAGGATCGGCCTCCATCATCTGGTCCCAGGACATGCCCTGCCAGTCGCCGAAATTCTGCTCGCCGAAATCCTCCTCGACGATCGCTTCGGGAAACGTCAACCCGGCGTCGGCAATGGCCTGGGCGGTTTTTTTTGTCCGCGTCAAATGGCTGGTAACCAAGACCGCCTCTTCGGGAAGGGCTCTGGCCAGAGATTCGAAATGCTGGGTTTCGGAAACGTCGCATTCAATATCGCTGGCGCCATAGATCATGCCCTCGCCGTTGACGACGGGCGCATGGCGCACCCACCACCATCGTGTGACCGCACTCATAAGGCCGCCGCCGCGGCTGCCAAAATCACAATTTCCGCCACTTGCTGCTGCGCACCCAGGACATCGCCGGTGACGCCGCCGATATGGCGTTCCGCCAACATGCCGACAGCGGCAACGACGATGATGCCGCCGGCGAGCGCCGTCAAGCCGCCCCAAAAGCCGACGAGAAGAAACGCCACCAACAGCCCCAATACCAGCGCCGTCACCCAGCCTTCATCGTCCGGCTCGCCGGCACTCGCCGCCAGGCCGGATTTCCGTGCTGTCGTCATTAGCCCCATGACGCCCGGCAACATGCCGCGGCTCAAGGCAGCCGCCGCAACCAGGGCGGCAGCCGCCATGCCGGGGCCGGGCAGGCCGCCCAAGATGGCGGCCCGGATGGCGACGGAAAATACCAGGGCCAAAACCCCGAAGGCGCCGATCCGGGAATCTTTCATGATTTTAAGTTTCTCGGTCTTGTTTTTACCGCCGCCAAGACCGTCGACGAAGTCGGCCAGACCGTCTTCGTGCAGCGCACCGGTCACCAGGGCGGCAACCGCCAGCCCGACAAAGGCACAAGCCAGCGGATGCAAATCGAGGCTGGCGCCTACCATTAAGACGCCGCCGGCGAGCCCCCCGACCAGAACGCCGATCACGGGAAAGGCCCTGGCCGATGCCATCAGCGCGCCTTTTTTGGCCACCCCCGCAACCGCCGGAAACGGCAACCGGGTCAGAAAACCGCCGACAATGCAGCAATCCCGCCACCAGCCTGACAGCTGGGCGGTGATAAAATTTCCGGTTTCATCCAGTTTCGTCATGCAACAGTTCCGCACTTTATTATAAGCGCCTGTTTTATCTTTTTTTTCAGGGGGGCGCGAGCAGGGATTTTCGGCTATAGATTAAGCCATGCCGCCGCCACCGACCATCCAGCGCCTTGAAGACGTCACCCGCGCCCTTGCCAAAATCCCCGATGGCGACGCCGGAGCCGTGAAAGCGGCTGAAGAACGCGAACCGTTGCTGACCAAACCCCCCGGATCGCTTGGCCGGCTGGAAGAGTTGACGGCCTGGCTGTGCCGCTGGCAGGGCCGCCACCCGCCGTCCATGGGCAATATTCAAGCGCAGGTTTTCGCCGCCAACCACGGCGTCACGCAACAAGGCGTTTCCGCCTACCCCGCCGACGTGACAGCGCAGATGGTGGCTAATTTCGAGGCCGGCGGCGCCGCCATTAACCAGCTTTGCAAGACCTTCGGCATTGGTTTTGCCGTGCACGCCCTGGCGCTTGACCGCCCGACCCAGGATTTCACTGAAGATCCGGCCATGAGCGAAGACGAATGCCTGGACGCCATCGTTTTTGGCATGGGCACCGTTAGCGACGGCATTGACGTGTTGTGCCTGGGCGAAATGGGCATCGGCAATACGACGGCGGCGGCAGCGCTTTGCTTGGGCCTGTTCGGTGGCGACGCTGGCGATTGGACCGGCCAGGGCACCGGCGTCAGCGGCAAGGCGCTAAGCTTAAAAACGGAAATCGTCGCCGGTGCCGCTAAGCGCCATGGGCAAGAGGCCACCGGACCCATCGACTTGCTGCGCCGCCTCGGCGGCCGGGAACTGGCGGCGATTGCAGGCGCCGTGCTGGCGGCGCGCTTTCGTCGGGTCCCGGTGTTGCTGGACGGCTACGTTGCAACGGCGGCGGCGGCCGTGTTGGAAGCGGCCCGCCCCGGCGCCCTCGACCATACCCGCATCGGCCACGTTTCGACGGAACCGGGACACCGCTTGTTACTGGATAAACTGGCCAAGACGCCGGTGCTGGATTTGAACATGCGGCTCGGCGAAGCCACGGGGGCAGCACTGGCGGTGCAGGTTCTGAAAGCAGCCGTGGCCTGCCACACGGGCATGGCGACGTTCGAAGAAGCCGCCGTTGCCGGCCAGTCGGGGTAATTATCCGTTACTCGTCCGCATAAGAGCCTTCGCCCATGGCCGCATCATCGGAATCCTGTTCAATGCGGCGTTTCAGGCGCAGCATTTCGCGCCGCCGACCGTCTTCGGCGATGAGGTTCTCAACGTAGCGGCCCTGGAACATGTTGATGCCCATGGAGCGCCCGAAATCAATCGATTCACGGTTATCGCAACGGCACAAAATGAGCCGGTCCGGCCCACCCCGTTTGACGATGTTGCGGATTTTCGCGTGCAGCTCTTCGCCGCCATCGACCAGGTCCGTGTGCCAGATCAGCTTGGCGATATCGGCGCCCAGACGCTCGCGGTCGATGATGCCGATGGTTTCCACGGTCAGGCCGTCGAGGCAGACCTTGTAACCCTTTTCCTGAACAAATTCCCGGGCGAAGACGTAGGAATTGAGGTCACAGAAGATGTCTTCTTTCTGTAACTCGATAATCATCGCGCCGCGGCGTCCGGCGGTGATGTTGTTGTCGAAGTTCTGGAATTCCGGTGACAGCACGGTGGCAACGTTGATGTTGAAGCTGATGTCGCCGGACAGCGAAACGCCGTCCGTCTTGGTCAACATCGACAGCATGCGCAAATCCAGCGTCGTCGTCAGGTGCTGGAACAGCCACCGGTTGGCGACCAGATTGACATCGGGCAACATGGTTTCGCGCAGGTCTTTGATCGAGATGAACAATTCGGAAAACATCTGTTCGGGGACCATGGAAGAATCGACCCGGCAGATAAACTGCCGGCGCACCAGATTGGACAAATCAGCCCGGCTGAGCGCGGTTTCCACCCGCGCCAGCACCCGGGGCGTCAGCGGCTCACCCTGTTCCTGTTTGGCCTTGAGGGCGGCGCGCGAATCCATGCGGCTGCGCACCTCGGTTTTGCGTTTTTTATCGGCGCTGACCATGTTTTGCACGGTTTCCAGCACGGCATCAAAATCGTCGCCGGCATCATGCCAGGAAGCGAATTTTTGTTCGGAATTATCCTCCTCGGCGATCAGCGGGTCATCGTCGAAAAGATAGCGCACCTGCTGCACCGCCGTTTCCACATGCGGCTGGGCGGTGTCCTTGTAGATGATGAACATGTCGGCGCTCTTGAGGGCAAAGACCTGGGCGTCCATGGCGGCAATCAGGTTTTCAAAACTTCCCGCCGCCGTGCGCAGGTGCTGTTCACGGCGGTTGCCGGGACGCAGCAAGGACAGGTGCAGGTGGACGATTTTGCGCCCGTCCCGATGCGTTTCAAGACGGCGCAGGTAGTCCAGGAGCATGTTTTCCTGGCTCGCCGATTTATCTGGGGTTTCTGCCATGGATCAGCTCATGCCTTGGGCATCCCCGGGGGTATCCCCGGGGATGCCGGTTTAGGTTGAACAGGAACCGCTTGGGCCGGAGCCGGGGCCG
>LFEN01000011.1 GCA_001510075.1 Alphaproteobacteria bacterium casp-alpha2
CCCCGTCATGGCCCGGAGCCCTAGATCGGGTCTCCGCCGCCGCTGGAGGCAGGAGCCATTCTTTCGTTGATGCGTCCCTTCAGGACTTGTGAGGGGCGAAACACCAACACCTTACGCGGCAGGATCGGAACTTCTTCGCCGGTTTTCGGGTTGCGGCCGATGCGCTGTCCTTTCTGGCGGACGGAAAAGCTGCCGAAAGAAGAAATTTTCACGGTCTCGCCACGGGCCAGTGCGTTCGACATTTCAGAAAGAACGGTTTCAAGAAGTTCGGCGGATTCATTACGGGACAGACCGACTTCCTGATAAACGGTTTCGCCCAACTGCGCTCGCGTTATGGTCTTCCCAGACATAGCCGTAACCCCCTGATGAATTTAAGCCACAAGGGTATAGTTACGGGAGAAATCCGTCAATATCAAAGAGTTGGAAGAATTGTATTACCAACGGACCAAGCCGGCGCCCCAAGTCAAGCCGCCGCCCATGGCTTCCATGAGAATCAAGTCACCTTGTTTGATTCTTCCGTCGCGAACTGCTTCGTCGAGCGCCAACGGAATCGAGGCGGCGGACGTATTGGCGTGGCGATCAACGGTAACCACCACTTTGTCGTTTGGCAGGCCCAGCTTGCGTGCGGTGCTGTCTAAAATCCGTTTGTTGGCCTGATGAGGAACCAGCCAGTCGATGTCTTCCGGGGCCAGGCCGTTGGCTTCCAGGGTCTCGATGACGATGGAAGCCAGATTGGCAACGGCGTGGCGAAAGACCCCCTTGCCGTCCATACGCACATGGCCGACGGTCTGCGTCGAAGACGGCCCGCCATCGACGTATAACAAATCATTGGTGGCGCCATCGGAATGAAGATGCGTCGATAACACGCCCCTGCCCCGGTTGTGACCGACTTCTCCGGGGCTGGCGTCGGGGATCTTTTCTCCGGCGCGCAATACCACGGCGCCGGCGCCGTCGCCAAACAACACACAGGTGGAACGATCTTCCCAGTCGAGAATGCGCGAAAAAGTTTCGGCCCCGATCAGGACAACGGTTTTAGCTTGTCCCGCCTTGATGAAATTATCGGCGACGGCCAACCCGTAAACGAAGCCCGAGCAAACCGCCTGAATGTCAAAGGCGGCGCCGTTGGTCATGCCCAGCTTGGTCTGGACCTTGGTCGCCGTGGCGGGAAAGGTATTGTCCGGTGTGGTCGTTGCTAAGATCAGCAGATCCACTTCGGCGGCTGAAATTCCGGCATGTGCAATGGCGCGTTCCGCTGCCTTCAGGGCCAGGTCCGACGTCAACTCCCCATCGGCGGCCAGGTGGCGTTGCTTGATGCCGGTGCGCCCGACGATCCACTCGTCTGTAGTGTCGATCATGGTGGAAAGTTCGGCATTACTCATCACACGTTCGGGAAGGTAGGACCCACAACCGATAATTTCGGAACGTATTCTCATCTTTAGCCACTGACCTTTTTTATATCCGCACGCTGCTCTGAAAGTAGTGCGTAATCTTTTTTGATATCTTCGTTAAAGGAATTGGTGATCAGCTCAACCGCCACGTGAATGGCATTAGCGAAGCCGATCGCATCCGTACCGCCGTGACTTTTGATGCAGATGCCGTTGAGCCCTAAGAACATGGCGCCGTTGTAGCGCCGGGGGTCGACTTGCATCTTGAATTTTTCAAGCGCGCCACGGGCCAACAAAGCGCCGAACTTGGACATCATGGACGATGTCATCGCATTCCTGAGGAATGCCCCGAACATTTTTGCCGTCCCTTCCGCTGTTTTGAGTGCGATGTTGCCGGTAAACCCGTCCGTGACGATGACATCCACGGTGCCGGCGCCGATATCATCACCTTCGATAAAACCGTAATACTTAATCGGTAACGAAGATTCCTGAAGCATCGTGGCGGCGGTACGCACGGCGTCGTTGCCCTTGAGGTCTTCGACGCCGACGTTGAGGATGCCGATGGATGGATTTTTTCGGCCCAGCACATTACGGGCGAAAACTTCCCCCATAACGGCAAACTGCACCAGGTTGTCGGCATCGCAATCGATGTTGGCGCCGAGGTCCAGCATGACGCTGTCTCCACGCTCGGTCGGAAAATAAGCGGCGATGGCCGGGCGGTCGATGCCGGGAAGTGTTTTCAACACAAACTTGGCCGTGGCCATCAGCGCGCCGGTGTTGCCGGCGGAAATGACCCCTGCGGCTTCACCCGAGCCGACGGCGTCAATGGCAAGGCGCATGGAGGAATTTCGCCCTTCGCGCAGTGCGGTGCGGACTTTTTCCTCATTGGTGACGACATCAGTGGTGTGGCGGATTTCAGAAACGCGCTCTACCTGGGGATGCTTTTTCAGAAGTGGCGCGAGTTGGGCCTCATCGCCGTACAAAAGAAAATTCACTGATGAAAGAATTGCCAGGGATGCCTCGATCCCTTCAATCACCATACCAGGCGCGTTGTCACCGCCCATGGCATCTATGGAAAGCGTAAGATGCTCAGTCACAGGACCCTTCCCCCTGGGCCGATTTTAGATAAATCTATGCGGCCCCAGCAAAAGTATGTCAGGCAGCGTCCCCGGTTTCCACGACTTCTTGGCCATTGTAGTGGCCACAAGCGCTGCAAACATGATGGGGACGTTTCAGTTCGCCGCAATTGGGGCATTCTTCATGAACGGCAGCGGCCAGGGAATCATGCGAACGGCGCATGTTTCGGCGGGATTTTGAAATCTTTTTCTTAGGAACAGCCATTGTAGAAATACCTCATCAATACGGCCCCATCCGGCGGGCGCATACTTATAAACGATTGGCCCACAGGGGCAAGCCACTTGCGGGCTTTATTTTAGTTTCTTTTTCAGATCTTCGAGGGCGGCAAAAGGCCCGTTTTTTCCTGTTTTTGCATTTTCCGTGGATAAGGCCACCGCTGCCTCCGGGTCGGTGGTGAAATTGCCGCTGGAAACCCCCGGTTTTCGTGGAAAAGGGTCAATTTCAAGCGCCAATTGTTCGGCCACCGTCTCGCCAACGTCAATGATCCCGTCGCCTGCCGGTTCCGGAGGGTCCTGGTGTTTAAATTCGAAATCCCCTTCCGGGCTTTCCCCAAGTGCTTCCTCTTCCATGCGGGTGGTGTCGAATACCCGTTCAAGCGTTTCTTCGATGGTGCTTTCAAAAGGCTCAAGGGTAACGACGCAATTTTGCGTGATAAGGGCTGAAAAAGTCCCCTTTAGCCTGATCAATTTGCCGCCCTTTTCCGGTGTCAGGAAGATTTCCGCGCTGAGCCGCTCAAGTGATACCAGCCCGAAACGGTTGGCCAGGCGGTCGCGTTCTTCCGGCGTTGCCTCAATGGACATCGTCCGGCCTGCGTCACCAATTTTTTCTGTGGCTATTTCGCGGGAGAATTCCAAGGTTTCGGTGGTCATGGCTGTCTCGCTTTGTCTTCTGACGGCGGGGTAAATTCAATGTCGGCTGTCAACAGCGTTTCCATATCGATCGTATCCAGTCGGGCGGCCTCGGTCTGCACGTAGGCGGTCATGGCGGAAACCTGAGTTTGCGAAGGGCTAGATTTACGAAATAGATTGCGTTTCAAGGCATTTTGCAATTCTTGCACATCGTCCAGAGCCTTTTCATAGGCTTCCATGCGACCGAAAAATCCTTCCGCCATACCCTTGATGCGTTTTCCGACGCCCAAATCCCCGATTCCCATTTCACGCAGGTTCTGGTCCATATCGGTGAACATCAAATCGAAAACAGCCTGCCCCAGCGCCTCAGTCCGTTCATGATCCTGCTTGAAACGCCGGAACAGCAAAAACGCATGCAGAACAATCATATCAAAACGCCCATCAGGCGTGTCGGGAACGCCAAAAGACAGATAAAACGCCTCCTCGCGCGCCTGTTTAACCAGGGAAACGTAGATTTTCCGGGCGCTTTCGTTGATAGGCTTGGGACCCAGGAAATTGAACAATTTCATTAGTCGGCTCGCTGGCTGGAATTCCGGGAAATCGTTTGTCGGCATAATTTGACAATTCACATACAGAGGTGCAATTTTCCCTTCTGCACCTGATTAACAATCGCCCTTGGGGCATCGTGCGCATTTCGGTGCGGTATAAGGCTATGAGTGCTGTGAATAAAACTCCGATTTTAAAGTTGAATACTCTTTCAAAAACCCTGATGGCGGGTGCTGTGGTTTTGAGTGTCGCTGCCTGTTCCGAAAAACTGAACACCCGGGGCAATCTGCTTGATCCTGAAAGGGTTGTTGAGATCAAACCGGGAGAGCAATCGCGCGAAGACGTGGCGGAAATTCTCGGCTCGCCTTCTTCGATCACTGCCTTCGGCAGCGATACCTGGTATTACATTGCCAAACGCACCGCGACTTTTGCCTTTTTCGAGCCGAAAGTCACGGAACGCCAAGTCCTGGTGGTGAAATTTACCAAGGATGGCAAGGTCGCTTCTGTTGATACCAGGGGGCTTGAGCAAAGCCAGACTATTCAGCCCGTGGACCGTAAGACCCCCACACACGGCAATAAAATGACTATCCTCGAACAACTGATCGGTAACCTGGGCCGTTTCAAGCAAAGCAACAAGAAGAAGAAGAAACAAAACACCGAGAACGAAATCCCCGGTGAAAGCGGCGGAACGGGAACCGGTTATTAGGGCTTGGTTTTTCTACCTCAAATTTAGGCCAAAATTGCCAACATCAGGATGGCGACGATGTTGATGATCTTGATCATCGGGTTGATCGCCGGGCCTGCCGTATCCTTGTAAGGATCGCCGACCGTATCACCGGTAACGGCTGCGTGGTGAGCATCCGAACCCTTGCCACCGTGGTTGCCGTCTTCAATATATTTTTTGGCATTGTCCCAGGCGCCGCCACCGGACGTCATCGAAATGGCGACAAACAGGCCGGTGACGATGGTCCCCATCAACATGGCGCCGAGGGCGGAAAATGCTGCCGCCTGCCCGCCAATCACGTTGACAACGCCGTACATGACGGGAGGCGCAAACACCGGCAGCATCGATGGCAGCATCATTTCCTTGATCGCCGTCTTGGTCAGAAGGTCAACACAGGTGCCGTATTCCGGCTTGCCGGTCCCTTCCATGATGCCGGGGATTTCCTTGAACTGCCGACGCACTTCGATGACCACCTGGCCACCGGCGCGACCGACGGCCATCATGCCCATGGAGCCGAACAAAAACGGCAGCAGACCACCGACGAAAAGGCCGATCACGACATAAGGATTCTGCAGGTTGAAATCGACGATCAGTTTCGGGAAATAATGCGCTAAATCTTCCGTATAGGCGGCAAACAGAACCAGGGCTGCCAGGCCGGCGGAACCGATGGCATAACCCTTGGTCACTGCCTTCGTGGTGTTGCCGACGGCATCCAGCGCATCGGTGATCTTGCGTACGTCTTCCGGTAATTCCGCCATTTCGGCAATGCCGCCGGCGTTATCTGTAACCGGCCCGAAAGCATCAAGCGCCACCACCATGCCCGCCAGTGCCAGCATGGTGGTGGCGGCTACGGCCAGACCAAAAAGTCCGGCGTTGATAAAGGCAATAAGGATGCCGGCGCAAATGGCGATAACCGGCAACGCCGTCGCTTCCATGGAAACGGCGAGGCCCTGAATGACATTCGTGCCGTGGCCTGTGGTCGAGGCCTGGGCGATGCTCTGCACCGGGCGATATTCGGTGCCGGTATAGTATTCGGTAATCCAGACGATCAGTCCGGTCACACCGAGACCGGCCAGGGCGCTGATGTAAAGTTGTGTGCCGCTGATTGCGCGTCCGGCCATATCAAAACTGCTATCCCAGCCGATCAGCATGGAAATCACGCCACCGATCAGGATGGCGGAGATCACCGCGCTGGCGATGAAGCCTTTGTACAGGGCGCCCATGATGCTTTGGCTGGCGCCAAGCTTTACGAAGAAGGTGGCGATCACCGAAGCGATAATGCAGACTCCGCCGATGACCAATGGCAAGGTCATCATCAATTCTTGTGCCTTGCCGGTGAACAGGATTGCGCCCAGCAACATGGTCGCGACGACGGTCACCGCATAGGTTTCAAAAAGGTCCGCCGCCATACCGGCGCAGTCACCGACATTATCGCCGACGTTATCGGCGATAACGGCCGGGTTACGGGGATCGTCTTCGGGGATGCCGGCTTCGACCTTGCCGACCAGATCAGCACCGACATCGGCGCCCTTGGTGAAGATACCGCCACCCAAACGGGCAAAGATGGAAATCAGTGATGCCCCGAAACCCAGGGCCACCAACGCTTCTAGAATGTGACGCATTCCTTCGGGGGTTTCGGGGTGGCCGGTTTTCAACAGCACCATGTAGTATCCGGCAACTCCCAAAAGCGCCAGCCCGACCACTAACATACCGGTGACGGCGCCTGATTTGAAGGCGATATCCAGGCCGCCGGCGAGGCCCGAGGAACGGGCCGCTTCCGTGGTGCGGACGTTGGCGCGCACGGAAACATTCATGCCGATATAACCGGTCAGGGCGGACAAGCCAGCGCCAATTAAATACCCGATGGCGACTTTCAGGCCCAGGGTGACGCCAAGCAACACCCCGATCACGGCGCCGGCGGCGGCGATGGCTTTATATTGACGGTTGAGGTAGGCACTGGCGCCTTCCTGAATGGCGGCGGCAATCTCCTGCATTTTGTCCGTTCCCGCCGGCGCTGCCAGCACCGACCGGATAGCGTATGCGCCGTAAAGAATTGCCAGAATACCGCAAGGAATTACCAACAAGAACACGCTCGACATGCCTATTTACCCTTTTTTGAATTAGCTCGAATGATCATCCGTATACTGAATCGGGCCAAAGAATCTTACCCGGAAAATTCGCCGGGAAAATGACAGAAGAAGGCCGATAAAGCAACCTGCCGTTTGCAAAGAAATGAAAGGAATAGATGTTACTTTACCGGGGTTGGTCGAGAACGGATTGAACCAGCACGTTTTTGATCAATCCCTTGCCGGCAACCTTGTCGCCGATATATTGCAGGCGTTGTTTAACGATTAGCACATCGACCCTTTCTTTCGCCTTTAACAGCCTTGGCATAAAACTGTGCAGGTCGCGGATAAAGGCATCCCGGATTACCGGCATCTTTCGTTTTATTATTTCAGAATTATCTTCATTGCCGGTCTCCAGCTTGACCTGAATCTGGATCGTTGCAATCACTCTGTTGCCTCGGAAAATCGGAATGCCAAGTGGCTCCATGTCAATGAAAATGGCTGTGTCGGCCCTGATCTCTTTGGCTTTTACGGTTTTTATTTGATTCTTGAATGGACCGAGGCTCAACGTTTTCAGGGCGGCAATCGCGCCCCCGGTCAGCATCACCAGAAGGGCGATAATGATTATCAGCTTTTTCATATCTCATCCGCCGCCCATCAGGCATTCAGTTCTGTCTTGCGACTCCTTTTATTAGCATGAGTCGCTGGGCTTGGGGATATTATCAGCCTAAAAATGCCGATAGCCGCTTTCCGCCAGTAAAATTTCACGGCCATTAGCGTCTCTCACCATTACCTGCCCGGCATTCGTGTCGTTGGCAATTTTTCCGACCGGCGTTAGCGGCAGCGCAAGTTCTTCCGACAAAGCCTTGATGGCGGCACCGAGTGAAGGCGGGGCTGAAAACAGCAGTTCATAATCATCGCCGCCGCTAAGGGCCAAGGTCAGGTTCAGGGAATCCTCAGCAATCGCCTCCCGGGCGGCGGCGGACAGGGGAACTTGGTCGGCCTCCAGAACGCAGGCGACCGCAGAAGCTTCGGCCAAATGGGCAAGGTCGGCGGCGAGGCCGTCGGAAATATCGATTGCCGCATTGGCAATGCCCCCCAGACGCAGACCCAGGTTCACCCTGGGGCGGGGGCGGTGATAGCGGTCCAAGAGAAAGGCTTCGTGCTCAGAATCTAAGCCGTCGAGTTCCCCCTTCAGGACTTTCAAGCCGAGGGCGGCATCGCCGATGGTGCCGGAAACATAAATAACGTCTCCTGCCTTGGCCTCGTTTCGGCGCAGTTCCTGGCCTGCGTCAATCCGGCCCAGGGCCGTCAGGCTGAGGGTCAACGGTCCCGGCGTTGCCACTGTATCGCCGCCGATGAGGGTGATTGAGAATTCATCCTGGGCTTGTTTCAGCCCATCGGCGAAGGCGGCCATCCAGGCAGCGTCCCAGTTATGGGGAAGCGCCAGGGCCAGCGTATAGGCTTGCGGCGTGGCCCCCATGGCCGCCAGATCGGAAAGATTGACTGCCAGCAGCCGCCAGGCGATTTGCTCGGGCGGCTCAGATTCCGGAAAGTGCACCCCGGCAACCAGGCAATCCATGGTAACGACGGTATTTTTTCCCGGTTCATGGGACAGCACGGCGCCGTCGTCGGTTAGGCCGAATGCCCCCGCCTCGGCCCTGCATAAAGGTGCAAAAAACCGGGATATCAGCTCAAACTCACCGGGTTTGGCGGCGCCACTCACGAATCACCTGACCGGAGCTCCCTGGCAATGGTGTCCAGAACCCCGTTGACCAGTTGCGGTTCTTTGCCTTCGAAAAAGGCATGCGCCACGTTCAGGTATTCAGAAATAATGACGGCGGCGGGAATTTTCTTTTTTGTTTTTAGCTCATAGACGCCGGCGCGAAGGATCACCCTGATCAGGGCTTCAAGGCGCGCCACCGTCCATTCGCCGGAAAGCGCCGGTCCGATCAAGCCGTCCAGGGCGTCGCGCTGTGACGTGACGCCATGCACTAATTCATCAAGCCAAGCGGGTTCCGGCTCGCTCATTTCGGCCTCGGCGTCTCCGTCTACCGGGGAGCTTCCTCCGATTTTCCAGCGTTTTTTGAGAAATTCTTCGAGCACCTGATCGGCGTCGGCATCGACCATGTCCATTTCGTAAAGCGCCTGCACGGCGACCAGCCGGGCGGCGCTACGACTGTTTTTGGGGGCGTCGGCTACGGTTTTTACTTCGCTCATCGCGGCACCAGACGGAATTCTTTTTTCAACGCCATCATCCTCAGGCACGCCAGCGCCGCATCCCTGCCCTTGTTGCCTTGAGTGACATCGGCGCGGGCCATCGCTTGGCCCTGGTTTTCGCAGGTCAGGATTCCGAAACCAAGGGCCACCGATTGTTCGACGGTAATATCCATCAGGGCGCGGCTGACTTCCCGGCAAATGTGGTCGTAATGATCTGTTTCCCCGCGAATGACGGTGCCCAGCGCGATAAATCCGCCGTAGTCGGTGTCGGTCGTTTTGGCTTCCAAGGCACGTAATGCAAATTGGATGGCAGCGGGAATTTCGAACGCGCCCGGCACGGATACCTGATCATAAGTGACACCGGCTTCGTCCAGGGTATTGGTTGCCCCTTTCAATAATTGCGCCGCAATTTCGGCGTAATAGGGTGATTCGACGATCAAAATGTGTCGATGTTTGCTCATGGCAGCGCCTTTATGGGCCGGTGTTCGACAACATGCAGATCAAAGCCGTCAAGCCCGATCAGGGTGCGTTCGGTATTGGAAAGGACGATCATGTCGCGAACCCCGAGATCGAGCAGGATTTGTGCGCCGACACCGTAATCGCGAAGCTCGGGGCCAGGGGAATCATTGGGGGAACCATCGTCGGAAAGTTTTTTCTGTTTTCCCATCGAGGCGTTGATGCGATCACTGAGGCTTGATTTAAGGGGGTCGCGAATGAGAACCAAAGCCCCTCTTTCCGAGTTACCGATCATTTCCATGGCGCCGCGAAGCTCTCCCGCCTTACCGCTCTTGATATCACCCAATACGTCATCGAGGATGTTCAGCGCATGCACCCGGACCATGACCGGGCCGTCTTCGCTTAAGTCGCCTTTGACCAGCGCGATATGTTCGGCGTATTCGACGATGTTGGCGTATACGTACATTTTAAACACACCGCCGATAGCGCTTTCCAGGGTCGTTTCCTGTGTCCGTTGGATGATCTTGTCGTGCTTCAGGCGATAGGCGATGAGATCGGCAATGGTGCCGATCTTGAGGTTGTGAAACTGGGCGAATTTAATCAGGTCAGGCATCCTGGCCATGGTGCCGTCTTCGTTCATGATTTCACAGATCACGCCGGACGGGTTCAATCCCGCCAGCCTGGAAATATCGACCGCCGCTTCCGTATGGCCGGCGCGGACCAGCACGCCGCCGTCGCGGGCTTCCAGGGGAAAAATGTGGCCGGGGCTGACGATGTCTTCCCGGCCCTTGGATGTGTCCGTGGCGACGGCGACGGTGCGCGCCCTGTCGGACGCGGAAATACCCGTGGTCACTCCTTCGCGGGCTTCGATGGAAATGGTAAACGGCGTCGAGTGGCGGGAATTGTTTCGTTGCGCCATCAGGGGCAAGTCCAGTTCACGGATTCTTTGCGTGGTCATGGGCAGACAGATCAGGCCGCGGCCATGAGTGGCCATGAAGTTGATGGCGTCCGGCGTCGCCATTTGCGCCGGCACGACAAGGTCGCCTTCGTTTTCGCGCTCCTGGTCATCGACGAGGATAAACATCCGCCCGTTTCGGGCATCCTCGATGATTTCTTCTGTGGACGACAGGTTTTCCAAATAAGACACAGGCTCACTCTTTCCCAGGCTCACTCTTTATGTTGAAGCCGCGCAACATAGCGCGCCAGCATGTCAATTTCCAGATTTACCCGGTCGCCTTCTTTCAAGTCACCCAAGGTAGTTTGTTCCTGGGTGTGGGCAATGACGTTTATTCCGAAGCGCCGGCCCTCAACCTCGTTAACAGTCAGCGAAACGCCGTCGAGGGTGATGGAACCCTTGGCTGCGATCAAGAACTTCAGATCATCCGGGGCTTCAAACAAAAAGCGCTTTGAATCGCCTTCATCGGCGATGCTGGTCAGGGTCGCGACGCCGTCGATGTGACCGGACACAATATGCCCGCCCATCTCGTCGCCCAATTTCAGGGCGCGCTCAAAGTTGACGGGTGTTCCTTCCTGCCAGGTGCCGAGCGTCGTCTTGGAAAGTGTCTCGGCGGATACATCAGCCCCAAACCAACCATCGCCTTTTTTGACGACCGTCAGACAGGCGCCGGAGCAGCAAATGGACGCGCCAATATCGATGGACGATACATCGAAGCCGGTGGAAAATTCAAACCGCGTATCGCCGCCCGGCGTAATGGTGCGGACCTTGCCTTTGTCGGTGATAATGCCGGTGAACATGCTTCGATGCCTCCCTTACATCGCCCGGCGGTAGGTTTCGAGAACGTCGGCGCCGGCATCCGATATGGAATCACGGGTGAACCGGGGGGCATCGGCAATAGCGTCGATTCCGAAAGCAGCGAGCGCCCCCCGACCGTCACCGCCGATCAGTTTCGGCGAACGAAACCAGGCCAGCCGGTCGACCAAATCCCGTTTCACCAGGGCCGCCGCCAAATCACCGCCGCTTTCGACCAGCACCCGCGTCAGGCCGCGGTTGCCCAGTTCCTGGGCCAACAGATACAGGTCCGGTCGCGCGTTATCATCGGCGGGTATTTCGATTACGGTTACGCCGTTTTCTTCCAGCGCCTTTTTTTTGTCTCCGTCTGAATTTGGCGTGGTGACAACCCAGGTGGGGATGGTTTTCGCCGTTTCCACCAGGCGGGTGTGCACAGGCAGGCGCAAGCGGCTGTCGGCAACGATACGAATGGGGGAATGGTCTTCCAGGCCCGGCAAGCGGCAGGTCAGGTCCGGGTCGTCGGCCAAGGCCGTGCCGACGCCGACCATGATGGCGTCGTGGTTGGCGCGCAGACCATGGGCAAAGGCGCGCGCCGTCGCCCCGGTGATCCACTTGCTTTGACCTTTTGATGTCGCCACACGACCGTCCAGCGTGGTTGCCGTTTTCAAGGTAAAAAGCGGTCGGCCTTGGGTGACACGGGTCAGGAAACCGGCGTTCAGTTGCTGTGCCTGGTCTTGCGAGACGCCGAGCGTGACCTCGATCCCAGCGTCCCTGAGGCGTTTGATGCCGGCCCCGGAAACACGCTTGTCCGGGTCTTCAAGGGCGATAACGCAGCGCCGGATGCCGGCGTCGATCAGGGCTTGTGAACACGGCGGCGTCTTGCCGTCATGATCGCAGGGCTCCAGCGTTACATAGGCCGTTGCCCCCCCGGATAAATCCCCTGCCCTTCGAATGGCTTCGGTTTCGGCGTGTGGGCGTCCGCCTGCCTGAGTCCAGCCGCGCCCGACGACGCGATGATCGAGGTCTTCGCGGACCAGGATGCAACCGACGGCGGGGTTGGGCCAGGCGTTGCCTAAACCGCGCCGGGCCAACGACAAGGCCGTCTGCATGGGATGAAAATCGTCGGGATTGTTAGTCGTCACTGCCCAGTTTGCCTACAAAGGCTTCGAAATCCTTGGCCTCTCGGAAATCGCGGTAAACAGAGGCAAATCGGACAAACGCGACCTGGTCCAGATCGGCAAGGTGTTCCATCACCATTTCCCCGATTACCTTGGTCGGAATTTCGGTCTCGCCCAGGGTTTCGAGGCGGCGTTGGATGCTGTTGACGATGCGCTCCATGCGGTCTTCATCGACGGGCCGCTTGCGCAACGCGATTTTCAGCGAACGCATGAGTTTTTCGCGGTCGAAAGGAACTTTCTCGCCGTCACTTTTGATCACCGACAACTCACGCAACTGGACCCGCTCAAACGTCGTGAAGCGGGACGAACATTCTGGACACAGGCGCCGCCGGCGGATGGTGGCGTTTTCCTCAGTTGGTCGTGAATCCTTTACCTGGGTGTCATCGTGGCCGCAAAAAGGACAGCGCATGATTTCTTATCCTCACTCTTGATGTTTTGGCCTAAGCCTCTTCATAAACCGGAAATTTCCTACAAAGCACCGCGACCTGATCACGGGCCGCGCTTTCCGCCGCGCTGTTGTCATCCGGGTTGGCGGCGAGGCCGTCGAGCACGTCGCTGATCAAATTACCGACTTGTTTGAATTCTTCAGTCCGGAAACCACGTGTCGTGGCTGCCGGGCTGCCAAGGCGGATTCCGGATGTGACCATGGGCTTTTCCGGATCGAAGGGAATGCCGTTTTTATTGCAGGTCATGAAGGCGCGCTCCAGGCTGGCTTCGGCGTCACGCCCGGTCAGGCCCTTGGGCCTAAGATCGACCAGCATCAGGTGCGTGTCGGTGCCGCCCGAGACGATGTCGCAGCCCCGTTCCATCAGCACCTCGGCGAGAACCTTGGCGTTGTCGATGACGGCCTGGGAATAGTCCTTGAATTCCGGACGCAGGGCTTCACCGAAAGCGACGGCCTTGGCGGCGATGACATGCATCAACGGCCCACCCTGAAGGCCGGGGAAGACGGCGGAATTGATCTTTTTGGCAAAGTCCTCGTTGTTGGTGAGGACCATGCCGCCGCGCGGTCCGCGAAGCGTTTTATGGGTGGTGGTGGTGGTAATGTCGGCAATCGGCACCGGGCTTGGGTGGTGGCCGGTAGCGACAAGTCCGGCGAAGTGGGCCATATCGACCATCAACAGCGCCCCGACTTCATCGGCGATTTCGCGAAAGCGGGCGAAATCAATGGTCCGGGGATAAGCCGAGCCGCCGGTGATAATTAGTTTCGGCTTGTGCTCTTTGGCCAGGCTTTCGACCTCGTCGAAATCAATCAGCGCGTCAACCTTCCGCACGCCGTACTGCACGGCGTTGAACCATTTCCCCGACTGCGCCGGTGGTGCGCCGTGGGTCAAATGCCCACCTGCGGCCAATGACAGGCCCATGATGGTGTCACCGGGCTGCAATAACGCCATCATCACGGCGCCGTTGGCCTGACAGCCGGAATGAGGTTGCACGTTGACGAAGTCGCTGCCGAACAGTTGCTTGGCGCGTTCAACGGCCAGGTTTTCGGCAACGTCGACATATTCGCAACCGCCATAATAGCGCCGCCCGGAATATCCTTCGGCGTATTTGTTGGTCATGACGCCGCCTTGGGCTTCCATGACAGCGCGCGAAACGATGTTTTCCGACGCGATCAGCTCGATCTGGTTTTGCTGGCGGCCCAACTCGTCGTCAATGGAGGCCTTCAGGGCTGGGTCGCGCTCGGCCAGGGGTTCGGAGAAAAAGCGTTCCAGATTTTGATTGTCGTAAGGCATGTTACTAAAAATTCCTATTTCGGGTCAGAGAGTTTATTGACGCGGCGGGAATGGCGGCCGCCGTCTTCAAATTTCGTTTCCAGAAAAATGTTCAAACAGTCGCGGGCGACCTCGGGTCCGATGGTGCGGCCGCCGAAGCAGATGACGTTGGCGTCATTGTGTTGACGCGACAGCCTGGCCGTCAGGGCGTCATGAACCAGGGCGGCGCGGATTTCCGAATGCCGGTTGGCGGCGATGGAAATGCCGATACCGCTGCCGCAGATGAGCACACCGAGCTTGGCCTTGCCCTCTTTCATGGCACCGGCGAGGGCGTAGCCGAAGTCCGGGTAATCAACGGATTCAAGGCTGTCGGAACCGAGGTCCAGGACCGTATAGCCGGTTTCCATGAGATATTTTTTCAATTCCGTCTTGAGCTCGAACCCGCCATGGTCGCTGGCGATGGCGATGGTTTTTGATGGCATAGCTTTTTCACTTTTTCCTGGGAACCGTTTAAGGCCACTTGGGTGGACCCCATAACCGCCGGATTAGTACCATATATCGAATCGCTCTGCCAACCTGCCACAAGCACTCGGGGCGCACACAAGAGCCGGTATCAAAATTTTACCCCCCTCAGCAGGAAGTGGGTAGCCCATAGTAAATATTATTTCACTTATTTCATTTGCCTCACTTGCGGTTTAGCCGTTGTCAGGTTGCAAGCGGCTTCTTATGATGGGGGCAAGCCGGAAAACGGTATTATAAAAAAATATTCTTAAGAGTGGGAGGCCGGGGGGCATGACAGAAGAAAATTTTAATACCGTTTTGCGCCAGGATTTGTTGAGGATGTCCGCCGATATCGTGTCGGCTTATGTATCCCAAAATAATGTTTCCGGTTCTGAAATTCCTGAAGTTATCAATCTGGTTTATGAAACACTGAACGGGGTTTCGTCTGGACCCGTTGATAAAGGGGCTACTGCGGGAAAACCTGCCGTCGCCATCCGCCGCTCGGTGATGCCGGATTTCATCGTCTGTCTCGAAGACGGGCGCAAGATGAAAATGCTGAAACGCCACCTGCGCACCGCTTTCAACCTGTCACCGGAACAATACCGCAGCCGTTGGGGCCTGCCCCACGATTACCCCATGGTGGCGCCCAATTACGCCAAACGACGCTCCGACTTCGCTAAAAAGATCGGGCTGGGGCGTAGAGAAGCTTAATTCCAAAAATTTAAACGGGTTTTAGCCGTCTTTTTCTGCCGCTTGTTTTTTGCCCAGGACGTAGGCCAGTTTCCGCGCCGCAACCCGCTTGATGTCATCCTTGCTGGCCTTGGCCGGAGCGATCATGGTGACTTCGGTTTGGGTGATGGGGTCGATGGCGACGACGCGAAGGGTTTTGCCGACCTTGCGCATTTCGAACAGCACTTCGGGTAGGTGGACAGCATTAGCATCCCCGCCGGTGCGGAAACCCCGGTGGTCGATCTCGGGCAAAAGGATCTTTGTTGGTTTTCTGGCCACGCTTGCTGCTCTCTGGTTTGGCACCGGAACAAACCCTTTTACCTCGGAAGGCGAGGCTGGCTCAAGAAAATGGATATTACATATTGCGCCGGTATTGCCCGCCGGCTTCAAACAATGCCTCGGTGATTTCGCCCAGGGAACAGCATTGGACGGCCTCCATCAGCAAGGCAAAGACGTTTTCTCCCCCGGTGGCGGCTTGTTTGAGGCGCTTCAACATCACCGGCGCGGTTTTGCTGTTGCGTTTCTGGAAGGCTCTCAAGCGCTTGATTTGGCTTTTCTTTTCCTTTTCAGAAGAGCGTTGCAGTTCGGGCGTCGGGAGGTTTTGTGGGGTTTCGGGATCGAGGAAGGTGTTGACGCCGATGATCGGCAACGAGCCGTCGTGTTTGCGGGTTTCGTAGAGCAGGGATTCTTCTTGAATCTTGCCGCGCTGGTATCCCGTTTCCATGGCGCCCAAGACTCCGCCGCGCTCCGAGATGCGCTCAAATTCCTGTAGCACCGCTTCTTCCACCAGATCGGTCAACTCGTCGATGATGAAGGCGCCTTGATTGGCGTTCTCGTTTTTCGCCAATCCCCATTCCTTGTTGATGATCATCTGAATGGCCATGGCGCGGCGCAGGCTGCCGGCGGTCGGCGTCGTGAAGGCCTCGTCGTGGGCGTTGGTGTGCAGGCTGTTGCAGTTGTCGTAGACGGCGATCAGGGCCTGCAAGGTGGTGCGGATGTCGTTAAAATCCATTTCTTGCGCATGCAAGGAGCGGCCCGACGTTTGTATATGATATTTAAGACGTTGTGAGCGTTTGTCAGCGTCATATTTAAAGCGCATGGCGGTGGCCCAGATGCGCCGCGCCACCCGCCCCATGACGGTATATTCCGGGTCCATACCGTTGGAGAAAAAGAACGACAGGTTGGGGGCAAAATCATCGATCTGCATGCCGCGCGCGAGATAGGCCTCGACAAAGGTAAAGCCGTTGGCCAGCGTAAACGCCAACTGCGAGATCGGATTGGCCCCGGCTTCGGCGATGTGATAGCCGGAAATGGACACCGAATAGAAATTTTTCACCTTGTTCTCGACGAAGTATTCCTGGATGTCGGCCATCATTTTGAGGGCGAATTCGGTCGAGAAAATGCAGGTGTTCTGGCCCTGGTCCTCTTTCAGGATATCCGCCTGGACGGTGCCACGAACATTTTCCAGAACCCATTTGCTGATTTTTTCTACCTCTGTTTTTTTCGCCGCCCGGCCCTTGTCGGCTCTGAACTTGTCCAGTTGCTGGGTGATCGCCGTATTCATGAACATAGCCAGGATCGCCGGTGCCGGACCGTTGATGGTCATGGAGACCGAGGTCGCCGGATCGCACAGATCGAACCCGTCGTAGAGCACCTTCATATCGTCCAAGGTCGCCACGGAAACGCCGGAATTTCCGACCTTGCCAAAGATGTCGGGGCGTTCGTCCGGATTGCGACCGTAAAGAGTAACGGAATCGAAGGCCGTGGATAAGCGTTTGGCCTTGGAATGGCGGGACAATAATTTGAACCGCTTGTTGGTGGTTTGCGGGTCACCTTCGCCGGCAAACATGCGGGTCGGGTCTTCCTCTTCGCGCTTGAAGGTGAAAACGCCGGCCGTATAGGGAAAATATCCCGGCAGGTTTTCCTTCAGCAGCCATTTCAGGATTTCGCCCTCGTCCTCGTAAGTCGGCACGGCGACCCGTGGAATGAGCAGACCGGAAAGGGTTTTGACTTTCTCTGCTGTAGCGTTCCCGGAGAGGTAACTGTTTTTAACCTCCGGCCATTTTTCCAGAAGCCGGGCGGCGCGGGGGTCCAGGGCCTGTTCGCGCTCGGCGATCAGGGCGTCCAGGTCGGCGGTTTTTTTGGCTGCTTTTTGTAACAAATTTTTTGCCGCAGATAATTGCTGGCGTTCGCGGGCGATGGATACCTGGGCGGCGATGGTGGCGTGATAATCGCGCACCGTTTCCGATATTTCCGCCAGATAGCGGGTCCGCTCGGACGGCACGATGGCGACGCCCGGTTCCGATGCCTTGGCCGTGGGCGGCGGCGTGTCCGCAACAAGGCCCTCGAAGCCTTTGCGGTGCAATGCCTCCAGCACGCCGTGATAAAGGGCGGTGACGCCTAAGTCGGCAAAGCGCGAAGCGATGGTGCCGAAAACGGCCATGTCGTCGGGGCTTTTGGTGAATTCCTTACGGTTGCGTTGCACCTGTTTGCGGACATCGCGAAGCGCATCCAGCGCCCCTCGGCGGTCCATCTTGTTGATGGCGACGACGTCGGCAAAATCCAGCATGTCGATTTTTTCCAACTGGCTGGCGGCGCCGAATTCTGGCGTCATCACGTACAGCGACACGTCTGAACAATCGACGATGGCGGCATCGCCCTGCCCGATCCCCGGTGTTTCGACGATAATCAGATCGAACCCGGCCGCTTTGCACAGCGCTAAAATGTCATCAAGCCGGGGCGGAATTTCCTCTTTTGCTTCCCTGGTGGCGAGGCAGCGCATGTAAACGTTGGGTGACGAAATGGCGTTCATGCGGATGCGGTCGCCCAACAGCGCGCCGCCGGTTTTGCGCCGCGACGGATCAATGGCAATAACGGCGATTTTCGGATCATTACTATAAAGCCGAAGGCGGCGGATCAGCTCATCGGTCAAAGACGATTTTCCGGCGCCGCCGGTGCCGGTAACGCCCAACACCGGAACCGGGCGGCCTTTTTCCACCAGGTCATGGATCTGGCGCAGGGTTTCTCCGGGACAATCGTCAGTTTCAATGGATGTGATGAGACGCGATAAATTGCAATAATCGCCGCCTTTTATGGACTTAATTAGCTGTTTAACGTCATTTTTGGCACCTAACCATTTTTTTTGCCCCTGTTTTTCGCCCATACCGGCCAAAACGCGGTCTATCATGTCGGAAATCATGCCATCCAGGCCTATTTTGCGCCCGTCATCTGGGGTATAGATGCGTGAAACGCCGTATTCTTCTAATTCACGGATTTCATCCTTGACGATCACCCCGCCTCCACCGCCGAAGACTTTGATGTCTCCCCGGCCTCGTTCCGCCAGCAGATCGATCATGTATTTGAAAAATTCGAGATGGCCGCCCTGATAGGAGCTGACGGCGATGCCCTGGACGTCTTCCTCGACTGCCGCCGTAACGATTTCATCAACCGAGCGGTTGTGGCCAAGGTGAATAACCTCGGCCCCTGCGCCTTGCAGGATGCGGCGCATAATGTTGATGGCCGCGTCATGACCGTCGAACAGGCTGGCGGCGGTGATAAAGCGTACCGGCGTCAGCTTTGACAGCCTCCTGGGCTTTGTCGGCCTTTTGGCTGGGGATTTCCCCTTCTTCCGGATTTTTTTCCGGGGTTGGGCGGAAACAGCATCGTTAGACACGGCTCAGTCTCCTGTTGGCTTGGTTGCCGTTTACGTAAACGTAAACTATTTCAGGAATTCGGTAAAGTCCCTGAACAAGAACATTCCTCCTATCCACCAAATTGGTGGATTTTTTTGTTGCAAATGGCTCCTCTTTGTCGTGGAGTGGGGAAATTATGCACCTGGAAGCTTGGAGAAATCAAAACGGCGTGTCGCGTTCTGCGTTCGCGGAGAAGATAAAAATTACCGAGGAAACCGTTCGTCGCTATGAAAACGGTGATCGCATTCCAACACGCGCCATCATGCACAAAATTACCCAAGCCACGACCGGTGAGGTCATGGCTGGGGATTTCTACAGTTCAAATGATGATGGTAAAAATGATATAAGGGCGGAATCATTGAAACATTCGCACAAGAATACGAACCCCGGAAGTCCCGCCTACCCCCGCACCCGTATGCGCCGCAATCGCCGCACCCAGTGGTCGCGGGCGCTGGTGTCGGAAAACACCCTCAATGCTTCCGACCTGATCTGGCCGGTGTTTGTTACCGAAGGTGAAAAAATCCGCCAGCCCATCTCTTCCATGCCCGGTGTCGACAGGCTGTCCATCGACGAGATGGTGGCGGCGGCCGGAGAAGCCAATACGCTTGGAATTCCGGCCATCGCGCTTTTCCCCTTTACCGGCGAGGACTTGAAAACGCCGCAGGCGGAAGAAGCCTATAGCCCGGAAAACCTTATTTGCCGGGCGGTCCGGGCGATAAAGCAGGAGCACCCTGAAATCGGCGTCATGTGCGACGTAGCGCTCGACCCCTATAATTCCGATGGCCATGACGGGCTGGTCCGGGACGGAAAAATCCTCAATGACGAAACGGTTGAGGTCCTGTGCCGACAAGCCGTCGCCCAGGCCGAGGCCGGCTGCGATATCATTGCGCCGTCTGACATGATGGACGGGCGCATCGGCGCCATCCGCGATGCGCTGGACGAGGGAGGATTCCAAGACGTTCAAATCATGGCCTATGCGGCCAAGTACGCATCCGGCTTCTATGGCCCCTTTCGCGACGCCGTCGGATCCAAAGGCGCGCTGGCGGGCGACAAAAAAACCTATCAGATGGACCCCGCCAACAGCGACGAAGCGTTGCGCGAAGTGGCCCTCGATATCAACGAAGGTGCCGACATGGTCATGGTCAAGCCGGGCTTGCCTTATCTGGATATCGTGCGCCGGGTCAAAGACACCTTCGCCATGCCGACCTTCGCCTATAACGTGTCAGGCGAATACGCCATGCTGCGCGCCGCCGGCGACAAGGGCTGGCTGGATTATGAAGTAGTGATGATGGAAACGCTGCTGGCGTTCAAGCGCGCCGGCGCCGATGGGGTGCTGACTTATTGCGCCATCGAAGCCGCACGTTTGTTGAAAAAGGGCTAAGTTTTCAAGGCGTCCTTGAGGTCTAACAAGCGGTCGATATCCAGAACCACCATCAAATTATTCTCAAGACGGAAAACGCCGCTGGAAAAATCCCGCCACAGGGGATCAAGCGTCCCCGGGTTTTTTTCATAAAGGTCCTTTGGCAGACCGATGACGTCGCCGATCTTGTCGACCAGCAGCGTATAGAGATCGTTGTCCTGTTCGACGGTGACGGCCATACCGCCGCCGACGCTGCCCTTTTCGAGGGGGGGAAGGCTCAACCGGACGCGGACGTCAATGACGGTGACGATGCGGCCACGCAGGTTGATGGAACCCTTGACCTCGGGCGGCGCCAGGGGAACCGGCGCGATCCGGTCCGGGGTCAGGATGTCTTGCACCCGAAGCACGGGAATTCCGAACATCTGATCACCGATGGTAAAAGTAACAAAATCTTCAAGGTTCTTACCCGGATGGGAGGAAAGTTCGCGTGAGTCGTGGGAAGGCATGGTTTCTTCCGTTTCTGTTGTTGCGAGCGCCGAATCGGTCATTGGCAATGTCTCCCGAACTTTAGAGATTAATCCTCGAAATAGACAACTTCAATTTTTGCCATTCTGTTGCCGCCCATCTGGAAGGCCTTGAGGGCGGATTGAAAATCATCCGTCAGCATTGTTCCGTTCTGCCCCTGGACCCGCCAAAGTTCTTCCGGTGGCAGGTCGGAAAAAGGAAACTGGTCTTCAGGGTCTCCTTCAACGATCCCATGACGGTCGCGGTCTTCGTCATTGAGATAGGCGTAATTTTCATAAACCAGTAATTTCGTCACAGTCCCGAAACTTTTCATACAAAAGGGCGCTGACAACCAGTGCACCCGGAAATTCCGTTCTAGCGTCGCTTATCCTAGCGCCGCCATGTTTCCCGATTATGTCTGGAATGCGTCCCTTTATGACAAAAACCCAACCTCAGGCCACGGTTACCAGGGGCTAGGTAGTGGTAATTATTACAATAGGTTATGGGGGCAGGAGCGTTAAACCACACCCTTATCGTGAAGGGCCTGGATTTCCTCAGCACTCATATCGAGAAGTTCTTTCAAGACCTCGCCGGTGTGTTGGCCCAACAGCGGCGGTGCATGGCGGTATTCGGGCGACGTCTTTGACATTTTGATCGGACTGGCAATCAGGTGCAGCGGATTGTCGCCGGTGAGCGGGTGGTCCATTTCCAGGTCCATGCCCCTGGCCTTGACCTGGGGGTCGGCAAACACCTGATCGATGGTGTTGATGGGGCCACAGGTGACGTTGACCTTTTCCAGCCCTTCGATCCAGTGTTGTGTCGGTTTTTCGGCGATGATGGCAGCCAGCTTTTCGATCAACCGGTCACGGTTTTTGACCCGCTGTTCGTTGCTGTTGAAATCGGGGTCACTCGTCAGTTCCGGCGCCCCGGCGAAGGCACAGAACCTCTCGAACTGGGCGTCGTTGGCGGCGGCCAGGACCATATTGCCGTCTGCCGTGGCAAAGGCCTGATAAGGAACGATGTTGGGATGCGCATTGCCGAGCCGCTTTGGCGTTTCCCCGGTGGTCAGATAATTCAGTCCCAAAATAGACAATGTTGCGGTCATCGTATCCAGCATGCCGATGTCGATATGCTGTCCCTCCCCCGTTACCTCGCGGTGGCGAAGAGCGGCGTTGATGGAAACGGCGGCGTACATGCCGGCCATTAAATCGGCGACGGGGATGCCGGCTTTTTGTGGTTCGCCTTCCGGCTCGCCGGTGATGCTCATGAACCCGCCCATGGCCTGGATTAAAACATCGTATCCGGGCCGCGGCGCATAGGGGCCGGTATGGCCGAAGCCGGTGATGGAACAATAGACCAGACCGGGAAAATCATCTTTCAGCTTGTCATACGATAGGCCGTACTTGTCGAGCCCGCCGAACTTGAAATTTTCCACCAGTATGTCCGATTTTTCGATCAAACGGCGGGCCAGAGTTTGGCCTTCGGGCTTGGTCAAATCGATCGTGATCGAACGCTTGTTGCGGTTGGAACTGGAAAAATAGGCGCTTTCGCTGGTCTCCTCTCCCTTCTCGTCTCTGATGAAGGGGGGCGCAAAACGGCGCGTGTCATCGCCGGTGCCGGGCTGTTCGACCTTGATGACATCGGCGCCGAGGTCGCCGAGAATTTGGGTGCAGGTGGGGCCGGCAAGGATTCGCGTCAGGTCGAATACCCTAAGACCGTTGAGGGGACCGCTCATGGAATATTTTTAAATCTCTATTAACGGGAAAGGGTGCAACGGTTCGGGCCGTCCGTGGAATGGTATACAATATACCGCCTTTATATAGGAACGACTAAGGCGGCGGCAAGACGCACGTCCACTTTGCCGTCTCTTCCTTGAGCGCTTGGAGATTTCCCCTGGCCAACTTATAAGTAATCCTCTGAAATTCTTTCCTTTTCCGGGGCTGGGTGGCTTCTTATGAAGCGTTGGGTGATTTTCTCGATCGTGTTTCTTCTGTCGGGCAGCTTGCTGGTCGCCGCCGGTGGCGCGCTTTGGCTGTGGGGAACCTTGCCCGCCACCGACACAACGACCGAAGTCGCTGTCATCGAGCGGCCGGTCGAAGTAATTCGCGATGGAGCAGGCATCCCTCATATTTTCGCCAAGTCGGGCCTTGATGCGTATTTCGCGCTGGGCTTTGTTCATGCCCAGGACCGGCTCTGGCAGATGGAAACGATGCGCCGGCTGGGCGCCGGCAGGTTGTCGGAAGTGATCGGTCCCCGGACCCTGAATTTCGACAAATGGATGCGGACACTGGGAATCTACCAACTGGCGGAACAGCAGGTCCGGGATTTATCTGAACCGGTGCGGGCCGCGCTCAATTACTACGCCGCCGGGGTTAACGCACAAATCGAGAAAGCCCAACGACTGCCCTGGGCCGTGGCGGCGCCGGAATTCGCCCTGCTGCGCTATCGTCCCGAACCGTGGAAGCCAGCCGACTCCCTGGTCTGGGGAAAAATCATGGCGGCGATGTTAGGCCGGAACTGGCGCGACGAAATCCTGCGCGCCCGCCTGGCCCGCAAGCTGTCACCCCGTCAGGTCGGCGAATTGTGGCCGCTTTACCCTGCCGATGCACCGAAGACGATTGCCAAGACCGCCGCCCTGGGAAATATGATCGATCTGGACCGGCTGGCGGCGTCCGCGCCTCTTGATCCCGGACGTCCCGTCGGGGCATCGAATGCCTGGGCGCTTTCTACAAAAAAAACCACCACGCGGTCGACCATCCTGGCTAATGATCCGCACTTGGGGTTCAGCGCCCCGGTGATTTGGTATCTGGCTCGCATTATCGCGCCGGACCTGAACGTCACCGGGGCCACCGTGCCTGGCGTTCCGTTCACCATTCTCGGTCACAATTCCAAGGCCGCCTGGGCGATGACCAGCACGCAAAGCGATATCCAGGACCTGTTCGTGGAAAAGATCAACGCCGACGGCCAGTACATGACGCCGGACGGCTGGAAACCGTTCAAGACAAGGACCGAAACAATCAAGGTCAAGGGCGCCAAACCGGTGGTGATCACGGTTCGAGAATCCCGTCACGGCCCGATCATTTCCGATATCAACGAAGCCACCGCCCAATCCACCGGCCCGGAAGCGGTGATGGCGTTGGCGGCGACGTTCCTGCAACCGGGGGACAAGACGGGGGAAGCTTTTTACCGTTTGAACCGGGCGGAAAACTGGCAGACCTTCCAAGACGCCCTCAAGGATTTTCAAGGACCGCAAAGCAATTTTTTCTTCGCCGATAAAAAAGGCGATATTGCCTTCATGGCGCCGGGGCTGGTGCCGATCCGCAAAAGCGGCTGGGGTCTTGTTCCCAGTCCCGGCTGGACCGGGAACACGGACTGGACCGGGTTTATCCCCTTCGATGAGTTGCCCCGGGCCCTGAACCCACCGTCGGGCATGCTCGTCAATGCCAACAACGCCATCACGCCGGAAGGCTACCCCCATTTCATTTCCTTTGACTGGGCGCCGCCTTACCGGGCCGAGCGCATCCTTGAATTGCTGGCGTTGAAGCCGCAATCGGTTCACGCAACGTCGAGGCTGCAAAAAGACAATGTGTCGGCGATGGCGAAAGAGCTGTTGCCGTTAATGCTGGATATTGAGCCTTCAAGCGCAACGGCGCGCAAGGCTGTTTCCTTGTTATCGAAGTGGGATGGTGGGATGGCCCGCAACCGGGCGGAGCCGCTGATTTTTTCCTTCTGGCTTATGGAACTCAACAAGGCCGTTTATGCGGACGAACTGGGAGATTTGTTCAATAGCTACCTGAAGCTTCGCCCGCAGTTTATTCATTCGGTCCTGACCCGGCGGAAAGTTTGGTGCGACGATATTAATACCGGCGAAAAGGAAAACTGCCACGCACGGATCAGCCTGGCCCTTGAGCGCGCCCTGAAGAAGCTGGAAGCGACCTACGGCGTGAATATGGGCGCCTGGAAATGGGGCGATGCTCATAAGGCGATTTTTCCTCATAAGATTCTGACAAATATCCCCTTTATCAAGCGGTTCGCCGATTTGAGCGTGCCGACAGATGGCGGTAATTACACCGTCAACCGGGGGGCCAGTCACGTCAACGACCCCGACCAACCTTTCGGCCATGTTCACGGCGCCGGTTTCCGGGCGGTGTATGATCTGGAAGACCTTCGCCAATCGCGATTTATTATCGCCACCGGGCAATCGGGTAATCCCGTGTCGTCGCATTACGGGGATCAAATGGAGACCTGGCGGGACGGGCGATTGCGGACGATGGGACAGACCCTGAATGCCCTGAAAAATTCCGCTGTCAATATCCTGGTTCTTACGCCGACGGGAGCAAAGTAACCATGAGAGTGAGCTTCGACGATATTCAATCCGCTGCAAAACTGCTGCAGGGCAAGGTGCCTCGCACGCCGTCGCTTTCGTCACCGGTGTTGTCGAAACTGACCGGGGCCGATATCACGCTGAAACTTGAAAACCTGCAGGTCACGGGGTCCTTCAAGCCCCGCGGCGCATACGTAAAGCTGGTCAGTCTCACGCAAGATGAAAAGAAAGCCGGCGTCATCGCCGCGTCCGCCGGCAATCATGCCCAGGGCGTGGCGTATCATGCCAAAAACCTTGGCCTGGCGGCGACGATTTACATGCCGGAAGGAACCCCCTTTACCAAGGTCGGCCGCACGGAGGCGCTCGGCGCAACAGTGGTGTTGTCGGGCGAAGGTCTCAGTGAAGCCCGCGATGCGGCGCTCGGCCAGTGTGCCGCCCAGGGCCAGACGTTCATTCATCCTTATGACGATGAAAAAATCATTGCCGGTCAAGGCACCGTGGGGCTGGAATTGTTGAGCGATGTCCCCGATCTGGATGCCCTGGTCGTGCCGATTGGTGGCGGTGGCCTGATGGCCGGGATCGCCGTGGCGGCGAAAGCGATGAAACCGGATATCGAAATTTTCGGTGTCGAGGCAGCGCTTTATCCTTCGATGTCTGAGGCCCTGTCAAAAAAGGCCCCCGGAAGCTCTGTCGATAAAACCGGTGGGCAAACCATTGCCGAAGGAATTGCCGTCAAGGTGCCGGGGACCTTGACCCGCCCGATTATCGCCGAACATGTATCGGAAATTTTTCTCGCCGGTGAAGTGGCCCTGGAACAGGCGACGCAGACCTACCTGGAATTACAACGTCTGGTGAGCGAGGGCGCCGGTGCCGCATCGCTGGCGGCCGTGCTGGCAAACCGAGACCGGTTCGAAGGGCGGAAAGTGGGGCTGGTGGTATCCGGTGGCAACATCGATTCGCGCCTGCTGTCGACGATCCTGATGCGGGGCCTAATCCGCGAAGGGCGGCTGGTGCGGATTCGCATCGAAATCAGCGATGCGCCTGGGGTGTTGTCCAAGGTATCCGGATTGATCGGCGAATGCGGCGGCAACATCGTCGAAGTTTTTCACCAGCGGCTGTTTTATGACGTTCCCGTCAAGCAGGCTGGCGTCGAAGTCGTTCTGGAAACGATGAATGCAAACCACGTCAACGAGATTATCGAAAAACTGGAACAGGCTGGTTTTCCGGTCCAGCAGTTGGTCGGCACGTCGCAGACCTGACGAGGATTTTTTTAAAATCGCCAGAGAAAAAGTTTTGTGGCGCGTCTGTCGTCGACGGCGATGATTTCATCTGGTGGGTTGTCCGGGACCTCAAATGAGTTGCTGATGAACAGGCTTCCGGCCTTCATTTCGCTGCGTGCTTTCTCAAACAACCACGGCATGGGAACCGGCGATAAGAAGCAATAGACGACATCGTAAGGCCCAAGATCATGGCCGCGAATATTGGTGTACAGAATTTCAGCGTTCTTCAGCCCCCCAAAACGCCACCTGAGCCATGACAAAACGAACATTCCCGGCGCCGTTTCGATGCCGGTGAAGATTCCATCCGGTCGCCGTGCGGCTAAATAAAGAACCGGACCGCCCATTCCGCATCCCAGGTCAACGAAGCGCAGCCCTGGTTTCTCCGGTAACAGACCGTTTATGGCCGCTTTTGTTTTGTTGTTGCTGAGATAGAGAGGAACCCCGCCAAAGGCTGCGTTCCAGAAAACCAGCAACAGAAGGATAAAAGCTGCTAAGAAAACCCAGGCCGGAACATGCCACAGCCAGACCACTGAGAGCGCGCCGGGCAGCACCAGATTGATCGCCGCCCACCAAGGCGCCAGACCCAACCGCGTTCCCAGAATCGCCGCCAGCACCCCTTGGCCCGCCAACAGGCCAGCCAACAGGACTGCCTGGGGAATGGTAAAATTGACGGTGCTCATCAGCAGCGCTGCGCCACCGAAAACGATCAAGCCGGCCATCAGTTGTGCAGCCAGAGCAAGGATCATCGGGGTGCGGGACATGATTAATTGAGACGCCGGTCAGGCATCTCCCGTACGGCCATAGCCGCTTTGATAGTACAGCAGCGGCCTGCCGTCTTCGGCGTGTTCGATGCGATCGACGTGGCCGATGACAATGAAATGGTCGCCGCCTTCGTGGATGGCGGTCCGGGTGCATTCCATATTGGCTAGGCATCCCGGCAAAACCGGACAACCGCTATCCCAGGTAACGAATTCCCGGTTTCTGAATTTGTGTTCCTGGGGGCCGGCGAATTCTTCTGAAAGCGCCTGTTGGCTTTCGCTCAGAATATTGACGCAGAATCTTTCCCCCTCGCAAAATGCGTCCAGACACCCGGTCGTATTGGCCAGGCAAATCAGGACCAGCGGCGGGTCAAGGGAAACAGAAGCAAAGGCGTTCACGGTGACGCCGACGGGTTCGTTGTCGTGTTTGAGGCCCGTAATGATGGTGACACCGGTGGCAAAGAAGCCCAAGGCCTTGCGGAATTTGCTGGAATCGAAGGACACGATAGGGGTTTTCCGGGAAAAAGTTGGATGGAATGATTAAAGATAGAGACTGAAACGCAAACCTGAAAGCCTTTGTCGCCCCCTATATAGTTCGAAATGAAAATTATTAATATTGGAAAGGACGTTCCCTTTAACCTAAAGATAAATTATTGTCCCATTGCTGGACACTTTATAGCGTGCAGCTACGCTACGGATTGGGGCCACCAGTAGTTGGCACCGTAAAAACAAAGTGAGCTACTCCCCAGAAATCGGACAGTGACGTAAGCTACTATTTTGGTGTTTTCTGGTCTTCATGAAAGGAAGATCAGATATGTCGA
>LFEN01000012.1 GCA_001510075.1 Alphaproteobacteria bacterium casp-alpha2
TTGATGGCGTACTTGCCTTCCTTGATCCACTGTTCCGCCGTGCCTCGCTGGTTGTAGAAGGCCACGACCCGTTCGGCCGGGCGGCTCAGGTTGGTGACAATGAAGCCGACGCGGGGATACAACTCGCCGGGATGCCATTCGACCCCCGCCTTCGCGGGGGCAGGCTCTTGGCGACCACGCGGCGTTTTCGGTCCAACGATCCGGCAACCTGAATGGAGATGGAGACGAGAACGGGTGAAGAAAGAGAGCTATATCTGCCCGCGCACCACGGCCAGGCGGAATTTTCTGACTTCTTCTTCCATTTTTTCTTTTTCTTGGTCTTTGAGATCAAATTCGACGCCCATACCCTCGACGAATTTCCGTGCCACCCGGCCGGAAATGGGGGCCATGCCATTGATGTGAAGTTCGACGAAGGAATCGTTGTCAAAGGGGGTTTCGGTTTTTAGCCCGGCGCCGCCGCCGGAAAGGTCATTGACGCCGACTTCCAATTCAACCCCGTCCGCATTCCTGACAACGGCGCGGGTATTGTCCGGCAGGTCGAGCCGTTCGTGACGGCGGTGGTCCGGCCTCGTGCCTGAACTTCCTGCGATTTTGTCCGTCATTATCAGTCCCCGGTCTTCTGGCAGTCCTGGTATCAGTCTTTGGGGGCAACACCCATAATCTGCTCAAACCGTTCCCGGTAACGTGGCCAGGCATCGGGGTTGATAAGGCGCGGCGGGCGCTGGCCTTGAAAAATCGTTATCCACTGCTTCGCTGCATATTGAGACATATTGTACAAACAGTCGTCTGTGATGCCCGCCACATGGGGGCTCATAATCACATTATCAAATGCCATCAACGGATGGGCGGCCAACGGCGGTTCGGGGTCGAAAACATCAAGCCCGGCACCGGCGATCTTTCCTGCGCCCAGCGCTACGGCCAGCGCCCCTTCGTCGTGGATACCGCCCCTGGCCGTGGTGATGAAATAGGCCGTGGGTTTCATTAATCCGTATTCACCCTCGCCGATCATGTTCGCGGTTTCTTCGCTCAACGGACAGTTGACGGAAACAAAATCGGCGGCGCTAAAAATCTCTTCATAGGATACGGATTCAGCGCCGCGTTCGCGGAAATCGTCCTCTGAAATATACGGATCATAGGCGATGACCTTCATGCCAAAGACGGCGCCTAGCGCCGACACCCGGCGCCCGACGTTGCCCAGCCCGATGATGCCGATGGTGCGGCCGGTCAACTCCTTGCCTTTGAAGTCCCAGCGCCCCCAATCGCCGGGACCGCGGCGCATTTGCCGGTCGCCGTCGACGATGCGCTTGCACAGCACTAACATCAGGCCAAGCACGTGTTGCGCCACCGATTCCGCATTGGCGCCTGACTGGTTGACGACCAGAATGCCGGCGGCGGTACAGGCATCGACATCGATCATGTCATAGCCCGCCCCGGTAACGGAAAACGCCAGCAAATTCGGGCAGCGGTCAATCAGCGGTTTTTTGGGATAAAAGGGATCTTCAATCTCATACGTCGGCAGAAGCTGATAGCCGTGGGCGGCGGCGAGTATTTCCCAGTTGCCGTCCTCGGGGTCGGAAAAGGCAAGTTTTTGAAGGCTGATATCCTGCCCGGCGGCCTCGATGATTTCCGGGCCGACGGGGTCCATCCAGCGTTCGAAATAGACCAGATTTTTGGTTGTTTGCGTCATTAATATGTATTTCCCGTTTTTTATGCCCGGTTTTGGTTGTAGCGGTGGCCGTCTATCCGAACAATAGCCGAAATGCCTGGCAAGGTGGGCAATTTAAGGAATGGGCAAATGTCCGGTACGAACAACACGGCAGCTTGGCAAGTCTGGATCGACCGTGGCGGCACGTTTACCGACCTGGTCGCCAAGCGCCCGGACGGCAAGCTCGTCACCCATAAATTACTGTCTGAAAACCCCGGCCACTACGAAGACGCGGCACTTCAGGGCATTCGCGACCTGTTGGGATTGAAGCCCGCAGACCCGATCCCGCCGGGCGCCATCGAGGTTATCCGCATGGGCACCACGGTCGCCACCAACGCGTTGCTGGAACGAAAAGGCGAACGGACTGTTCTGGTCATCACCAAAGGTTTCGCCGATGCGTTGAGGATTGGCTATCAGAACCGCCCGAACCTGTTCGAACGCCATATCCGTCTGCCCGAGATGCTCTATGAACGGGTCATCGAGGTCGATGAACGCGTCGATGCGCAAGGCCGCATCCTGAGCGCGCCCGACGGCGACAGCGCCCGCAACCAATTGAGGCAGGCCTATGACGACGGCATCCGGTCTGCGGCCATCGTCTTCATGCATGGCTATCGCTACCCGGCCCACGAAAGCCTGATCGCCGGCATCGCCAAAGACATCGGCTTTACCCAGGTTTCCCAATCCAACCAGGTCAGTCCGTTGATGAAATTGGTATCCAGGGGCGATACCACCGTCGTCGACGCCTATCTGTCGCCCATCCTGCGCCGCTATGTCGATCGGGTGGCCCAGAATCTGGAAGGCGATCTGGAAGCGGACCAGAAAGCAGAAAAGCGCGGCCCCCGGTTGCAGTTTATGCAGTCCAACGGTGGGCTCACGGACGCCAGATTGTTTCAGGGCAAAGACAGCATCCTGTCCGGCCCGGCAGGCGGCGTCGTCGGCATGGTCCGCACGGCGGCGATGGCCGGGTTCGACAAGGTCATCGGGTTTGATATGGGCGGCACATCGACGGATGTGTCGCATTTTGCCGGCGACTATGAACGCGCCTTCGATACCACCGTCGCCGGCGTGCGCATGCAGGCGCCGATGATGCGCATTCACACCGTCGCCGCCGGGGGCGGATCGATCCTCGATTTCGACGGCCAGCGTTACCGGGTCGGGCCGGGTTCTGCCGGCGCCGATCCGGGGCCGGCCAGCTATCGCCGCGGCGGGCCGCTGACGGTGACCGACGCCAACATCATGGTCGGCAAAATTCAAGGACAGCATTTCCCCCATGTCTTCGGGCCGGCGGCCGAACAATCGCTGGATGAAGATATTGTCCGGGAAAAATTCGAGGCATTGGCGGAGACGATTGGTGACAAGACTAAAACCCCGGAAGAAGTGGCGGAAGGATTCCTGAAAATCGCCGTTGAAAACATGGCCAACGCCATCAAGCAGATTTCCGTACAACGGGGCTATGACGTCACCGAATACACCTTGAACTGTTTCGGCGGCGCCGGCGGGCAGCATGCCTGTCTGGTCGCCGACGCCTTGGGCATGCGCCGGGTATTCATTCACCCCTTCGCCGGGGTGCTCAGCGCCTACGGCATGGGGCTGGCCGATGTCCGCGCGATCAGGGAGCACGCCGTCGAAAGCCCCCTGGACGACGACGCCCTGGAAGGCCTGGCCGTCATCCTGAAAAAACTGGAGGCCGAAGTCAGAGGCGAGATGGCCGATCAGGGTATCGCCATGGATGACACCGAAATCATCGGCAAGGCGCACATCCGCTACGCCGGCACCGACACGGCCTTGATCGTTGATTTGGGCGCAAGGGCAGCGATGCTCGCCGCCTTCGAAGAACGCCACCTTATGCGGTTTGGTTTCCAGGCGCCCGAGCGCGGGTATGTCATCGAAGCGCTCTCCGTCGAAGCCATCGGCGCATCGGCAACGGTGACAGACCCGGAAATCCAGAGCCTTGCCGGGACCGCCGAACTGAAGCCGCATGAGATAGTACGTGTATATACAAATGGTTTGTGGCGCAACACGCCGGTCTATGAACTGGACGCCCTGTTGCCGGGCGACGGCATATCCGGCCCGGCGCTTATAATAGAAGCCAACGCCACCACCGTCGTCGAAGCCGGCTGGCGGGCGGAATTGACGGGCCGCAACCACCTGGTGCTGAGCCGCGCCGAAGAACGCGACAATGATCACGCCATCGGCACCGACGCCGACCCGGTGATGCTGGAAATTTTCAACAACCTGTTTATGTCCATCGCCGAACAGATGGGGGCGACGCTGGCCAATACGTCTTATTCGGTCAACATCAAAGAGAGGCTGGATTTTTCCTGCGCCGTCTTCGATTCGATCGGCGGCCTGATCGCCAACGCGCCGCACATGCCCGTGCATCTGGGAAGCATGGGCGAAAGCATCCAGGCGGTCATCGACAATAACAAGGGCACCATGAAGCCGGGCGACGTTTATGCCCTGAACGCGCCCTACAACGGCGGCACCCATCTGCCGGACATTACCGTCATCACCCCGGTGTTCGATGATGCGGGCGGGGAAATTCTTTTTTATGTCGGCTCGCGCGGCCATCACGCCGACATCGGCGGCATCACGCCGGGTTCCATGCCGCCCGACAGCCAAACCGTTGATGAAGAAGGAGTATTGATCGACAACTTCCTGCTGGCCCAGGGCGGACGCCTGAGCGAAAAGGAAATTTTGGAGTTGCTGGGCAGCGGCCCCTACCCCGCCCGCAACCCGAAACAAAACCTAGCCGACCTCGCCGCCCAGATCGCCGCCAACGAAAAAGGTGCGCGGGAATTGCGCCAAATGGTCGATCACTTCGGCCTCGACGTGGTCTGGGCCTACATGGAACATGTCCAGGACAATGCTGAGGAATCCGTACGCCGGGTGCTCGACGTTCTCGAAAACGGATCTTTTACCTGCACCATGGACAACGGCGCCGAGATTAAAGTCAGCATATCCATTGATGCCAAAAAACGCCGCGCCAGCATCGATTTTACCGGCACGTCGGCGCAGACAAAAAACAATTTCAATGCGCCGGCCGCCGTCTGCAAGGCCGCCGTTCTGTATGTATTCAGAACCCTTGTCGACAATGACATCCCCCTGAACGGCGGTTGCCTGAAACCGCTGGACATCATCATCCCCGAAGGATCGATGTTGAACCCGCGCTATCCCGCCGCCGTCGTCGCCGGCAATGTGGAAACGTCACAATGCGTCACCGACGCGCTCTATGGCGCGCTCGGGATATTGGCGGCGTCGCAAGGGACGATGAACAACTTCACCTTCGGCAACGATGCCTATCAGTACTACGAAACCATTTGCGGCGGCTCGGGCGCCGGGCCGGATTTCGACGGCACCGGGGCAGTGCAGACCCACATGACCAATTCCCGCCTGACGGACCCGGAGGTTCTGGAATGGCGGTTCCCGGTATTGCTGGAAAGTTTTTCCATCCGCCGGGGATCGGGCGGGCGCGGCCGGCATTCAGGTGGCGACGGCACCATCCGTCGCATTCGGTTCCTCAAACCGATGACGGCGGCGATTTTGTCCGAGCATCGGAAAATTCCCCCGCATGGTCTGGACGGCGGCGGCGACGGCATGACCGGGACCAACAGAGTCGAGCGCGCCGACGGCACGGTCCAGGAACTGGGCGCCACCGCCAGCACCGACATGAACCCCGGCGATGTGTTCGTGATTGAGACGCCCGGTGGGGGTGGGTTCGGGGAATTAAAATGAGCCGGGGCCGAATCGGGGCAGGGCTCACCCCCTATATCTTGTAGCGATTTGGTCTTTTTTTTCGATGATATGGTAGCCATGAAAGCCGACAAACCCCAGTGTTTCTCCCAAAAGTCCCGGTTTTCTGCGCCTTTAAGCCCTGCTGACGTTTGACCACCGATTCCGTTGCCGTTAGACTCAACCGATTGCCCTGGTTGAGGGGTATTTTTCGGGCGTTGACGTGTTGAATTCAGCAATTAAAACTGCCGCTTTTGTCCTGATCGCCGGTTTGGCAACAGCCTTGGCTGGGGGCGGAAGTTCTTATGCCGACACCCTGGAAAAAGAACTGGCGGGGTTGCTTCTCGACCATCCCAATATCCACGCTGCCGAAAAAGGCGTCGAGGCATCGCGCCAGGAGGTCAAGCGCTCGAGTTCCGATTTCTATCCCAAGGTTTCGGTCTCCGCCAATGTCGGCCAGGAAGTCATCGACAGCCCGTCGGAACGCGCCCAGGGCGACGGCCAGGAAGGCAAACACTCTTCGCGAACGCCACAGTCCGCCAACATGACGATTACGCAAAACGTGTTTAACGGGTTTTTGACCACGTCCCAGGTCCGCACCGCGCGGCTCAACAAGGAACTGGCGCAAATGACGCTGGAAGGGACGCGCCAAAACACCGTGTTTGAAGGCATCAACGCCTACGTCAACCTGCTCAGGCAAAAACGCTTGATTGAATTGGCCCGGGAAAACGAAGCCACCATCCAACAGCAGCTCAATCTGGAAGATGAACGGGTGCAACGGGGTTCCGGCGTTGCCGTCGATGTCTTGCAGGCGAAGTCGCGCTTGCAGGTTGCCAAAGAACGCCTGGTGTCCCTGCAGGGCGCGCTTGAGGACTCCATCACCCGGTATATCCAGACCTTCAACCACCCCCCCGACATTGACGGCATGATGGACCCGGTGCCGCCGGTTGAAATGGTGCCCTCCGACCTGGAACGCTCGCTCGATATCGCGCTGGTCAACAATCCGGCGTTGGGCAATACCAGCGTCGGCATCGAAGTCGCGCGCGAACGCAAACGCACCGTCCTGGCCGAGCTTTATCCGACGCTCGACATTGAAAGCCAGTACAATTTCGAAAAGCACGCCAGCGCCGTGATCGGGGTGAAGCGTGATTATTCGGTGTTCGCGCGCGCCAGCTGGAACATTTTTTCCGGCTTTTCCACCCGCAACCTGATGTCCCAGGCGTCATTCAATCTGGGCGCCAGCAAGGACACCCATGATTTCACCTCCAGGAAGGTGATCGAACAGACCAGGCTGGCTTGGCGGGCCTTGCTGACCGCCAGACAACGGCTGGAACTGCTGGAAAACGCGGTCAACATTGCGTCCGAGGTGTTTTCCTCGCGCCAAAAGCTGCGCTCGGCCGGCAAGGAAACGGTGATCAACGTGTTGGACGCCGAGAACGAGGTCAACAACGCCCAGATCAACTTCACGTCGGCTTCCTATGACGAACGTCTGGCCGTTTACCAACTATTGCTGGCCATGGGCTACCTGAACCCGGTGGGCTTGAACCTCTACGGAGAAAATTAGGTCCTGGTTTTTGAAGGCGGCTCATTGGGCGCCGGCTTCTTGGGTTCGGGGTGTTTGCGGCGGATGATAATGTCGCCGTTCTCAAGCACTTCGGGCGCTTCGTACTGGGGAATGGAGCGCATCATAATCTCAAAAGCCTTGAGGATCGTCCGCGTCGCCTCGCTGATCATTTCAGACGGGCTGGCCGGTTCCGGTTTCGTGTCAGCGCCCGCAAAGGCCACAGGCGCGAAAGCCATTGGCAAGATCAATGCCATTACCAGAAATGTTTTTTGCATGATTGCTCCTCAGCCGGTTGCGATGGACCAATCTCCATTATGACATTGATTGGGGCAACCCCAGGGCAAAATAAGGGCAAAATAAGGGCAGAATAAGGGCAATCTTAATCGCCCGCAGGGTTTGCCAGGACGCCCAAGGCCTTTTCAACCCGGTGCGACAGATTAGACATCAACAGCACCATATGACGGGACACTTCAACGCCGCCACCGGAGAAGAACCGGGGAACCAGAACCTCGGACTGTTCCGAAGCCTGAATGATCAGATGCTCATTCTTGCGGATGAAATCCGCCTTTCTCAGCGGGTATCCGGCAGGCAAATGGGCAACCGCGCCCTCGATTGGCGCCAGATACGTTACAGAGGGCGCACCGGCACAATTAAAAATCTTAGGCCCGAAAGGCTTGGCCGTTTTTTTACTGGCGTTTGACATGACTACCTCTTTCGTTTTCGGTCGCTTGAATTTCGGCCTTGGCTCATCCGTTAACTAGTTTTTTAAAGGACCGGTGTTGCGCTTGAATGAATGGTGTTTGAACGCCATGTGAAAAGATGTAACGATAATGGATAGAAGATTGCTGGCGCCACAATGCACTGAAATTAAACAGTTTTTAATTTTTTCGAGCCCAGAAAAATGAGTAACCATCTGCTGATTGTCGAGGATGACGAACTGGTCCAGTCACTGCTGGCGGCCTATATGCAAAACGCCGGTTTCAACGTCAGCTTGGCCGCCAACGGCAAGGAGATGCTTGCCTGCATCGATTCAGAAACCATTGACCTGGTGCTTTTGGACCTTGGCCTGCCGGACGAAGACGGTCTGGTGCTGGCCCGCCAGGTCCGCGCCCGGTCTTCTCTGCCGATCATCGTCGTTACCGCGCGCAAGGATCAAAAGGACCGTTTGGCGGCGCTGGAGATCGGCGCCGATGACTACCTGACCAAGCCCTTCGACCCGGAGGAACTGGTCTTGAGGGTGCGCAACATTCTGGGACGGGCGGAAGGCGGCGGCAGCGATGAGGCCTTGCGGGAAAAGACGGAGTTTTTCCAGTTCGAAGGCTGGTCCCTGGATACCGGCGGCCACAACCTGAGCGGACCCGGGGATAGAAAAATTGAACTGACACGGGCTGAATTCAATCTTTTGGCGGCCCTGGTGAAAGCCCCCAACCGGGTGCTCAGCCGCGATTATCTTCTCGACGCCGTGAGCCAGGATTCCGATGCCCCGACCGACCGCCTGATTGACGTATTGGTCAGCCGGGTGCGCAAGAAAATTGAAAAAAATCCGAAAAAACCCACGATCATTACCACCGTCATCGGCTGCGGCTACAAATTCAGCGCCAAGGTAACCTAGAATCCTGCATCAGGGGGAAGCATGCTAAAAATTTTAGGCCGCGCGTCATCCATCAACGTGCAAAAAGCTATGTGGTGTGCGGCGGAGTTGGGCATAAACGTTGAACGAGAAGACATCGGCGGCAAGTTCGGCGGCAACGACACGCCGGAATATCTGGCGAAAAACCCCAACGGCCTTGTCCCGACCATGGAAGATGGCGATCTCATCTTATGGGAATCGCAAGCCATCGTGCGCTACCTTTGTGAACGCGAAGGACGCACGCCTTGGTATCCGGGTGATTTAAAAGGCCGCGGCCTCGCCAACCAGTGGATGGACTGGTATTTGACCCGCCTGCACCCGCCGATGACGGTCATTTTCTGGGGTCTGATCCGCACCGAGCCGCAAGACCGAGACCTCGACGCCATGGAAAAGGCGGCAGGTCAGGCGGCGGAATATTGGCGTCTGGTCGATACGCACCTGGAAAACACGCCCTTTATCATCGGCGACGAGCCAAGCATGGGCGATATTCCGCTCGGCTGCTCCGTCAACCGCTGGTTCACACTGGATGTCGAGCGCCCGGCGCTGCCCCGCCTCGAAGCCTATTACCAATGCCTGCAGGAACGCCCGCATTACCGCGAGCACGTCATGGTGAAGATGGAATGACCGGGGGAATGACCGTCTTCAGGGACTACGCCCAGGCCGAACTGGATTCCCAGTACGACAACCGCAGCCACGTGCCAGACCACGAAGAAATCTATCGGGTCCGCGCCGCCGGGGCCGAGGCCGTGCTGGCAAAAGTCCAGACCCGCCTCGACGTTGCCTTCGGCGCCAGCGCCGAAGAAACGCTCGATATCTATCTGCCGGAAGACGCCGGCCCCGATGATGGAATAGCGATCAACGTCTTCCTGCATGGCGGCTATTGGTTTTCCCGCCACAAAAACGACTTTCGCTTTCTGGCCGGGGGACTGACTGCCAGGGGAAGCGCCCTCATCATCGTCAATTACGCCCTGATCCCGTCCATCGATATGACCGAGTTGGTGCGCCAATGCCGTTCCGCCATCGCCTGGGCCTATGACAACGCCGCCACTTTCGGCGGCGACAAGAACAACATTCATGTTTCCGGTCATTCTGCCGGTGGTCATTTGACGGCGATGATGATGGCCACCGACTGGCCATCGTTCGCTGACAATTTGCCCACTGAGCTGGTCAAAAGCGGTTGCGCCATCAGCGGTATCTACGATCTGGAACCGATCCGCCTCGGCTTCATGCAGGAAACCCTGGGCTTTTCCGCCGAAGACGTTGCTGCCTATTCACCGATCAACCTGACACCCGCCACCGATGCGCCGCTCATCGTCGCCGTCGGCGGCGCCGAGACGGACGAGTTCCTCCGCCAAAGCAAGGAATTCGCGCCAATGTGGCAGCAGGCGGGCGTCGATTGTTCGCTGATGGTGGTGCCGGAAATGAACCATTTCACTATTTTGGGAGAACTGGCCGAACCTGACAGCCCCCTGATCAACGCCACCGCCGGTCTGATGGGCTTGGATTGAGCGTGGTTTTTTCTTTCGATCTTTTCTGGTCGTTCCGCAGCCCGTATTGCTATCTGGCGCTGGACCGTATCCTCGATATGCACCGAGATCTGGGCGTCGGCGTCAACGTGCGGCCGATCTATCCCATTGCCATACGTAAGCCGGATTTTTTCAAGAACACCAACCCGCTGTATCGGCCCTATCACACGCAAGACAGCCACCGCGTCGCCGAATTCCTGGGCATTCCCTTCAAAAGACCCAACCCCGATCCCATCCAGATGGACATGCAAACCAGCGCCATCGCGCCGGAGCAACCGTACGTTCACCGCATCACGCGCTTGGGGATGGCGGCGGTCATGGCAGGCCCAGGGGGAAATAAGGGCCTGGAATTCCTCGACCACGTTTCACGCATGCTGTGGGACGGTACCGTCGATAACTGGTATGAGGGCGATCATCTGGCCAAGGCCATGACCCAGGCCGGGCTCGACCCGGAAAAGCTGGAGCGCGACATTGTCGCCGCGCCACAAAAATACGACGCCGCCCTGGAAGAAAACGCCCTCGCCCACGAAGCCTCGGGACACTGGGGGGTGCCGGTGATGGTCTTCGATGGCGAGCCTTTCTACGGCCAGGACCGCCTTGATCTGCTGTTATGGCGGATGCGGCAAAAGGGGCTTTATAATTAGACCCCAACCTTTTCCACAAGCCCGGCATTGAAGCGGTCCCAATCGACGATGAAGCGACGATGCGTGCCCTCGGCGATGACCTCGACCTCGTCGCGCGCCGTAACCCGGAAGCTGACCTTGCGGCCATCGACCGCCGTCACCTCAACGTCGGCGGTGACTTCCATGCCCGGTGGCGTTGCCGCGCGGTGATCGACGTCGATATGGACGCCGAGACTGCCCTCGCCCTCGTCCAGGTGCGGCTTCATCAGCTCCAGGCACGCCCACTCGATGAACCCGACCATGAACCCGGTGGCGAACACCTTGGGCATGGCGACGAAATCGGGCGATTCCGGGTACAGGTTAGGCACCGTCTTGGCCTCGGTGACGCTAAAGCGGTGCGTGTGCGTGAGGCCGGCAATCAGGGTCGGTTTCATAGGCTTTTGCTTTCACCCGCATCATGGCCAGGGTCATGATGCGGCAACAGGTAAACCAGCACGTTGGCGACCAGCATCACCGCCGCCAGCGCGTAAAACACTGCCGGCAATCCCCAGGCATCTGCGATCATCCCGCCGGCAAGGGGTGCCGCCATGGACAACAGCGACTGCGCGCCAAACATGACGCTGGTGGCGCTGCCAGCCATGTTGGGCGGCGTCAAATCCATCATCCAGCTGTGGATCACCGGGCGAACCGCGAACAGCAGAAAGCCCAGGACCGAAATGCCGGCGATAAACAGGGCCTCGTTCCCGGCCAGGGTGAGCGCGGCGATCATCACGGTCGATCCCGACAGCCCCGCCAGCACCACCGGGCGTCGGCCGATGCGGTCGGACCAGGTGCCGGCAAGGGGGGCGGCGATCATGCCACCCAACTGCATCGCAGCGATTCCAACCCCGACGATGGTCGGCCCCACCTTGAGCACATTGGCGAGGTAAAGCGGGATGAACAGCAACAGGCCGCTTTGCGCCATGCTGCGGACCCCGGCCATCATCGCCAGACCAAGCACGCCCCGGTCACGAACCATGGCGAGCATACCGTCGAGATACTCCTGGAAACTGAGGCCGCGTTTTTGCTCCCCGGTTTCATTATTCAAATCACCGGTAATAAAGTCGCGGGACAGCAACAGAACCCCGATCAGGCCGGCGATCAAAAACACCGGCAGCGCGCTGAAGATGGCGGTCGTCTGCCACGACGACCACACCAGCATGGCGCCGACCGCCAGCGGGGCAGCGATATCACCGAAACTGGCCCCGAAGGCATGGATGGAAAGAGCGTAGCCCCGGCTTTTCGGGAACAGGCCGGACAGATAGGAAATTGCCGGCGGATGCCACAGGTTGTTGGTGCCGCCGACCAGAACCATCATCAAGGAGAGATACGTTATGCCTTTGGCCCAGCCGAAAGCCAGAAACGCCGCCGCCCCGATGCAAAGAGAGGCAACCATCAGCACCACCCGGCGTCCGGTCACATCGACCAGCAGGCCGCTGCCGAAATTGGCGGCGAAGGCGGAGAAATGAAAAATCATGAACAGGACGCCGAGCGACGTATAACTCAGTCCCAGATCACGTTGGATAAACGGCAACAGCACATAGATCGAGCCGATGATCCAATGCGTGCCGCCATGGCCGAAGCCGACCAGAAAAACCGTTCCCTGGTTTTTGCGCTCCAAACCCGTCAGGCGTTCGATGGCTGCGATCAAGGGTATTTCCTAAAGCGATATTGTGTTTGCCTGAAGCATTTTATGGGACAACAATGCCAACCAGGAAACAACCAATAAATTGCGGAAAGACATCATGGAAACCGTTACCGATCAGCTTGTCATCGATAAATCAGACGGCGTCGGCCGCATTACCTTCGACAATCAGGCCCGGCGCAACGCGCTGACCTACGAGATGTGGTGCGGGCTGCCCGTGGTGCTGGAAGATTTTGCGGGCGACGATGGCGTCAGGGTCATCGTTTTGGCGGGCGCGGGCGGCAAGGCGTTTTCCGCCGGCGCCGATATTTCCGAATTCGCCAAAAAACGATCCGGCGAGGACGCCGTCGCCATCTATGACAAAGCCGTCGGCCTGGCCACTGACGCGCTTGTCGATGCCAAAAAACCGTTGATCGCCCAGATCGACGGTTTTTGCGTCGGCGGCGGGCTCGGCGTCGCCATGTGCTGCGATTTGCGCATCGCCGCTGCGGATTCCCGCTTCGCCGTGCCGGCGGCAAAGCTCGGGCTGGGCTATAAGATAAAGGGCTTGAAAATTCTCGTCGATCAGGTCGGCCCGGCGGCGGCCAAGGAAATCTTCTTCACGGCGCGCCAGTTCGATGCCCAGGAAGCCTACGATATGGGTCTGGTCAACCGGGTCTTGCCGCCCGGTGAGGTCGCGGCCTATGTCGACGACTATGCAAAAACCATTGCCGGCAACGCGCCGCTGACGGTGCTGGCGGCGAAGACCGTCGTCAATGAAATCTTCAAGGATACGGATGCGCGCGATCTCGATCTCTGCCAGAAAGTCGTCGACGACTGCTTCGCCTCGGACGACTACCAGGAAGGCCGCAAAGCCTTCATGGAAAAGCGCAAGCCTGAATTTAAAGGGTGCTGAGGGCTCCCCCCGTCCCTAAGTCCCCCGGCCTTGTCATCCCCCAGACTTGATTTATCAAGGAACGTTTGCCTTCCCGCCCCCGCCACAGGGCCATCCCAGGACCATCCCAGGGCCGATTTTTCTTGCACAAAACGCCCTGACTGCTCACATTACGGTGGTCTGCGCTAACTACATGCTTTCGAAAGGACGAGACACGAAATGGCTACCGGAACTGTAAAATGGTTCAACCCGACAAAGGGATATGGATTTATTGAGCTGGGCGATGGCTCCAAGGACGCTTTCGTTCACATTTCCGCCGTCGAACGGGCGGGTCTGACGACACTCAACGAAGGGCAAAAAGTCGAATTCGAACTCGTGCCCGGTCAAGACGGCAAATCCTCGGCGGAAAATCTGGTCGTCTCCGACTGACGTTCCCCGCCTGGAGCGCCTTCATTATCTGGGTACCGGCCCCATCCGGTAGCCGGCAACAGAGGTTCGTCCGGTTAATGTATCGGCTCGGGCTGACATAAAGGATAAATATGCCCCGCAAGCCCAACTACAAATTCGAACGCATGGAACGCCAGAAGGCAAAGGCCGCCAAGAAAGCCGCGCGGCAGGAAGCCAAGATGGAAAAAACCGAAACCAGAAAGTTGGGAGATGACGGCGAGGTCGCCGGGGAAGGCAGCAAACCTTCCAAAAAACAGTCCGTGTGGCCCGGCGAAGAGCCCCCTGAAGAATAAGGCAGCGCCCAACAGACCCCCTACCCCGTCGCCGCCCGGCCCGCCGACGCGCCGGCGGCGCGGCCGAACACGGCGCCCGACATCAGGCCGGTGCCGCCCGGATAATTGAAATAAAACAATCCCCCGACCAGTTCCCCGGCGGCGTAGAGGCCCGCAATAGGCATGCCGTCGTCGTCGATAACGTGGCCCTCGGTGGTGATCTTGAGCCCGCCGAAGGTAAAGGTGATGCCGCAGGTAATGGCGTAGGCCTCATAGGGCGGCGTATCCAGCGGGTTGGCCCAGTGGGATTTCGGCACCTCCAGGCCGGTCGTGCCGCGCCCGTCCTTGACCGAGGGATCAAACGGAACGTCGGTCCTGACGGCGGCGTTGAAGGCGGCGACTTCCTTGACGAACGCATCCGCATCGACGTCTTCCAGTTTTCCCGCTAGTTCCTCGATGCTGTCGGCCGTGACCTTGGTTACCTGCCGGATGCGGTATTCGTCGCGCAGCAAATCGGTGACTTTTGAGTCGAACACCTGCCAGGCGAATTGCCCCGGTTGGCGGAGAATTTCATGGCCGTACTTGGCATAGGTGTAGTTGCGGAAATCCGCCCCTTCGTCGACGAAGCGCTTGCCGGTGGCGTTGACCATAATACCCAACGGATAGCTGTGTTTCTGGAAGCCGTCGCCGACGGCTAAATCGCCGAACGGCGGGGCGTTGCGATCCCAGCCGACGGCGTGACAGCCCGACCAGTTGCCCGTCGACATGGCGCCGATATCGAGCGCCATTTTGATGCCGTCGCCGGTATTAAACCGCGTGCCGCGCACCGGGGCCAAATCCCAGCCGGGGCCGAGGTAGCGCGTGCGCCATTCGGTGTTGGCCTCGAACCCGCCCGACGCCAGCACCACGGCCTTCGCCTTGATGTCGAAAATATCGTTGCCTTGCCGGGCGACGACGCCGTTGACCTCGCCGTTTTTGGTAATCAGCTCCAACGCCCGGGCGCCATAAAGAATGTCGATGCCGGCGTCTTCAATGGCGGTGAGCAGCGCATCGACCAGTCCCGGCCCGCCACCCCAGGTTTCCAGGCACAGCCCGCCCCAAAATTTAAACCGCCCATCGACCTTGAACGCCTGGCGGCCGTAAGACGGCTGAAACTTGACGCCTTTCGAGCCCATCCAGATCAGGGTATCCAAACTATTGTCGATCAGCATCTCGGCCAGGTCCGGGTCGCAGCGATAGCGCGTCATGCGGAACATGTCGTCGAAATATTCGTCGCGCGTGTAGGTGCCGAAATCGGTGTTTTTCTTTTCGTCCTCGTTCAGGTCCGGCATCACTTTCAGCAGGTCTTCGAGACCGTTATGGGCGAAGCGGATGGCGCCGGCGGTATAGCGGCTGTTGCCGCCGCGCTCGTCATAGGGTGCGCGTTCCAGCACCAGCACTTTGGCGCCTTGTTCGCGCGCCGCCAACGCCGCTGTCAGCGCCGCATTACCGGCGCCAACGATGATTACTTCGGTTTCGCGTGTTTTATCCACAGGGTATTCCTATTGTAGTGATTGGCTCCGCCGCTGGGGAATTGTATACAATTTAATACGATATCTTTAAAACCCGTGGAAACCAAGCCCGAGGAAACCAAGCCCGAGGAAACCAAGCCCGAGGAAACCAAGCCCGAGGAAACCAAGAAAGTGCCTTCACCTAAACAAAAGCCGAAAGCCGATACTGCAGCCACCGCCATGGTGATGGCACCGTACGAAGTGCAGTTTTAGGAGGCAGACCGGATGATCATCAAGCGTTTCGCCGATTATGCCGCCTCGGTCGTTTCCGCCGAGCTTCCCGAAGACGCGCGCCACGCGGCCAAGCGCGCCATTATCGACTGGTTCTCGTCAACCATCTGCGGCGGCATCGTGGCACCGGCGACGATGATGATGGACGCCTATGCCGACAGCATTGGACACGGCAAAGCAGTTTTGTATCCGTCCGGCAAAACCAGCGACGCCCGCACCGCCGCCCTGATCAACGGTGCCGCCGTTCACACCATCGAATTCGACGACATTTTTCGCGACGGGCTTTACCATCCCGGCGCCCCGGTAATTTCCGCAGCCCTGGCGTTGGCCCAGGCAAAGGGCAAAAACGGTGACGCCTTGATCCGCGCCGTCATTGCGGGTTATGAGACATCCAACCGCCTGGCCGTTGCCGTCAACCCGGCGCATTACGAATTTTGGCACACCACCGGTTCTATTGGTACTTTTGGGGCAGCCGCAGCGGCGTCTGCGGTTTTAGGCCTTGATGGCGAGAAGACGGCGCACGCCATGGCCAATGCGGGAACGCTGGCCGCCGGTCTGCAACAGGCGTTTCGCGCCGAGGCTATGGCCAAGCCGCTGCATCCCGGTCACGCGGCGGAAACCGGGGTCAAGCTGGCCCTGGCAGCGGAACAAGGCGTCACCGGCGCGCTCGATATTCTGGAAGGCGAGCGTGGCTATGGCGCCGCCATGTGCAAAGATCCGGATTGGCAGACCGCCGCCGATGATTTAGGCAAATCCTTCACCATTATCCGCACTACGTTCAAAAACCACGCTGCCTGCGGCCACACCCATGCCGCCATCGACGGGGTGCTGGCGCTTCGAGCCAAGCACAACCTGACGCCGGACAACGTCAAGCGCATCCACGCGGCCAGCTTCCAAAAAGCCCTGGAGATTTGCGGCAACACAAACCCCCAAACCATCTTCGAAGCCAAGTTCTCCCTGCCCTACGTCGCCGCCATGGCATTACGCACCGGGCGTGTCAGGATGGAGGCGTTCTCGGATGAACTGCTTAAAGATAAGGACCTTCGCCAGCTCATCAACAAGGTCGAGGTTAGCGTCGATGCCGAGCTCGACGCCCAGTTCCCCAAACGCCGAGCCGCCAACATCAGCATCGAAACCACCGACGGCGAAACGTTTGAACACTATGCCCCGACCCGCAAGGGCGACCCGGACAACCCGCTCACCGACGACGAGTTGGCGGAAAAATTTCTTGAGTTGACGGGGTCTGTTCTCGGCGATGGTAGGGCGGCGGAATTGCTGGACGCCCTTTGGCGGCTCGATAAGACAGCCGACCTGGGCGCGATTTCGGCCATCGCCTCTTCACAAGCGGCTGCGCAATGAAAATCGGCTTCATCGGTTTTGGCGAAGCAGCGACCTGTATCGCCGAAGGCTTGGCAAGTGAGGGCGCCACCGGGATGACCGCCTTTGACATCCGGGAGCGGCCCGCCCCAAACGGGGTTGCTATGGCGGTTTCTCTGCAAGGCCTGCTGGCTGAAGCCGACATTGTTTTTGCCGCCGTCACCTCGGCCGTCGCCCTCAATGTTGCCAGGGAGGCTGCCCCCTACCTGACCCCGCAGCACCTTTATGTCGATATCAATTCCATCTCGCCGCAAACCAAGATCGCCGTCGGCAAGGTGATCACGGACACCGGGGCGCGTTTTGTCGAAGCCGCCGTCATGGCCGGCGTGCCGGGCTACGGCCACAAGGTGCCGATGCTGCTGGGTGGGCAAGCCGCACCGGCATTGATCGAATTAATGAAACCCTTTGGCATGGCGCTGGAAGACTTCGGCCCGGAAATCGGCCGTGCGGCGGCGTTCAAAATGTTCCGCTCCATCATGGTCAAGGGCATGGAGGCATTGTTTCAGGAATGTGTGCTGGGTGCCGACCGCTATGGGGTCGCCGACCGGGTGCTGGATTCCATCGCCGACGGCTATCCCGGCATCGACTGGAACAAACTGGCGTCCCACCTGATCGGCCGCACCGCCATCCACGGCGAGCGCCGGGCGCACGAAATGGAAGAAGTCGCCGAAACACTGAAAGCGCTGGGCATCGAGCCGATGATGTCGGCGGCAACGGCGAAACGCCTGCATTGGGCCACCGATCAGGGCTTGAAGGAAAAATTCGGCGACACCGCGCCGGAAAGTTTTCACGAGGTGCTAAAAGCCATCGCGGAACACGAAAAAAAATAACCGCGCCCTACCCCCCGATTTCCGCCGCCACCGCATTACCGACATCGGCTGTATTCGCCTTGCCGCCCAGATCAGGCGTGTGGTTGGCGGGATCGGCCAGCACCTTGTCGATGGCGGCATTAAAAACAGCCGCGCTTTCGATCAGATCATCGCGGCCATGTTTGCCACCCAGCCATTCCAGCAGCATGGCGGCGGACACCATCAGCGCCGTCGGGTTGGCGATGCCCTGGCCCGCGATATCGGGGGCCGAGCCGTGCGCGGCCTGGGCGATGCCGTGATCGTCGCCGGCGTTGACGGAACCGCCGAGACCCAGCCCGCCGGAAAGCTCGGCGGCTTCGTCGGACAGGATATCGCCGTACATGTTGGTGGTGACGACGACGTCAAAGGCGCCCGGCGTGCGCACCAGCATCGCCGCCATGGCGTCGATGAGGATTTCGTCCAGCGCGACGTCTGGATAATCAGCCGCCACCTTGCGGACCTCGCCCAAAAACAAGCCTTCCGATACTTTCAAGACATTGGCTTTGGTGACGACGGTGACTTTTTTGCGCCGTCTTTGGGCTAGGTCGAACGCGACGCGAGCTATTCTGGCCGAGCCCTGGCGGGTGATTTTGCGCACCGCCAAGGCGACGTCTTCCGTCGGCATGAATTCACCGGAACCGGAAAACATGTTGCGATCCGCATAGAAGCCTTCGGTATTTTCGCGCGCAATGACCAGATCCATATCCGGCGTCAGCGCCGGCACGCCGGGACGGGCGCGGGACGGGCGGATATTGGCGTAAAGATCCAGTTCTTTTCTTAGGGTCGCCGACGGATTGATGCCGCCTTCTTCTTTCGGTGGATAGGCGTAGGTATCGACCGGCCCCATGACGACGCCGTCAGCCGCCTTGATGGCGTCCATGAGGCTGTCGGGCAAAGTCGAGCCTTCCTTGGCCAGCGCCTCGAGACCAAGCGCGCGTTGGCTGAAATCCAGCTTCAGGGAAAGTTTATCGTTCAGCGCCGCAAGCGCGGTCATGGCGGCGGCGGTAATTTCCGGCCCGATGCCGTCACCGGGAAGCACGAGAATTTTCATCAATCGGCTCCTTTTGCAGCACCGAAGTCGAGAAACGCCGTCGTGCCGTCGCGCTCGACCTGTGTCGTCAAATCGACTTCCCAGCCGAGATAGGTTTTCATGGCGTCTTCGTTGCCTTCGTCCAGATCATACGGCCGATACCAGACATCGACCGGATCATCGAGGGCGTCTTTGAAGCCCGTCGCCAGCGGTTGGCCCACCGCTTTCCATGCCGCCGTGCCGCCGCGCAGAACCTTTACGTCACGCCCGCCGGAAGCCGCATCCACCGCCGCCAGCGCCGCCAGAATGCCGTCCGGAGAGGTCAGCACGATCTTGTGCTTGGCCGGAATGGCGTCGAGATTGCCCGGCAAGTTGGCGCGGATGGCAAAGCGGCTAGCGGGGATATGGCCGTTGCGGTGTTCGCGGCTGTCGGCCAGATCAACGACGATGGCGCCGCCGCCGACCATCATCGCCGCCAGTTCCTTGGCGTTGACCAATTCCGGTCTGCCGTCCGTAAGGCCGAAGATGCGCGGCAGATGCGGCCCGCCCATCAACTCGCCCCCCAGCCCGTCAACAAGCACATGAACGTCGGTCCAGCCCATCTGGATCAGCCACGACGCCGTCAGGGTGGCGCGCACGCCGTTATCATCGACCAGCACCAGCCGCGCACCACGGACCCCGACATAGCGGTCCGTCGCCTGCACCAACTGGCCGCCGGGCGCTGGTTTGGCGTCGGTCAGATGCCCGGCCTCGTATTCCTTTCCGTCGCGCACATCGAGCACGTAAAGCGTGCGCGATTCGTCCTGACGCCATTGCTCCAAAGTGCCCAAATCGATTTTCGGCACCTTGAAATTTTCCGCCACCCGCTTGGCGCAGGCCAGGGCTTTTTCCAGCCCATTTTCGGAAACGCCGGAAAAAGAATCGGTTTTTCCCTGATCCAGTTTCAGCCCGGCCAGATGCCAGCCCATGGTGCCGTTTTCCAGCGCCACGACTTTATTGGGGATGCCGGCGTTGATCAGCGATTGCGCGCCGATGATCGAGCGCGTGCGCCCGGCGCAATTGACGACGACGGTGGTTTTCGGATCAGGCGCAATATCGTGAATGCGCAGCGCCAGTTCCGCGCCCGGCACGTCGATGCCGCCGGGAACGGACATGTTTTCGTATTCCGCCATTGGGCGGCTGTCGACGATCACCAGATCATCGCCCCGGTCCATCATGGCCTGCAATTCCAAGGCCGGAATGTGGGGGGTCGAGTACCAAAGCTCGATAAATTCGCCGAACGCTTTCGACGGCACGTTGACGCCGGTAAAGACCTCGAACCCGGTGTCGGCCCAGGCCTTGAGGCCTCCTTTCAGGTAGGAGACATCCGAATAACCGAAACGCGATAGCCGCTCAGTGGCGCGGGAAACAAGATCATCATCTTCCTCCCCGCCGGCGCACAACACGATCGGCACGCCCTGGCGCGGCAACAGATCGGACGCCATCATCTCCAGCCTGCTCAGCGGCATGGGAACGGCGAACAGCAGATGGCCGTCGCCGAAGGTGCCTTCTTCGCGGATGTCCATCAAGGCTAATTCTCCGCTGCCAAGAATGCGTTCCTTGACCTCGGCGGGAGTTAGCGGTTTCGGCATTTGGGTCATAGCATCAGGCGCTTTTCTTCAGTTTCTTTTCAAGGTGGGCCAACAGGCCGCCGTCGGCGATCATGGTCAGCAGATGTTCTGGCAGCGGCTGGCAAGCAAGGGTCTCATGCGTGCTCAGGTTTTCCACCGTTCCCGCCAGCGGGTCGATAGAAAGGACATCGCCTTTAGAAATTTTATCAGTTTCGGCACAGACCAGCGCCGGCAGGCCGAAGTTCAGCGTATTGCGATAGAAAATGCGCGAGAAGGATTTCGCCAGAACGGCCCGGATGCCGAGCATCTTCAGGAACATGGGCGCCTGTTCACGCGACGAGCCGATGCCCATATTGTTGCCGGCGACGAAGATGTCGCCGTCTTTTACCGCCCCGGCAAAATCAGGGTCGAGCGGCTCAAGGCAGAACTTGCAGCCTTCTTCGGGTTCCATATTCATGTAGGACTTGATCGGCGCCAGTTGGTCGGTGTCGATGTTGTCGCCGTAGACATGGGCGTTACCCTGAATGTTGCTCATAGCAGTTCTCTGGGGTCGGTGATTTTGCCGGTGATGGCGGCGGCGGCGACGGAATAGGCGGAACCGAGATACAGCTTCGACGTCGCCGGCCCGGCGCGACCGACGAAGTTGCGGTTGGTCGACGAAATGCCGGTCATGCCTTCGTCCAGCCTAGCCTCCCCCAGCCCAATACAGCCGCCGCAGCCGGTCGGCAGAATTTTGGCGCCGGCGTCTTCCAGGATCTTCAAAATGCCTTCCTTGGCAGCGATGTCGCGGATGCGGTGCGTCGCCGGGGCGACGAAAAAACGTGTATTGATACTCTTCTGCCGCCCTTTGACGATCTGCGCCGCCATGCGCAAATCATCCAGCTTGGCGCCCGTGCAGGCGCCGAGATAGGCCTGACCGACTTTGGTTCCGGCGCTGGCGGCGACGTCTGCGGCGTTTTCCGGGTTCGACGGCGCGGCGACCTGTGGCGCCAGGCCAGCCCCATTGATATCGATGGTGCGCGCCACCTTGGCGTCATCGTCGCCTTGCCAGGCTTCCACATCGACATTGTCGGCACCATAATCAGCCAGCGTTTCCACCGTCACCGCGTCGGGCGCGATAATGCCCGTTTTGGCCCCCAACTCGGCGGCCATGTTGGTCAAGGTCATGCGCTCATCCATGGTCATCGCCTTGACGGCGTCACCCCCGTATTCGACGGCCATATAATTCGCCCCCATGACGCCGATTTGGCCGCACAGCTTCAAGATTACGTCCTTGGCGGCGACGCCGGGGGAAAGCCGCCCGGTTACGTTGATTCGCAACGTTTCGGGCACCCGGACCCAGATTTCCCCGGTCGCCAGCACACCGGTCATTTCCGTTGCCCCGACGCCGACCATGAACGCGCCGTAGGCGCCTGCCGTGGTCGAATGGCTGTCGGCCCCGACACAAAAAAGTCCCGGTTTGATGTGGCCTTTTTCCGGCAGGATGACGTGACAGATACCCTGTTCGGGGTAGAAATTTTCAATCCCCTTGTCGGCCACCCATTGATGCGTGATTTCCTGGGTACGCACACTGCCGGGGTCCGGGTCGTTGACGTAATGATCGGTGATGATGACCAGCTTGTCCTTGTCCCAAATCGGCACGCCCAGCTCGTCGAGGTACTTGCCGGCGCGCCTGGGTCCGGATGAATCGTGCATCATCGCCAGGTCAACGGCGCAGACGACGATCTCACCGGGAGAAACCGACTCCGCCCCGGCGGCTTTAGCGATGATTTTTTCAGATAGGGTCATGCTCATCATTCAGATCGCCTTTGCTTTGCGGAGTGACGCCAGCCTTTCGGCATCGTAACCGAGCGCGCCCAAGACATCGTCCGTATGCTCGCCCAGTTTCGGCGCCGGGCGGGCCGGGGCCGGGTCTGACGCCTGCACCGGCGGGCGCAGATACCGATACGTGCCGTGGCCCGGAAGTTCTATATCCTGCAAGCGGCCTTCGTCTTTGACAAACGGATTATCCAGCGCCTCGGCGACATCCAGGATCGGTGACGCCGGAACGGAGCCTGCAAAATCAACCAGCCATTCCGCCGTGGTCCTGGCCGACAAGGCCTCGTCCAGCATATCCTGGATCAGCGGCCGGTGATCGAAGCGTTCCTTGAACGTCAGAAACCGGGGGTCATCAATCCATTCGGGATGGCTTAAGGCGGTCGCCAACGCAGGCCAGAATTTTTCCTTGTTGCACATCAGATAAATCCAGCCGTCAGACGTTTTATAGAGCTGACACGGCGTCAACGACGGATGCGCGGAGCGCGCCAGGCGTTCCTGCACGTGGCCGTTGTTCAGGTACCACATCGCCGGATAGCCCAGGTTGGACAGCGCCACGTCGAACAGGCTGACATCCAGATCGCCGCCGTCGCCGGACGCGCGCGCGCGGATAATGCCGCAGAGCGCCGCATAGCCCAGCGCCAGCCCGGTCATTTGATCGACCACCGACAGGCCAAACCGGGTCGGTTCGTGATCGGGATCGCCGGTCAGGGAAAAATACCCGGTCTCGGCCTGCATCAGATAATCAAATCCCGGCCAGGCAGCACGCGGCCCTTGCCGCCCATACGCCGACAAATGCGCGCAGACGATTTTCGGGTTGTGCGCCTTGAGGTGCTCATACGTGAGGCCGAGCTTTTCCGGCACATCGCCGCGCAGGTTGGACGTCAGCGCGTCCGCCGATTTCACCAGATCATAAAGGACTTGCCGACCTTGATCGCTTTCCAGATCCAGGGTCAGGCTTTTTTTGTTGCGATTATAGGCGTGGAACCACTGGCTTTCGCCGTTATCGAACCAATACGGCCCCAAGGCACGGGCGAAATCACCGCCTTCAGGCTGCTCGATCTTGATTACCTCGGCGCCCTGATCGGCCAGCCACATGGTGCCGAAGGGGCCGGCGCCATATTGCTCGACGGTGAGGATGCGAACGCCTTCCAGGGGCAGCGTCATTACTAGGTTCCGTCATTATTAGGAAAGAAGAAATTTAAGGCATTGTCGCCATAAAGCAACCGGGTGTATCCGACCACTTGCTATCCATAACGAAGACAAAAAAACGGATTAACTTGACATCGGGACCCAAAGAGTCCATTTAGCGCCTGTAGATTGTCTCGCGATTGCGCGAAGCGCCGTTTTCCAACGGCACCATTTCCCGGGAACAATAATCAAAAATCTTTCCGTTCCGGCCGCGCTCGGAATAAGGAAAAACGCCTTGGCTCGGGCCCGTCAATAATGACGCCCGCGCTTTGGGCTTACTTTAAGGATACCCCACGTGACTCATACTAATTTCTCAGGATTCGGCTTGGCCGATCCTATCCAACGCGCTTTGCTCGCCAGGAACCATGTCACTCCGACACCGATCCAGGCGCAGGCCATCCCCGAACTTCTCAAGGGCCGCGATATGCTGGGCATCGCCCAGACCGGCACCGGCAAGACGGCGGCCTTCGCGCTGCCCATTCTCCACCAGCTCTCGCGCAACCACGGACACTCCGGCGCCAACGCGCCCAGAAGCCCGCGCGCCTTGATCCTGGCGCCGACCCGCGAACTTGCGATACAGATCGGCGAAGAATTCCACGCCTACGGCAAAAATCTGCATTTGCGCCAAACCGTGATCTTCGGCGGCGTCAGCCAGAAACCACAGTGCAATGCCCTGGCGCGTGGCGTCGATATCGTTATCGCCACACCCGGCCGTCTGCTTGATTTGATGAACCAGCGCCAACTGGTGATGAGCGCCATCGAGCACCTTGTCCTCGACGAGGCCGACCGGATGCTCGACATGGGCTTCATTCGGGATGTTCGCAAGATCATCCAGACGATGCCGAAAAAACGCCAATCTTTGCTGTTTTCCGCCACCATGCCCGGCGAAATATCGAACCTGTCGGGCGAGCTTCTCTCTGATCCGATCCGTGTCGAGGTAACGCCCCAGGCAACCCCGATCGAACGCATCGAGCAAAGCATCTATCACATCGAAGCCGGCGGCAAGATTGGCTTGCTGTCTGACATCATGAATAATCCGGCGCTGTCCAGGGTGATCGTGTTCACGCGCACCAAGCATCGCGCCAACCACGTCGCCGAGAAGCTCGGCAAAAGCGGCATCGACGCCGAAGCCATTCATGGCAACAAGTCCCAAGGGGCGCGCCAACGCGCCCTCAAACGGTTCCGCGACGGCCATGCCAGGGTTCTGGTGGCGACCGATATTGCGGCCCGGGGCATCGATGTCACCGGCATCACCCATGTCATCAATTTTGAGCTTCCCAACGAGCCGGAAAGCTATGTCCACCGCATCGGACGGACGGCCAGAGCCGGCGCCGGCGGGGAAGCGGTTTCGTTCTGCGAACCGGCCGAGCGGGCGTATCTGCGCGATATCGAACGCCTGATCCAGCGCCGCTTGACGGTAATCGGCGATGAACCCACCGGGCCGATCCCCAAAGCACTGGGCAACGGGCGCGGTAACGGGGGCGGCAAGGGCCGCGGCCAGGGACGCAACAAAGAGCGCAACAAAGCACCCAGCAATACCAATAAACCGCGTAACGGCCAGCAGCCGAAACGCCGCCAGGGTCGCAATCGCAAGGGACCCTCGCAGCGCAACGCGGCATAAAAAGGCCGGGTAAATTCTATTTCCTTGAGGATGGTCCGGGGATAAGGTTCTTTGAGCCTAATCAATAACCCAGGACACCCTCAAGGATGGATTTCCGCCTTTCCGACGACCAATGCCAGCTACAGAACGCCGCCCGCGCCTTCGCCCAAGGCGAAATGCGCGACATCGCCCGCCAACTGGAAGATGCCGACGAGCCGCTTTCCAAGGACCAGATCAAGCGTTACGCCGAGATGGGATTTCTCGGCGTCAACGTGGCCGAGGAATTGGGCGGTCTCGGCCTCGGCAATCTGGAAGCGCTGATCGTTCTCGAGGAATTCGCCAAGGTCTCGCCGGCGGTCGCCTTTCCAATTTTTGAAAGCTCGGTCGGCCCCGTGCGGGCCGTCGAGCATTTCGCCAATGCGGCCCTGGTCAAGCGCATCGTGCCCCAGGTAACAGCCGGGGAAATCACCGTCGCCGTCGCCATGTCGGAACCCGACGCCGGTACGGCATTAACGGACCTTAAAACCAAAGCATCAATCAACGACGGGAAAATCCGCATTGACGGGCAGAAGCGCTGGTGTTCCGGCGGAAGCCATGCCGACGCCTATGTGGTCTATTGTCGTCTGTCCGATGCCCCCGGCGCGCGTGGCATCGGCGCCGTGCTGGTCGAGAAAGACGCCCCCGGTCTCAGTTTCGGCAAACGCGAACGCCTGATGGGCTTTCGCGGCGTGCCGTCAGCGGACATTTTCTTCGACGCTGTCTTGGTCGCGGAAGAAAACCTGATCGTCCCGGCAGGCGGCTTTAAGAACCTGATGCAGGCGTTTGACCTGGAACGCTGCGGCAACGCAACGATGTGCTTAGGCATCGCGCAATCGGCGCTGGATGAGGCGCTGGCCTATGTTCAGGATCGCAAACAGTTCGGCAAGGCGTTGATCGATTTCCAGGCGGTGCAGTTGAAGCTGGCGGAGATGGCGATGCGCGTCGAAGCCTCGCGCCTGCTGATCTGGCGCGCCGCGCAGAACGCTGCCGATGGCTTGCCGTCAATTTTGGACTCATCGCTGGCCAAGTGTTTTTCCAACGAAATGGTCCGCGACGTGGTCGGCGCCGCCATGCAGGTCATGGGTGCCTACGGATATTCCAAGGAGTTTGATATGGAACGGCGCTTGCGCGACGGCTGGGGCTGGGGCATTGCCGGCGGTGCCATCGACATCCAGAAAATCAATATCGCCTCGGCCCTGGTCGGTCGACGCTTCGACCAAAGAAGCTGATCCATGCCCGGCGCGCTCGACGGCATCCGGGTTCTTGATTTTTCCCGCGTCCTGGCAGGCCCCTGGTGCGCCATGATGCTGGGCGATCTGGGCGCCGACGTCATCAAGCTGGAAAGCCCCGAAGGCGACGACGTCCGTCATTTCGGCCCGCCCTTCAAGAACGGTGAAAGCGCCTATTTTCAAGTCACCAACCGCAACAAAAAAAGCATTGTCGTTGATTTGAAAACCGAAGAAGGCCGGGCCATCGCCCGGGCGCTGGCCTTGAAAAGCGACGTCATCATCGAAAATTTGCGCCAGGGCGCGATGCAGAAATACGGGCTCGGCGCCGAAGAGTTGCGCAAAGCCAACCCGGGCCTGATCTATTGCTCGGTTTCCGGCTATGGACGCACCGGCCCGATGGCGGCGCGCGCGGGCTACGATTTTTTGATCCAGGCGGAAAGCGGGATCATGGACATCATCGGCGAAGAAGACGACCCGCCGATGAAGGTCGGCGCGGCCATTACCGATCTGGTCGCCGGCCAGGACGCCGTGGCGGGCGTTTTGGCGGCGCTGTATCACCGCGAAAAGACCGGCCACGGCCAGGACATCGACATCGCCCTTCTCGACAGCGCCATCACGCTGCTGGTCAATCAAGGCGCGTCTTACCTGATGACCGGCGAGCGGCCCAAGCGGCGCGGCAACGATCATCCGTCCGTGGTGCCGTACCGGCCATTCGAGACCGCCGATCATCCGCTGGCTCTGGCCATCGGCGCCGACCGCCAGTTCCGCAAGTTGGCAGACATCCTCGGCCGCGCCGACATGGCCGACGATCCGCGCTTCGCCGGCAATGCCGCCAGGGCGGCAAACCGCGTCGCCCTTTATGCGATCATGGAACCTATTTTAAAAACCAGGAGCCGAGATGACTGGCTGGAAGTTCTGCACGCGGCGGGCCTTCCGGCGGGGGCGCTACGCACGGTCGATGAGGTATTGGAAGCGCCCGAGGTCGCCGCCCGTGACATGGTGGTCGAAGTCGAGCATGCCAGCATCGGGCGGGAGCGCATCATCGGCTCGCCCCTGAAGCTTTCGCAAACCCCGGTTCGCATCCATTCCGCGCCGCCGACGCTGGGCCAGCACACGCAGGAAATTCTTGAGGATGTTTTGCAATGGGACGCGGCCCACGCGGCGGCCTACGCGACGGGTATCGATAAAGGGTAACGCGGCAAAAATCGCCAATCAACGGGACGTAGCGCCCGCTAGCAGCCTGTCGGACTTGAAACACGCGTCAGAATACGATTCAATCTGATTATTGGTTTTGCTTTCAAAGCAGGGGGGC
>LFEN01000013.1 GCA_001510075.1 Alphaproteobacteria bacterium casp-alpha2
AATGTTTGTGATCTGTTTAAGCCGGAAGAATGTAGAAACTTCTTTGCCGCCGACGGCTATGCGTCAAAATAACTCGGAAATGCTCTAGGATAACTCTCAGATAACTCTGGAACAGCCGCCAATGCGTACAAATGTCCACAAATGCGTACATTTTTTTCAGCCAAAATGCCGTAAAAAAGTAGAATAAATAATTTATATCAATGAGTTGGCGGTGGAAAAGGGCGCGGGGCGCGGCGCATCTTGAATTTAGTGCCGTTTCAGTGAAGCTTCAGTGAAGTTTCCCGGGCAATTCCTTGATCGCCGCATCGACAAGGGCGTCGGCGCTCTTGCCTTTGAAATGGCCGGCCAGGTAGTCGCGGGTGGCGCCCAGGGCCAGATCGACGGTTTTCGCCCTGACCGTATCAATCGCCTTGGCTTCGGCCTGGGTAATGCGGTCCATGACCAGTTTTTCACGGCGCTCGAGTGCGGCGTCCAGCTTTTCCCGGCCTAGTTGGATCAGGCGTTCGGATTCTTCCTTGGTGTGGTCGACAATGCCCTGGGCTTCCTTGGCGGCGTCGCGCTGCTTGCGCTGATAGGCGGCGAGCAGGTCTTGGGCTTCGTCGAGAAGTTTTTCCGCCTCTTCCATGTCGGCGCGGATTTTTGTCGCCCGTTTATCGAGGCCGCCGGTGGCCATGCCAAACAGCGGCTTTGCCGTCGCCCCGACGAAGATAATAAACGCGACCAGCACCCAGAAGGTGGGGTCTTGCAAAAACGCCAGGCTCATTGCTTGTTCTCCCCGGCGCGGTTCATGGCGCCTTGCATAGCCTTGGCGAGATCATTTTCACCGGGAGTATCGCCGGTCAGTTTCTCGACGGCGACCGCAGCGACATCCATGGCGGTGGCCTGAACACTAACCATGGCGTCTTCGATCGCCTTGTCGATCGCGGCCTCGCTTTGGGCGATGCGCCCGTTCAGGTCTAGGGCCAGCTTGGCCTCGCGTTGGGCCGCTTCCTTGGCAATTTGCGCCGACGCCTCGACGATCATCGCCTGGGCCTCGCGGCGGGCTTCGCTCATGGTTTTTTCGTAAGCGGCCAGGGTGTCTTCGGCCTCTTTCTTGGCTTCCGCCGCCTTGTCCAGGTTGTCGGCAATGCGCTTCTGGCGCGTTTCCAAGACGTCGGCAATCCCCGGCACCGCGACCTTCCACATAATCAGGTAAAGGGCGGCGAAGGTGACGACCAGCCAGAAAACCTGTGGCAGGTACGTGGTGAAATCCAGTTGCGGCATGCTGTTGTCCCGGTAGCTTGGACGCCGGTGAGAACCGGCGCCGAAGCGGGTTTAGCCGAACAAGATGACCAGGGCGATGACCAGGGCGAACAGCGCGATGGCTTCGACCAGGGCGAACCCCAACATCGTCATCGGGAACACGGCCGCTTGTGCGGACGGGTTGCGCCCGACGGCTTGAATGAAGGCGGCAAAGATGTTGCCGATGCCGATCCCGGAGCCGATAACGCCGATAACGGCAAGACCGGCGCCCAACAGTTTGGCGGCTTCGATATCCATGGGTAACTTCCTTTCTCTGTTCTCGTAAGCGAGGTAACGGTTAAAAAAATAAAATGCGCTAATGCAGATGCAGCGCGTCGTTGAGGTAAAGGCAGGTCAGAATGGTAAAGACAAAGGCCTGCAGGAAAGCGATGACGAGTTCCAGCCCGGTCAGGGCGACGACGAAGGCTAGCGGAAAAACCCCGAACATGCCCAGCGATATGACAAAGCCGGCAAACACCTTGAGCAGCGTATGACCGGCCAGCATATTGGCGAATAGCCGCACGCTGAGGCTAATGGGGCGGGACAGGTAGGAAATGATTTCGATCGGCACCAGCAGCGGGGCCATGACCATCGGCACGCCCGGCGGCATGAATAAAGTAAAAAAGTGCAGCTTGTGCTTAACAATGGCGATTACCGTCACGCCCAAGAACACCACCAGCGCCATGACGAAGGTAACGACGATGTGGCTGGTGAAGGTGAAGCCGTAAGGCACCATGCCGAACAGGTTACCGATCAGCACGAACATGAAAACCGAAAAAACGAACGGAAAATAGGGCCGTCCCTCGTTGCCGACGGTGTCTTTCAGGAGATTGGCGATGAACATGTAACTGAGTTCCACCATCGATTGCCAGCGGCCCGGCACGAGCGCCTTTTTGCGCATCCCCAAAATCAGGAAAAGGCTGACGGCAACCACCGTCAAGACCATGAAGGTGGACGAATTGGTAAACGAAATATCGAAATCACCGATCTGAATCGGGACCCAGCGTTTGATTTCGAATTGCGAAAGGGGGCTGTGACCTGCGGCCAACGACTTTAATCCTCGATCTCTGGACTCTGCTCGCCAGGCTTTTTATCCCCGGCGCCTTGGTCCTTTGGGTACCCGACAGCGTAACCAAAACCGCTGGCGACGCGATAAACATTCAAAACACCGGCGCCACCCCCTAACAGAATGAACACCAACATCAACCACGGTTTGGTCCCGAGCCAGCTATCTAAAAGCCAGCCGATGCCAACGCCAATGGCGAGGGCAGAAACTAACTCGACACCGATACGGAAAGCAAGGCCCAGTGCGTTGCCGGGGGCTGTGTTTTTTTGTTGCTTTCCAGCCCCTGTCAGGCCCGCGTTGCCACGGGCTTGAGCAAGCCGATCATCGAGTCGTTCCAGGTCCCGGTGGGGGTGCTCCTCACTCATGCAGGCAGCCTCTTGGACAGAGCCTTAAAATCAGGCCGTCGCCCTGAGTTCTTCGGCCCGGTGGAGATCGACGGAGACAAGTTGCGAGACGCCGCGCTCGGCCATGGTAACGCCGTAAAGCCGGTCCATGCGGGCCATGGTCATGCGGTGATGGGTGATGGTCAAAAAGCGCGTATCGTTTCTTTTGGCCATGCTTTCCAGCATCGAGCAGAAGCGATCGACGTTGGCGTCATCCAGCGGGGCATCGACTTCGTCGAGCACGCAAATCGGCGCCGGGTTGGTCTGGAACACGCCGAACAGAAGGGCAATGGCCGTCAGCGCCTGTTCGCCGCCCGACAGCAGCGACAATACCTGCATCCGTTTGCCGGGCGGGCTGGCCATGATTTCGAGACCGGCATCCAGCGGATCGTCGGATTCGGTCAGTTCCAGGTGCGCCTTCCCGCCACCGAACAGTTTGACGAACAGTTCCTGGAAGTGCTGGTTGACTTCCTCGAACGAGGCCAGCAATCGGGCGCGGCCTTCCCGGTTGAGTTCCGATATGCCGCGGCGCAGCTTGTCGATGGCTTTCAGCAGGTCGTCACGTTCTGCGACCAGAGTGTCGATTTGCTCTCTCATTTCTTCGGCTTCCTGCTCGGCGCGAAGGTTTACTGGCCCCATGGTTTCGCGTTCGCGGTTCAGGCGCTCGACCTTGCGTTCAATGGCTTCCAGGTCCGGCAATTCGGCGTCGGGCTTGAGGGCGGAAATATCGAATAGCTGGTCGGGGCGGCATTCCAGCCGATCTTTAATGCGCTCGGCTATTGCATGGCAGGATTGTTTGGCCTGTAGGGCGGCGCCTTCGCAGCGGACCATGGATTCGCGGGCCGAGGCGAGTTCCGCTTCCGCCGTCCTCAGCGCCCTGTCGGCGTCGGCCAGGGCAGCTTCGGTAAGGGCCAACTCGTCGGCCAGTTTTTTGCGGGCCTCTTCGGCTTTTTCCAAGGCCCCCAGAAGTTCATTTCGTTGTGTGGCGATTTCTTCGGGACGGGATTTGAGACGGGCCAGTTCTGCTTCTAACGACTGGCGGCGTTCGTCCAGTTGTTGCAGCCGTGAGCTTGAGGCAACTTTCCGCGCTTGCCAGGACGTGACCTCGGAATCAATAGCCGCGAGGCGCTGGCGGCGTTCGTCTGCGGCGCGCACCAGGGTGTCGTGGCGGCTTTGACATTCAACCTGATGCGAACGGTGCCCGGCCAGCTCTTCGCGGAAAGTTGCGATTTCCTGGCGTGGACCGGCGGGGTCGGGGATTTCCCCGAGTGCGCGGACAGCGTCGTTTTGTTCCGTTTCCAGGTGTTCCTGGTCGGCCATGATGGCCGTGGTTTGTTCAAACAGGGACGCCAGCAGCGACACCTGCCCGGCGGAACGGTCCTTGATGCCGGCGACGGTGTCTCTGGCCTCACCAAAGGCTTCATCGGCGGCCGATAGCGTGTCGCGCGCCGTCCGCTCCGCTTCGATGGCCTGGCTTTCGGCATTTTGAGCCCCGTTCAGGCGTTCTTTGGCGATGCCTGCGGTGGCTTCGGCTTCCGATAGCTTTTCGCGGGTTTCGTTCAGGCGGTGGCGCTGTTCCAGCCGCGCCTGGGCGGCGGTCGGGGTATTCGCCGCTACGGTGAAGCCGTCCCAACGCCATAGCCCGCCTTCGGGGCTGACAAGGCGCTGTCCCTGCGCCAGTTGGCCGGCCAGACGGTTGCCTTGTTCTTCTCCGTCGACAACGCCGATTTGCAACAACCGGCGGGCGAGGGCGGCCGGGGCCTCAACAAAATTGCTCAGCGGCCGGGCGCCGTCAGGAAGGCCCTGTGCGTCAAGTTGCGGGCTCAAAGACCGCCAATGGCTGGGAGCGGCTTCGTTATCGGATGCCGTCAAATCATCACCCAGCGCCATGGCCAGGGCTTTCTCAAACCCCGCCTCGACACCAAGCTTATCAAACACCGGCGGCCACTGATCGTCATCCCCGGTTCCCAGTACATCACCCAGCGCCAGGGCTTCGGCGTTGAGCCGGGTGACGGCGGCGGTGGCGGCTTGTTCTCCGGTGACGGACTCCAGCGCCTTGGTGTGGGCTTCGGCGCGGGCGGTTTCGGCTTCCCCGAGCGCGGCACGGGCCTGGGCCAGTTGCGCCCGGGTTTCTTCCAGGTGTTGTTCCGCCTGCGCCAGCTTACTGGTTTCAGGCGTTTCACTTTCAAGCTGCAGGCGCTGTTCGGCGAGGGCGCGGTTGCGCGCCGCCAGGCGTTCGTTGCGGACTTTCAGATCTTCGAGCTTGTGTTCCAATCCGGCGCGCCGTGCCTCGTCATTGGCGGCTTGTTCGGTCAGCGCCGTCAGTTTTTCATCCTGGTCGTGAACGACGGCGTTGGCGGCGATGAGTTTTTCCGCTGCCTCGGCCAGGGCGTCTTCTTCTTTTTCGTCGGGGGACTGGATGTGGTCACGTTCTTCGCCCAAGCGTCCTATGGCCGCCTCGGCGTCGGCGATCAGGGCGGTTTCGCGGGTCTTGTCGGTGGCCGCCTGCTCGATGCGGATGGCGCAATCGGTTGCCGCCTCTTGGATGCGTTGTTCTTCCGCATCAAGGCTTTCGCGGGCATGGTTCAGGCGCTGGAATTCGGCAGCTGCCTCGGCCTCGGCGTGTCGGCGTTTCGGCAATTGGGCAGCATGTTCGGCCTGAATGGCCGCAGCCTTGCCCGACGTGCCGGTCAGCGACGCGACCATAGTTTCCATTTCCTGGAATTCCTTGTTGGCCGCTTCCAGCGTTTCTTCGGACGCCGTCCAGCGCAGGAAAAACAGTGTCGCTTCGGCCTTGCGGATGTGTTCGGAAAGATTGCGGTAACGGGTCGCCTGTCGGGCTTGTTTCTTCAGGTTGGCCAATTGCGCATCCAGGGTGACCAGGATGTCGTCGAGCCTTTCCAGGTTGGTATCGGCGCCCCGCAGACGGAGTTCGGCTTCGTGGCGGCGCGAATGCAGCCCGGTGATGCCGGCCGCTTCCTCCAGAATCCGCCGTCGTTCGGTCGGCTTGGCGGCGATGACGGCGCTGATTTTGCCCTGGCTGACCATGGCCGTTGAGCGCGCGCCGGTGGCGGAATCGGCAAACAATAGTTGTACGTCCTTGGCCCGGACCTCGTGGCCGTTGACCCGGTAGGTCGAGCCTTTTTCCCGTTCGATCCGGCGGCTGATGTCCAGCTCGTCAAAGTCGTTGAACTGGGCCGGGGCCGAACGGTCCGAGTTGTCGAGCGTCAGCAAGACCTCAGCCTGGTTGCGGGCCGGGCGGTTGGCGGTGCCGCCGAAAATGACGTCGTCCATTTCGCCGCCCCGCATCTGCTTGGCGGAAGTTTCCCCCATGACCCAGCGCAGCGCTTCTACCAGGTTGGATTTGCCGCAGCCGTTGGGGCCGACAATGCCGGTCAGGCCGAGGTTGATATCCAGCTCGGTGCCTTCGACGAAGGACTTGAAGCCGGAAAGCCTGAGTTTTTTGAATCGAATCAAAGCCTGATTACCTTTTGGTCATTTGGCTAATGCCTTGTCGATGACTTTCTTGAAATTCTCAAACGGCTGCGCGCCGGAAACGATTTCGCCGTTGATTACAAACGTCGGCGTCGAATTGACTTTGTACTTGTCCGAGGCGGCTTGTGCATTCTGGCGGATATGGGTCAGCAGGCCCTCGTACTTGAGGCAGGCATCGACATCGGCGCTGGACATGCCGCCGAAGCGGGCGACCTTGCTCAGCGCTTCCAGTGGATTATTGCTGCGCGCCCATTGTGCCTGGCTGGAGAAAATGATTTCGATGAAGCCGAAAAACTTCTTCGGTCCGGCGCAATGCGCGACCATGGAGGCCGCCAACGCCGGTGTGCCCAAGGGAAAATCGTTGAAGACCAGCCGTACTTTGCCGGTATCGATATATTCCTTCTTAATCAGCGGCAGGGTTTCGCGGTGAAAGTTGGCGCAGTGGGGGCAGCCGAGGGACGAAAATTCCAGTATCGTCACCGGCGCGTCTTTACTGCCCAGCGCCATTTCCTTGATTGCCTCGCTGACGGGAACAATCCCGGCGACCGCATGGGATGCCCCGAACGGGACGGTTGCCAGGACGGCCAATAACGCAAGACTTTGTAGTATACGGTTCAAACAGGCCTCCTAACACACAAGATGTTGAGGGATAATAGGGTCGCCTCTAGGCCAGAGTCGAATCCTTTTGCGGGCTTTTTATTCACTTTTTATCCACAGCCCCCGGGCGCCTGGCCAATACCGCCCGTCCGAGATTTTCCAGGGCGCGGCGGAGATCATCGTCTTGCACGTCCATCAGGCTTTCTGCCAGGTTGGCTTCTTCGCCCTTTTCTAAGTCCCGGGGCTGCCACGCCGGTCTTTCTCCGCTTGCCGGTAGCGGTCCCTGGGTGATTTTCAGCCTCTCCACTGCCTTAAAGCCAAAAAAGCCGTTGATCCGTTCGATCAGCAGCGGCTGCAAGTGTTGCAGTTCGAGCGCTATGGAACCGTTTTCGATGGTCAAATAAAGGGTGCCGCCGGTGCCCTGGGCTTTCGGATGGGTGATTTTTTCAGGCCGGGTATGGCGGGCCAGATGTTCGCCGGCGATGGTGGGCCAATCCTTGAGGATGGCGCCATCGGCGAATCCGCGCTTTTGGAAAATATCCCTGGTGGTGGCGGCAAGGGAGGCGGCAATGGCACGGGGGCCGCCGCCGCGTTTTCTTTGCCGGATGCTGCGAGCGGTCATCGCCAAGGCCCTGTCGGTTGCCACGTCATCAGGCAATGCTAGAATTACCTGCCCCTGAGAGCAATCGGACAAAATGCCCAGAACCGTTAAAAAAAACAAAGCCCCATATCCTGATCCTGATCCCGTTTCCGTCCGCCGCCGGTTGCTCGCCTGGTATGACGCCCAGGGCCGCGATTTGCCCTGGCGCTATAAAAACGGTGAAAGACCAGACCCCTACCGGGTGTGGCTGTCTGAAATCATGCTGGCTCAGACCACGGTGGCGACGGTAAAGGGCTATTTTGAGGAATTTTTGCGGCGCTGGCCGAAGCTCGCCGATCTGGCGGCGGCGGACCAAAACGACGTCCTGCATGCCTGGCAGGGGTTGGGGTATTACGCCCGGGCGCGCAATCTTCACAAATGCGCTCGTGTTCTCGTGGCTAAAAAAAATGGGTGCTTTCCTGATACGGAAGAAGACCTCAGGCAGCTTCCGGGGGTCGGCGACTATACTGCTGCCGCCATCGCCGCCATTGCCTTCGGTCGTAAATCGACCCCCGTTGACGCCAATATAGAAAGGGTGACGGCGCGTCTGTTCGCCATTGATGTCCCGTTGCCGGGGGCCCAGGGGGGTATCAAGGGCGTGATCAAGGAACAGGCTAGAACTCTTACGCCTGCGCCTCGTGGCCGCCCCGGCGATTTCGCCCAGGCGATGATGGACCTGGGCGCTACGCTATGCAGCCCGAACAACCCCGATTGCCCGGCCTGTCCCTTGAAATCCGCCTGTCTGGCGGAAAAGACCGGGGCAGCTGAGCGTTATCCGGTCAAGCCTGCGAAAAAGCCCCGGCCGGTTCGTCACGGCATGGTCTTTTGGGCGGTTCGGGGCGACGGCGCCGTGTTGCTGCGCCAGCGCCCGGAAAAAGGCTTGTTAGGCGGGATGATGGAAATTCCGTCGACGCAATGGCGGGGCAAGGCGTGGACGGCCAAGGAAGCCGCTGCCAGCGCGCCGGTTCAAGGTGATTGGCGGACTCTGGACGGCGTCATTCGCCATACATTCACGCATTTTCACCTGGAACTGACGGTATTGGTCGGCGCCGTTAATGGGCAGGAAACGGAGAACGGGCTATGGAGCCCGCCATCTGAATTTTCAGACCACGCCCTGCCGACGGTGATGAAAAAGATTGCTCGCCTCGTCGCCAGCTACTCGTCATAAGCCATCAGCGTATCGAAAGGGACGCCGTTGAGTTTTGATCTGCCGTTCAGGAACGTCAGCTCGATAATGCAGGCGGCGCCGACGACCTCGGCCCCGACCTTGTTCAGCAATTCAATGGATGCCGCCATGGTGCCGCCGGTGGCCAGCAAGTCATCGAGGATGACGACGCGCTGGCCCTTTTCGACGGCGTCGGACTGAATTTCGATGGTATCGGTGCCGTATTCGAGTTCGTAGTCGTGACCGATGGTGTCGCCCGGCAGCTTGCCTTTCTTGCGGATCATGGTGAACCCCAGCCCCAGCCGCGACGCCAGCGGGGCGGCGACCAGGAAGCCGCGGGATTCGATGCCAGCCAGAATATCAGGCTGAAACTGTCCGACCATCTTCGCCAAGCGCCCAAGCGCCACTTGCCAGGCGTCGGGGTGGGCGAGCAGGGTTGAAATGTCGTAAAACAGAATTCCCTCTATGGGGAAATCGGGGATGGAACGGATGTGGTCTTTGAGGTCCATGTCGTCATCCTAAATTCAAATGAAGGCTTTCGTATTCCGTCAGCCGTTTGTAACCTGATTATCATAGTCTTGGCAAAATCTTGGGCGAACTTACCATGACCCACGTTTTTCAGCGTCAAATTCTCGCCGACATGCCGCGCGCCGTGAAAGGCGATGGGATCTATATCATCGACGCCGACGGCAAGCGTTACCTGGATGGTTCCGGCGGTGCCGCAGTTAGCTGCCTCGGTCATTCCGACCCGGACGTCATCCATGCGATCAAGGACCAGGTGGATGCATTGCCGTTCGCCCATACGTCGTTCTTTACCTCCGCCCCCGCCGAGGAACTGGCCGATTTGCTTATCAGTTTGGCGCCTGAGGGGATTGAAAAGGTCTATTTCCTGTCCGGCGGCTCTGAAGCCGTCGAAGCAGCATTGAAAATGGCGCGGCAGTATTTCGTAGAGATCGGGGAGAATGACCGCACCCGCTTTATCGCCCGGCGACAGAGCTATCACGGCAATACCCTTGGTGCGCTTTCCGTCGGCGGCAATATGTGGCGCCGGGAGCCGTTCGAAGCCATGCTGATGGAAGGCCATCACATCGCGCCGTGCTACGCCTACCGGGACATGCAGGGCAGTGAGTCGGAAGAAGAATACGGTCTTCGCGTGGCCGATGAACTGGATGCGGAAATCCAACGCCTCGGGCCTGAAACCGTCGTCGCCTTCGTCGCCGAAACTGTCGTCGGCGCGACGGCTGGCGTGTTGCCGCCGGTAAAGGGCTATTTCAAGCGCATCCGTGAAATCTGCGACCGCTACGGGGTGCTGCTGATCCTGGACGAGGTTATGTGCGGCATGGGGCGAACGGGGACGACCTTTGCCTCTGAACAAGACGGTATCGCGCCCGATATCGTTACTGTGGCCAAAGGGCTGGGCGGCGGCTATCAGCCCATCGGGGCGACGTTGGTTTCGGGTAAAATGTTCGAAGCCTTCCAAGGTGGCTCCGGGTTTTTTCAGCACGGCCATACTTATATGGGGCATCCGACGGCGAGCGCGGCGGCGTTGGCGGTGCAAAAGAAAATTCAGTCTCGTGATCTGTTAAGCAACGTCCGTCAGCAAGGCGATTTTCTCGAACAATGTTTGTTGGAGCGCTTGGGCAATCATGCCCATGTCGGCGATATCCGCGGTCGCGGCCTGTTCCGGGGGATCGAGTTGGTGGCCGAGCGCGCCAGCAAGGAGCCGTTTGACCCTGGCTTGAAAGTCCATGCCCTGATCAAGAAGCACGCCATGAAGCGGGGCCTGATTTGCTATCCCGGCGGCGGCACCATCGATGGGGTGCGGGGCGATCATGTGCTGTTGGCGCCGCCATTCATTATCGAAGAGCCGCAAGTCAGGGAATTGGTGGATATTCTGGGCGACGCCATCGAGGCGGCGCTTGAAGAAGTTCTTTGAAGTCATGCTGAAAGACTGGTTTTACGGCAAGGTCCGGAACCAAGCCCTTGGCGCCAGCACCAAGGAGTTGCAAAAATTCGTTGATGGCCTGAAAGCCATGAGCCCCAAGGACCTGGGATCGGTTGTCGCCGTCGCTACTGTAATCAGGATCAATTTTGAGACCAACGGCGTCGTGGCGGAGAATATCTTTTCCGACGGCCCCCTGCCGGACGCGGAGGCACTGGGCCTTTACCAGTTTAAAATCAACAAGGTCGCTAAAAAATTCCGGAAAATGGGCTTGGGTGTCGATTCCATAGGCGCCATGATCTGGTCCTATACGCTTCGCTGCCTCAATGTGCCGGAGCTAAGGCCCTTGGGTCTCGCCATGTGGGCGGAACTCAAGCGCGGCTTCGCGCATGTGGAAGAGGCCCTGAAAAAGGGCGAGGAAGAGAAGGGCGAGCCTTTCCCCGAGCGCGTTTGGGCGGAATGGAAATTCATTCCCGTTGGCTTCAGCCGCTCGTGAACCCTCCTAAATGGCGGTTTTAGGCCGAAAAAGTAGGAGCCCCTGTTGCGTTAAGGGCTTTTTCCGGGATAAGGTTGTGTTCAGGTTACCTTGCTAGAGTAACCATCAGTGAGCCGCCGTAGATGTTGATTGTTACCGCTTGCGGCGATCAAAAAAATAACATTAAAACAGAGCCGAAAAAATTCGGCCATTAGGGAGGCGGGTAGCCCACTAACTCTTGAACCCAATAGAAATCCATCGCATGGGGGTGAAGCCGGTTCGGGCTTTGTCTCGACTTCGAACGAAGGGGTTTCTATTTCATTTTCTTAAACCAGTTCCATCCAATTAGGGAGGATAAAAGACAATGAGAAAACTAAGCATATCCACATTGGCGCTTGCCGTCGCGGTAGGCGCCTTCAGTTTTGCGGGCATTAGCCCCGCTGAAGCCCAGTCCAAGAAAAAGTTCATCTCCATCGGCACCGGTGGCCCGACGGGCGTCTATTTTGTCGTCGGTCAGTCTGTTTGTCGTATGGTCCACAAGGCCGCTGCCGAAGGTCGCAAATCGGGCCGCAAGCATGGTATTCGTTGCTCCGCGCCATCGACCGGCGGCTCCAACTACAACATCGGCCAGATCAAAGAAGGCGAATTGGATTTTGGCGTTGCCCAGTCGGACTGGCAGTTCCATGCCTATAACGGTTCTTCCAAGTACAAAGGGAAAGCCTACAAGAAGCTGCGGGCCGTATTCTCCGTACATCCGGAGCCCTATCACATCATCGTCGGCGGTAATTCCGGCATTAAGTCTTGGGCCGATCTCAAGGGCAAACGCTTCAACCTCGGCAACCCCGGTTCCGGACAGCGTGGCACGACGGAAGTCCTGATGAAAAAGTACGGTACCAAGAAAAGCGACTTCAAGATCGCTACCGAGCTGACCTCGACCGAGCAGTCGAAAGCGCTTTGCGACGGCAAAATCGACGCCTATGGCTATACCGTCGGCGTACCTAATGCCGGCGTATCGGTTGCCACCGACGGCTGCGGCGCCAAGATCATCAACCTCGAAACGTCCGTCGAAAAGGGCCTGGTTGACGCCAATCCGTACTATGCCTTCGCGACCATCCCGAAGGGCACTTACAAGACGACGGATGCCGATGTTACGACCTTCGGTGTGATGGCGACCTTCGTCACCAGCGCCGATGTCGATGACAACGTTGTTTACGAAGTCGTTCGCGCGGTTTTCGAAAACCTCGACGATTTCCGGACATTGCACCCGGCGTTCAAGAACCTTGATCCCAAGCTAATGATCAAGAATGCCTTGTCCGCGCCGCTGCACCCCGGCGCCGTCAAGTACTACAAGGAAAAAGGCTGGATGTAGTTCTACCGGCTCTATGAATTCCGGCGCCCCTTTCTGATTATCGGGGCGGGGCGCCGGTTTTTTTTCATTTATTCGTAGGGGGGGCGTCATGGCCGAGTCGGCTATTCCTGAGGTTTCACAGGAAGAAATCGAAAAACAGATCGAAGAGATCGAATATGTCGGGCGCCAGCACGGTCCACGTCTCGCCGTTGTTGTCGGCGTCATCGCAGCGCTGTGGTCGCTGTTCCAATTATGGATCGCGTCTCCGTTCCCGTTCATGTTCGGCTTCGGAATCATTACCAGTGTCCCGGCTCGTGGCATTCATCTTTCTTTCGCTTTTTTACTTTGTTTTTTGATGTTTCCTGCGGCTCGCTCGTTGGCAACGGCCCGCATCCCGGTTTATGACATTGCCCTCGCGTTTCTGAGCACGGGGTGCGCCCTGTACATGTTCCTCGGTTGGGATGGGCTGGTGTCGCGGGAAGGCGTACTGTGGACCTGGGACATCATGGGTTTTCAGTTCCCCTTCGAGGCTATCTTGGGCACCATCGGCGTGCTGTGTCTTCTGGAGGCGACGCGGCGAGCTATCGGCAAGCCGTTGGTCATCGTCGCCACGGTTTTTCTTTTGTATTCCTATTTCGGCCAGATCATGCCGGACATCATTTCGCACCGGGGGCTCTCGATTAACCGTTTGATCGGTTATCAATGGCTGGGCCAGGAAGCTATTTTCGGATTACCCATCGACGTTTCGGTCAGTTTCGTCTTCCTGTTCGTGCTGTTTGGCGCGTTGCTGGACAAGGCCGGTGCCGGCAAGTATTTCCTCGATTTATCCTTCGCGCTCGTCGGTAAATACCGGGGCGGTCCGGCGAAGGCGGCGATCCTGGCGTCGGGCATGACCGGCGCTATTTCCGGGTCGTCCATCGCCAACGTCGTCACCACGGGCGTCTTCACCATCCCGGTGATGCGAAAAATGGGCATGTCGGCGGTCAAGGCCGGCGCCATTGAGGTAGCTGCCTCGACCAACGGCCAGTTGATGCCGCCGATTATGGGCGCGGCCGCTTTCATTATCGCCGAGTTGATCGGCATATCCTATTTCGAGGTCGTCAAGGCGGCCTTTATCCCGGCGGTGTCCAGCTATATTGCGCTGATCTATATCTCGCACCTGGAAGCCATGAAGCTGGGCCTCAAGGGTATGCCGAAAGAAGACATTCCGCCCCTCGGCAAGACTTTCAAAAGCGGCATCCATTACATCATTCCGATCGTAGTGCTGGTCTACCTGCTGATGGTGGAACGCTGGACCGCAGGTACCGCCGTTTTCTATTCGATCCTGTTGATGATGGGGATCATGATCCTGGAGCATATCTGGCACGAGAAGAAAACCGGTGCGGGCGATGTCGTTGCTGCCATCAAGGGGGGCTTCTGTGAAATCTATGGCGGCCTCGTCGCCGGCGCCCGCAACATGGTCGGCATTGCCATCGCCGTGGCGACGGCTGGGATCATCGTCGGCGCCGTCGGCTCGACGGGGCTGAACAACGCCCTGGTCGGCGTGATCGAGGCCATTTCCGGCGGCAACGTATATATTCTTCTGATTTTAACTGCGGTGCTGAGTTTGATTCTCGGTATGGGCCTGCCGACGACGGCCAATTATCTGGTCGTCGCGTCGTTACTGGCCGGGGTGTTGGTGGAACTGGGAACGGCATCCGGGTTGGTACTGCCGCTGATTGCGGTGCACCTGTTCGTGTTCTACTTCGGCATCCTGGCTGACGACACCCCGCCCGTTTGTCTCGCTGCGTTTGCGGCGGCGGCCATATCCAGGGCCGATCCCATTCAGACCGGGATTCAAGGCTTCGTTTACGATATCCGCACGGCGATCCTGCCATTCATCTTCATCTTCAATCCGGAATTACTGCTGGTCGGGGTTGATAGTATCTGGCACGGGGTGGTGATTTTCGCCGTGACGCTGCTGGCGATGTTCAGTTTCAGCTCGCTGGTCCAGGGCTGGATCATCATCAAGACGACGATTTTCGAAAGCATCCTTTTGGTTGCCATCGTGGTGTGTCTGTTCAGGCCCGATTTTGTCATGAACCAGTTTTTCCCGAAATTCGCCACTTTCGATGCGGCGAAATTCGTTTCCGGGGAGATCTCGGGGACGCCGGGATATTCGGTCCGTTTCCATCTGACACGGTCCACCGATTACGGCGACCGGTTCAAGCTCTACACGGTGTTCACGCCTGACCTTAAGGACACCAGCCCCTTGGCTCGTTACGGGATCAGACTGGCGCCGGCCGGTGACGGCCGCTTCGAGGTTACCGATTTGACGCCCAAGGGTCTGGCGGACATGGCCGGGATCGAGATCGGCGATTACATGACCGAGTTTGACGAAGAGCGGGTCGGCCAGCCGCCCAAGGAACTGATCTATCCCGCGGGGCTTGCCTTGATTGGCTTGGTCCTTGGCCTGCAACTGGCGCGCCGTCGCAGGGAACAGCCTGTTCCCACCGCCGGCGCATAGGGAGGCGAGAAAATGTACGAGACCATCCTGCTTACGGTGGACCTGAACGAAGACGCGTCCTGGCAGAAAGCGCTGCCGACGGCTCTCGAATACGCCAAAGTATTTGGCGCCTCGCTGCATGTGGCGACGGTGCTGCCGGATTTCGGCATGCCCGTTGTCCGGGGGTTCTTTCCAGATGATTTCCAGGAAAAGGCGCAGGCCGATATTGAGGAACAGCTCAGGACGTTTTGCGCCAAACACGTTACGGATGGGGTCGATGCCCACCCCGTGGTCCGGGTCGGCAATGTCTATGATGAAATCCTCAAGCTGGCCAAGGAAATCGGGTCTGATCTGATCGTAATCGGATCGCATCAGCCGGATTTGAAGGATTACCTGCTAGGGCCGAACGCCGCTCGCATTGTGCGTCATTCCACCTGTTCCGTCTTGGTGGTCAGGGGATAATCCTGAACTCAAGTGGCCCGTACTTTTTCCGGGACGTATTTTTGCTGGGAGTCTCCGCCAAGGGACTCCAAAATATTTCCATTTCGTAGTAGAACGGAATACTGGAAGCGGGTGGTGTTCCTTGCGAAATACAGTCCTAAGCGGTTTAGCAGGCCTTGTTGTCGGTGCCTTTGTCGGCATAACCCTTCTTGCCCCCCTTGTCGGCAGCAACGGTGGGCCGGGTTTTGTCGTCGGCGGCAACTCCGAAGAATTATTTACCATCGGTACGGGCGGTGTGACCGGGGTCTATTACCCGACCGGTGGGGCGATTTGTCTTCTGGTTAACAAGGACCGGAAAAACCACGGCATTCGCTGTTCCGTAGAAAGCACCGGCGGTTCGCTTGCAAACATCGACAGCGTCCGTGTGGGAAAACTGGATTTTGGTATTGTGCAGTCCGACTGGCAATATCATTCCTATGCAGGCACATCCCGGTTCAAGGGGCAAAAACCGTTCAAGGAACTGAGGACTGTTTTTTCCCTCCATTCAGAACCTTTTACTGTTGTTGCCCGGGCCGACGCAGGCATCAGGACTTTTCAGGATTTAAAGGGCAAGCGGGTGAATATCGGCAATCCGGGTTCCGGGCAACGGGCAACCATGGAAGTTGTCATGAAGGCATTCGGGTGGACCAAGGCTGACTTTCACGCCACGACGGAATTGGAATCCCGGGACCAATCGGCGGCGCTTTGTGACGGGGTCATTGACGCCATGGTCTTTACCGTCGGCCACCCGTCTTCATCGATCAAGGAGGCGACGTCATCGTGCGACAGCCTGGTCATCGATGTTACCGGGGCGGCCATTGACCGCCTGGTCGGGGAAAACGACTATTACCGGCATGCTTTCATTCCTGCGGGCATGTACCGGGGAAATTTGAACAGGGTGAAGACCTTTGGGGTTTCCGCTACCCTGGTTACCGTTGCGTCTATGCCCGAAGAAGTGGTTTATACGGCCGTGAAGGCGGTGTTCTCGAATTTCGAAGCCTTCAAGGCCCTTCATCCCGCCTTCAAGTACCTGAAAAAAAGTGAAATGATTAAAGACGGTCTTTCGGCGCCTTTGCATCCGGGGGCGGTTAAATACTACCGGGAAGCGGGCCTGATGTAGGCCCCGGCAAAACCCCACAAAAAAACGCCGCAGGCTTATGCCTACGGCGTTTTTTGTTTCTGGCGGTGAAGCGGCTTTATTTAAGCGACTTCAGGTACGCAATAACGTCCTCGCGCTGGCCGTCATCTTTCAGACCGGAATAGCCCATTTTGGTCTTCTTGACGAAATCTTTCGGTTTTTTCAGGAACTTGTCCAGGCTGGCATCGTCCCAGGTAACGCCGCTGGCTATCATGGCGCTGGAATATTTGTAGCCATCAACGGAACCGGCTTTCTTTCCGGCGATACCGAAAAGATTGGGGCCGACCCTGTTCTTGCCGCCTTTATCGACGGTGTGACAAGCCTTACACTTATTGAAAACCTTTTTGCCCTTGGCGGCATCACCGGCGGCCATAGCGGAGGTGCCGGCAAAAGCCATGGCAACGGTCAACAGAACAGCGGCGATTATTTCTTTTTTCATGGGGTGCCTCTTGGATTGTGGATGTTCATTGTACGAATTTAAATTTCAAGGCCTCTGTATATGGTTATGCGAGCAACCTTGCAACCGTTACTATACGCTGGATTGGAGAAGTTTTGCCTTTCCGGTGGAAAATTTTGCTTAAGCCCTCCACATACTGTGACGGCGGACACAGATTAAAACATAAAATGCTCATAAAATGCTTGGGAAGGTCTGGAAAAAGCCGTTTGCCTTGCATTTCCGGAATTTATTTAGGTATTATCTTATTGATTTAGCTGGATAAAACTCATGACAAAAAAACAACTGACCCAGGAAGACGTTAACAAGCTTCTTTCCGATCCTTCCCCGGATGTTCGTGCCGAAATGGCGGGCAAAATCGCCCGTGATTTCGATGCCGGGGATTTGAGCGCCAAAGAGCTGCAACTGGCCGAAGAAATCTTCCACGTCATGGTCAAAGATGCGGAAGTCCGTGTCCGTCAGGCGCTGGCCGTTAATCTGAAAGAAAGCTCAAAACTTTCCCACGACCTGGCGATCACCATGGCCAAGGACGTTGAACAAGTCGCGCTTCCGATCCTGCGGTTTTCGGAAGTTCTTAACGATCAAGACTTAATTGAGATCATCGCCAGCCAGTCGGAAGAAAAACAAGTCGCCATCGCCAACCGGGCAACGGTTTCTGAAAACGTTTCCGACGTCCTGGTCAATACCGGCAATGAAAAGGCCGTAACGACCCTGATTGCCAATGACGGGGCAAAAATTTCAGAACAATCCCTGCAAAAAGCCGTGAGTGAGATGGGTCAAAAGGAAGCCGTGCAGGAAGCCATGGTGAACCGGGCAAATTTGCCGGTAACGGTGGCCGAACGGTTGGTGACGCTGGTTTCGGACAAATTGACCGGTGCGTTGATCAGCCATCATGCCCTGGCCGATGACGCGGTGACGGAATTGGTCCTGCAAACCCGGGAGCGGGCTATCTTGTCCCTGTCAACGGATTCCAATGAGGGTGATGTCAAGGTCCTGGTCAACCAGTTGCACGAGAACGACCGGTTGTCTCCTTCGATCATGCTGAGAAGCCTGTGTATGGGTGATATTACTTTTTTTGAAACGGCGGTAGCTAGAAAGGCTGATGTTTTGGTTTCCAACGCCCGCACGCTGATCCATGACTCCGGGGCATTGGGCCTGCGGACGATCTGCCGCAAGGCCGATATCCCCTTGCCTCAGTTCGTCGCCGTCCGCGCCGCCATTGATGCGCTTCGTGAAATGGAATATGACGGGCTCGATCATGACCGGGAGCGTTTCTCGCGCCGGATGATCGAACGCCTGATGACCCAGTACGATGACATGGGCGTTGAGTTCGAAAAGGATGATTTGAATTATCTGCTGGATAAAATGAGCGACCTGCCTTTGCGGACCGAGGACGATGCCGCCTGATCCTAATTTTACGCAAATTCGTCGTCGCAGATTGGTTCAATCTGCTCGGGATTTGCTCTAATTCGGCAGGTTAAGTTCGCGCCAGATTTCATGTTCCTTGCGAAACGCGCTTAAAGACTTCCACACCCGATTAAAATCTCTGTTGGCCTTGGATTCTTCGCGGGCGACTTCTTGCCATGCCGTTTTCATGGCTTCCAGGATTTCGCTTGGCCAGCGGTGCAGGACGACGCCATTTTTCTGTAATTCTTTCAATGCCTTGAACTGTACGGCTTCGCCCTCGGCCAGCCCGTAACGGATATTGTCGCCGCAAACCGCTTCCACCTGGGCTTTTGCCGCAGGGGAAAGCGCCTTCCATTTCTCCAGGTTGATCATCAATTCGAAAAGGGTCGTCGGCTGGTGCCAGCCTGGAAAGTAGTAATTCTTCGCCATCCGGTGAAGCCCCAGTTTCAAATCAATGGCCGGCATGGAAAATTCCGCAGCGTCGATATCGCCTGACTCGAAGGCGACAAAAATATCCCCGGACGTTAATTGCGACGTGATAACGCCCAGCTTCTGCATGACCTTGGCGCCAAGGCCGAAGAACCGCATCTTCAGACCTTTCAGGTCTTCCAGTGTTCTGATGCGCTTGCGGAACCAGCCCGACGCCTCCGGCGCGATCAGCCCGCAAAAAATGCTGTGAATGCCTTGGGCGTGGTAGAGTTCGTTGAACAACACCTGGCCGCCGCCGAAGTAGATCCAGGCCAGAAATTCCTTTGCCGAAGGCCCGAAAGGAACGGCGGCGAACAGTTGCAGGGCGGGTATCTTGTTGCCCCAGAACCCCGGCGAGGAAAACGCTGCTTCAATGACGCCCGAGCGAACCGCGTCGAACATTTCCAATGGCGGCACCAGGGCGCCGGGCTCGAAAAATTTGATTTCAAGGTTGCCGTTGGAAACCCGCCAGATATCGCGGTCCAGCTTCTTGGCCATGGTGCCCAGTTGCGGAAGGTCGCCAGCGTAGGCGCTGGCCATTTTCCAATGCAGTGCGGGCGGTCCGCCGTCGGGCGGTTCCTTGACGGCGGAAGTGGGTGAGGCGGAATCCACCATCATGTCCAGGCTCTCCGGCTTTTTTGCCTTGTCGGGCTGGGCCGCCTTGGCCTTTTTAGGTGGGGGAGGTGCTTTTTCCGCAGTTTCCGGCGCAGGGGCTTTCGCCTCGCTCACGGCTACTTTCGGCGGCTTTTCCTGGCTAGCGGCTTTGGCGTCTTTTTCTTCTTTGGCGGGTTCCTTCGGAACGAGCTTCTCGGTCTTGTCCAGGACCTTTTTGTTAGGCGGCAGGGCTGCCGGCACCTTGACCTGAATGCTGGCGGTTTTTTTTGCTGCGCTGGCGGTCAGCCTTGGGGCGACGACCGTGGCACCGACGACAACGCCAATGACAACGCCGATAACGATACCGATGATCGCGTTGCGCAAGTTATTCCCCCTGAAAAATGGTCGGAGTGAGAGGATTTGAACCTCCGACCCCCTCGTCCCGAACGAGGTGCGCTACCAGGCTGCGCCACACTCCGATATTTTTCTACAGTAGCATTTGATGATCGGGAAAAAATGCTCCGTCACCGGGGCCGGTTATAACGCCCAAGCGCCCAAGGAGCAAGAACGCCTAAGCTTGCATAATGGACTTTAATAGGCCCGCTCGATGCAAAAATCGATCAGTTCGTTAAAGGCCTTTTTGTGTGGGCCGTCTTCGAAAATGCCAAGGGCGTCACGGGCAATGGCGCCGTAATGCCTGGCCCGTTCGACGGAATCATCGAGCGCATTGTGTCTCGCCATTAAATGAATGGCATGTTCCAGATCGCCTTCCGTCTGTTCCAGGTCTTCCAGCGTGCGGCGCCAGAAGGCCCGTTCTCCATCATCGCCCCGGCGGAAGGCCAGAATCACCGGCAGGCTGATTTTTCCTTCCTTGAAATCATCGCCAATGGATTTTCCCAACGTCACCTGCTTGGCCGAATAATCGAGAACATCGTCAATGACCTGAAAGGCAATGCCGAGGTTCATGCCGTAAGTATCCAGCGCTTCATCCTCGACCCGGGGCCGCTCGGCGATGACGGCGCCGAGCCGACAGGCGGCGGCGAATAACTGCGCCGTCTTGGCCTTGACCACATCCAGATAGGCGGTTTCGCCGGTTTGCGTGTCGTTGGTGGTCAGAAGCTGCATCACCTCGCCCTCGGCAATAACGGCCGATGCATTCGACAGTATGGCCAAAACGTCGAGTGATCCGTCCTCGACCATCAATTCGAAAGATCGGCTGAACAGGAAATCCCCGACAAGGACGCTGGCCTTATTTCCCCAGACCGCATTGGCCGACGCCAGCCCGCGCCTGAGGTCGCTTTCATCAACCACGTCGTCATGCAGCAAAGTCGCCGTATGGATGAATTCTACGCAAGCTGCCAGCGCCAGATGCCGGGTTCCGGTGTAGCCGCACATGCGCGCCGCCGCCAGGGTCAAAACCGGGCGCATCCGTTTGCCACCGGCGGCAATGATGTGGCCGGCCAGTTGCGGGATCAGTGCCACCGGGCTGTCCATGCGCTGCACGATCAACTCGTTGACCGCCTTCAGGTCATCAGAGACCAGCTCGATCAGCGGTTCCAGGGACGATTTTCGGCCCCGACCACCTTCCAGGTTTACAACGACACCCAACGGATATCCTCCATGGCTGCTTGACGCTCCGGCGCTCAACGGTGAGCATAGGCCCGATGTTTCCTTGAATCATAGGAACGCAAGGTGCCGGGGGTCAAGCCCGGAAAGGTTTTTTGCAAGAGGACGTGGGTGATGGAAGAGCTGGTGCGCAGCAACGATCCGGTGTTTTTATCCTGGCTGATGGCCCGCTTTTCCGGGGAAAACATCGATTCTATCGTATTGGACAACCACACCAGCGTCATGGAAGGCAGCATTTCCGCCATCCAGCGCCGGGTCATGGTCAACAGCCGCGATATTGTCCGCGCCAGACGGGTGCTGGAGGAAGCCGAAGAAATCCAAAACGGCGGCAGCCTTGCCTGATATTGCCCCTGAGACACCTTTCAGTCGGGATACCCTGTTGGGTGGGCGGGTAATCCTGCTGCAACCGGAAAACGGCTTTCGGGCCGCTATTGACGCGGTTCTGCTGGCCGCCGCCATACCGGCAACATCAGGCGACCGGGTGCTCGATGCCGGTTCCGGGACCGGGGCGGCGTCACTAACTTTGTCTGTGCGCGTTCCAGGCGTGCGGGTGACGGGGCTGGAATGTCAGGCTGACCTGGCCGCCCTTGCCCGCCAAAGTGCTTTGGAGAACGAGTTGGACACTCGGGTGTCTTTTATTGAGGGCGATGTTCTTACCCCGCCACCCAGTCTCGCCCCCGGAAGTTTTGATCATGTCATGGCCAATCCGCCTTATCTCGCCGAGGGGACGGGCCATCCGCCGCCTGACTCGGCCAAACGAGCAGCCACCGTGGAAGGCGAGGCGAAACTTGGCGATTGGCTTCGGTTTCTGATGTCCATGGTGCGCGACGGCGGCTCTGTCAGCGTGGTCCACCGATATGACCGTATCGACGAGGTGGTTCAGGGGCTGGAAGAAAAATGGGCGGGGAAAATCACTATTTTCCCGTTTTGGCCAAAAACCCCCGGAAAAGACGCAAAACGCGCCATTATTCAGTTAATAAAGGGCAAAAATGGCAAAACCCGGATATCTGACGGGCTGGTTTTGCACCAAAAAGACGGTGCCTATACGCCCGAAGCCGAAGCCGTGCTCAGGGATGCCCAGCCTTTAACGCTCTAGAAACCACCCCCGCCCCCGCCACAGGGCATTCGCTGGAGCAGTCCGTTGAACAAAGTGAACCGAGCAATGGGATCGCGGGGCTAAAGAAATTCAATCCCGAGGTCCTGCGCCAGAATTTTGATCTCATTGCGGACGCTGCCGGCCTGAAGACATGAAAGTTCCTGTATTCGCTCTTCAACGACGCCCACGTCGAGAGAGCAGATCACAGCCTTGATATGTGCAAGGTGCACGGCGCTCATTGAGAAAGCACGAAATCCGCATCCGACGAGCGCGAGCAGCTCGAGCGGCGAACTGCACATTTCGCCGCAGACGCTGACGGGTTTGTCGAGACGCGATGCGGTCTGGGCGATAGTAGATAGCATTCGCAGGCTGCCGGGTTTCAGCACCTCAAAGCGATCATTGGTCCTGGCATTATTGCGATCCGCGGCGGCAAGAAATTGGAAGAGGTCGTTGGTCCCAACCGACGCAAAATCGACCAGCCCTAACAGTCTCTCGAGATCCCACAGTAGGGCCGGGATCTCAATCATCACGCCGGCCTCCAGGCAGGTCGGCGCGAGGCCACCCTGGTCTTGATGGTCCTGCACGAGGCTGAACAAAAGCTCGCGCGCCGCTTCGAACTCCTCGACCTCGGTGATCATCGGAAACATGACCCGAAGCGCACGGCCTTCCGCCGCCGTCATTAGGGCGCGCAGCTGGTCGCGCAAGAGGTCCGGATGATCGAGAGCAATCCTGATGCCGCGCCAGCCGAGGGCTGGATTGGCTTCCTTCTGATGGTCCTCGAAGTAAGGCAATTCCTTGTCCGAGCCGATGTCGAGGGTGCGAAACATAATCGGCTTGTCGCCCATGCGCTCATAGATGCGGCGATAGAGCTGGACTTGCTCTTCGACGCTCGGGAAGCGGTCGCGGACCAAAAACGCCATTTCCGTCCGATACAGACCGATGCCGTCGGTCTCCGCCGGGACAATCTCATCGAGATCAAGCAGCAGGCCGGCGTTGGCCAACAGGCGCATCGATATGCCATCCCGGCTACGGCAGGGCAAACCGGACAGGGATTGCTCCTGGCTGTCGCGCTTTCGGCGCGCTTGGATGTGCGCCTCGAATTGGGAGACGACGGAATCGCTGGGCCGAACGATGAGCTGGCCGTTTATGGCGTCCAGCACGACGCGGTTCCCGTCATGCAGCTTTGTCAGGGCTCCGGGGGCCTGGCCAAGCGCGGGAATCTTCAAGCTGCGCGCGATGATCGCCAGGTGTGAGGAGGGCGTCGCGTCGGCGACGACGAGACCAGCCAGGTTTTTCCGGTCCAATTGCAGCAGTTCCGGCATGCCCAGCGAGCGGCAAACCAAGATCGAATTCGGCGGCAGACCCTCCGTAAGGCGGCTCGGATTCTGGTTTGTCAGTTCGGCCAGCAAGCGGTGACTGAGTTCGTCGATATCCAGTAGGCGTTCACGAAGGTAGGCGTTGCTGATCGCCTCCATGCGTTCCTTCAGATCCTCACGAACGCTTTGCACAGCGGCTTCAACCGACAGGCCTTGACCGATGGCGCCGACGATCTTTTGTCGCCATCCCTGATCACGAACGAGCATCAAATCGGTTTGCAGAAGCTCTTGCTTATCCGGATCGGCGATGGTGTCCGGCAATAGCAGCAGCGATTCTAACCTGCTCTCCAGGCCCTGGAGCGCGTCTTCGAGGCGGATCAATTCGGGGCCTGGATCTGCGACCTGCCAGCGGCGAATGACGATGTCCTTCAGATAGAGCACCACTTCGCCGATGGTGAGGCCGGGGCTGAGGGCCACGGCGGAAATCCGATGTGAGCCGTCAAGGCCGGCGTCGGGCTGGTCAACGGCCTCGACCGTGACCCGGTGTAACATCTCCGAGAGGAACTGAGCGACGGTTTCGCAGTCTTCGATATCCTCGTTGTCGTAATTGCGGGGCTGGCGATGCTGAAGGACGAGGACGCCGTGCAGGGTTTGCGCGCGGACCAAGGGAACGCCGAGAAACGATTGATAAATTTCTTCACCGGTCTCCGGGCGAAAAGCAAAACGTTCATCCGCTTGGGCATTCTCCAAGGCCAGCGGCTGGCGACTCTCTGCCACGGCGCCGACAAGCCCCTCACCCGGTCGGAGCTTTGTCCTCCCTACGGCTTCCATCCGCAGACCCTTTGTGGCCTTCAAGACAAAGCTACCGTCACTATTGTCGGTCTTATAGAGGGAACAGACCTCGGAGCCAAAATGCCCGGAGATGAGCGCAACGATGGCTTGCAGATGCTTTTGCACGCCGTCGTCGGCTCTCATGATTGCACGAAGCTCCTTTAATAGGTCGCGCAAGTCTCCCGATTGTTTTGCCTTTTCGATGTCGGCGTCAATAGTCATCCGCGTGGCCGTCCTGGGCCTTTCACAGACCCAATGGCGGATGAACAGCAGTACGAGCCCATCCTGATTGGCGCTACCCTCGACTGGATACTCGCAAGTTTCGTACCACACCTCAAGCCCATGCTGGGCGCCCTGTCTTGCAACCACTATCCGGTGTTCCTGGCACGAAACTAGGCAGAGCGAGGCGATTTGTGACTAAATATTGGGCAGTTAGATGAAAAGCCAATGCGTCGACCGGTTGAGGCCGCACGCCGCCGTCAAGCCTTGCCGGCACTGAGGAACGGTTTCAACCGTGCAACCAAATCATCCGGCGCCTCTTCGGGCAGGAAGTGCCCCGTCGGCAGCGGCCCGCCGGAAACGTCATCGGCCCAGGCACGCCAGATGTCCAGGGGGGCCGTCCCGGCGCCGCCGCCGAAGCCCCGCAAGCCACCCCACAGAAATAGCATGGGGCAGGTAATGCGCCGCCCCGCCTGCCGGTCCGCCAGATCCAATTCCATGTCGATCGTGGCGCCGGCGCGGTAATCTTCACAGGTGGCGTGGATGACTTCCGGCTTGGCGAAGCAGCGCTTGTACTCGGTCATGCAGGCAGCGTTGAATTGAAACCCGTCGGCAGCCCATCTCTGCATCAGCCATTCGGCGAAGTATTCCGGATCGCCGCCGATAAGCTTTTCGGGAAAGGGCGCCGGCTGGGCCAGGAACGGCCAGTGGAAGCCGCCGATGGCACGGGCCTTGTCTGTCGCCTCCCACATGTCCAGGGTCGTCACCACGTCCAGGGACGCCAGGTGGGTCACTCTTTGCGGATGGTCGAGCGTCAGACGATAGGCGACGCGTGCTCCCCGGTCATGACCGACGACGGCAAAAGTCTCAAACCCCAATGCCGCCATCACCTCAACCATGTCATTGGCCATGGCGCGCTTCGAATAGGCCTGGTGCTCGGGATCCGAGGCCGGGCAACCGCTGTCGCCGTAACCGCGGAGGTCGGGCACGACGACGCTAAAAGCCCCGCTCAGTTGCGGCGCGACGGCGTGCCAGCAGGCGTGTGTCTGCGGGTATCCATGCAGCAGCAGCACCGGTGGGCCCTCGCCGGCCAGACGCAGGTTTATCTCTGTTTCCGCCGTTCGGATGCGGTGGGTTTCAAATCCGTCGAACATGGGCGCCTTTGTAGCCTTGAGCTGATATTTCCCAGATGAATTCACAAACTGGGCTCGATGATAGACAATCAGGCCGATTTTGGAAGGCTTCGGATTTCCGGCCCTCACGGCGGCATAAGATAAAGGCTTCGAATTTTCCCCGGTCGTGGGAAGAGAGCATCGGCTAATTCTCCGGCGCCTTGACCCGGACTCCCCGGCATCTTAGAAAGGCGGCTATGTTGGGTTTTAGCATCCAGAAACTGCTGTTCACCGTCGCCGTCATTGTTGCCGTCTGGTACGGCTTCAAATGGGTCGGTCGGATGAAAGAGATCCGAGACGAAGAGGCCAAAGACCGCCTGCGTCGTGAAAAGCAAGGCAGCGGCGGCACGGCCGCGCGGTCTTCTGTTGATACGGAAGAAATGGTCGAATGCGCCACCTGCGGGGCTTTTGTCGCGTCCAGTGGGGCCACGGCGTGCGGCAAGGACAACTGCCCTTATCCCTGAGCTTTAAGTATTACCCACATCATCATTCGGGCCGCTTGACCCTCCTTCGGACGCTCGCTAACTTCGCACCTGCACAATTTTTCCGAAGAGGCTTCTGGCGCGATGACGCCTGCGTCTAAACCCGACACCAGCTTTCAGGCCCTGATCCTGAAATTGCAGTCCTTCTGGGCGGCGAAGGGGTGTGTCATTTTGCAGCCCTATGACATGGAAATCGGTGCCGGCACCTTCCACCCGGCGACCGCGCTGCGCTCTTTGGGGCCTGAGCCCTGGAACGCCGCCTATGTGCAGCCGTCACGGCGGCCGACGGACGGGCGATATGGCGAAAACCCCAACCGCTTGCAGCACTATTACCAGTTTCAGGTGATATTGAAGCCATCGCCCGATGCCGTGCAGGAAACGTATCTGGAAAGCCTGGGTGTTTTGGGCATTGATCCCGGCCTGCACGATATCCGCTTTGTCGAGGACGATTGGGAAAGCCCGACGCTGGGCGCCGCCGGTCTCGGCTGGGAAGTCTGGTGCGACGGCATGGAAGTCACCCAGTTTACGTATTTCCAGCAAGTCGGCGGCATTGATTGCGACCCCGTATCCGTCGAGCTGACCTATGGCCTGGAACGTCTCGCCATGTATATCCAGGGCGTCGAAAACGTTTTCGATCTCGACTGGAACGGGGCGGGAGTCAGCTACCGCGATGTTTTCCTCAGGGCCGAGCAGGAACATTCCAAATACAATTTCGAGGTTGCCGACATCGGCATGCTGAAACGCCACTTTGAAGACGCCGAGGCGGAAAGCGGGCGCGCTTTGGAAGCAGGAGTAGCGCTGCCGGCGTACGATCAGTGCCTGAAGGCCAGCCATTTGTTTAATTTGTTGGACGCCCGTGGCGCTATTTCGGCGACGGAACGGGCGTCTTATATCGGCCGCATCCGGGCGCTGTGCAAAGGCGCCTGTGAAATGTGGCTGAACGGCCAAGAGAGCGCGTAATGCCTTTTTACCACAGAGCACACAGAGACCACAGAGAAAGAAAAAAGACATGCGCCAGAGGCGCGATAGATTCGCTCTGTTCTTCTCTGTGCTCTCTGTGTGCTCTGTGGTTTAAATCCTTTCTTCCTGTTGGGAAAAGAGGACCAGACCAATATGGCTGAACTTTTGCTTGAGCTCCTGTCAGAAGAAATCCCGGCGCGCATGCAGGCGCGCGCGGCGGATGATTTGAAGCGGCTGGTCTGTGAGGGCTTGAAAAAGGCCGGGCTGGAGTTTTC
>LFEN01000014.1 GCA_001510075.1 Alphaproteobacteria bacterium casp-alpha2
TCGCCGCCCGGGGCGACCCAGCCATATTGGGCGAAATAGGCTTTTTCCGTGCCCTTGGGGATCAACAGCACGATTTCCGGGCTGTCCGGTTGCAACGTTTCGCGGTAATTGGCCAACGTCAAATCATCGATAATCCCGCCCGTCAGCGCGAGCGAACCGTGCAGGCGGGGGGTGTTGATTCTGACTCTGGGGCCTTTTTTGAGCGCGGCCTGTATGGAGGCGGCAAATTCCGTTCCCTGGGGCGTGCCGGGAATGGAAGGAATGGCGGCACCCTGGGCGCTAGGCGCGGCGGTGGGGACGGCAGCAGGGATGGCAGCGCTGGGCGTCTTGCCGGCGGCTACTTGCTTGCCGGCTTTTTCACCGGGCGGCGGCGTCACGGGTTTCTTGGCAAAAAAAGTTTCGAAGCCGACCAGAATGGCAATCGACAGGACCACCGCCATAATCAGGTTTTTATTGTCGATCATTTATTTTAAGTCCGTGTCCGATTTAAGTGAAACCCGGTATTAACGATGCGCAACCGGTTGGGGGTGGATGGGTGACTCGTCGTTTAGCGCCGGCACCGGGTCAATCCCGGCGTCGCCCCAGGGGTGGCAGCGCGCAATTCTTTTAATCGCAAGCCAGCCCCCGCGGAGCGCCCCATGGCGGGAAATGGCTTCATCGGCGTAGTGCGAGCAACTCGGGTGAAAGCGACAGCCGCCGGCGGGCATCAGGGGGATGATCACCAGTTGATAGGCGCGGATCACGCCCCGCAGCAATGTTTGGATAAATCCGCTCACTTGTCTCTCAAGTCCCCGTCTGGTGTTGTCTGGTGTTCTTATTATTCATGATAGGCACCAAGCTTTTTTAACGCCGTTTTCAAATCACCGCTCAGCGCCCCGTATCCCCGTTTTAACGTCGCTTGGCGGCCAATCAAGACAAAGTCGTGGCCGGTTTCGGCATGCTCGGGCAGAACCAGGTGGGCGACCGCCCGAAGGCGTCGTTTGGCTCTGTTCCGCCGCACCGCATTGCCGACCTTGCGGCTAACCGTAAAGCCGATCCTAAAACCGGTTGCGTTCTTTTCACCAGGGACATAGGGCCGGGCCTGTAGTATCAGGCCGGGCGCGACCCACTTGCGGCCACTGCCGGCGACCCGCAGGAACTCGCGCCGCCGCTTTAGCCGCAACACGCCGGTGAACTCTTTTGATTGAGGCACGGACAGGCTGGGCACCCGCGATCAGGCCGAAAGACGCTCACGCAGACAGGCGTTTCCGCCCCTTGGCGCGCCGCGCCGCCAGAATACGGCGTCCGCCGACGCTCGACATACGCTTGCGGAATCCATGCCGGCGCTTGCGGACCAGATTGCTTGGTTGAAAAGTGCGTTTCACGGGTTGCCTCCGACAAATAACGAGCCCGGTGTATACGGTTTTGCCCGGGTGAAGTCAACGCCATCCGGGGGCTCTTGTATCTTCCTGTAAAAGACCGTCATTCACGCAAAATTTACCTGATTTCCAAGCATTTCGGCTATGTTCAGGTTGCTGAACCCCCTAGGTTCCCCTAATCAATCATTATCCGGGGGCTTTGCCCTCTATACTAACCAGACTAACCAGGTTGAGAAAATGAATTCAGAAACCCAAAACGCCGACGAACAGGCGAAAAAGCTCTCCCTTAAGCGGCTGTTGCCGCTATTGGTGGTGCTTTTTGCCAGCGTTGCCGCTCTTGTCTTTGGGGTCGACGATTACCTTTCCCTTGAAATGCTGAGGGATCACCGCGATACGGTAATGGCCTGGTATTCCCAAAACACCATCCTCGCCATCGTCAGTTATACATTGGTTTACGCCGTTGTCGTCGCGCTGTCGTTACCCGGCGCGGTGTGGGTGACACTTGTCGGCGGCTTTTTGCTGGGCACGGTCAAGGCGACGATCATCGTCGTCATTGCCGCAACGCTTGGCGCGCTGGCTATTTTTCTGATTGCCCGATATGCCCTGGCCGACTTTTTCCACGCCAAACTGGGCGATAGAGGCCACAAGATGGAAGAGGGCTTTCGGGAAAATGCCCTGTCTTACCTTCTGGTGCTGCGGCTGGTGCCGCTATTTCCTTTCTGGCTGGTCAATCTGGTGGCGGCGCTTTTTGGCGTTCCCGTGCGCACCTATTTGATCGGCACGTTCCTGGGCATCATTCCGGGAACGGCGGTTTTTTGCAGTGTCGGCAATGGCTTGGCGGTGGTGTTTGAACAAGGCGGGACGCCGGATTTAGGCATTATCTTTTCGCTGCCCATCCTTGGCCCCCTATTGGGCCTGTCGGTGTTGTCGCTGCTTCCTGTTTTTTATAAAAAATACAAAACGTCCCAAGTGAAAACCAGTTAGGGTAAAATCCTGATGGGCGACGTCCGCAAATTTGATATCTGTGTTATCGGCGCCGGGTCCGGCGGTCTTTCCGTTGCCGCGGGCGCGTCACAGATGGGCGCGTCCGTCGTCCTCATCGAAAAAGCCAAGATGGGCGGTGATTGCCTGAATACCGGGTGTGTGCCGTCGAAAGCCATGCTGGCGGCCGGGCACGCTGCCCAGGCACACCGCCGCTCAGGGCGTTTCGGGGTCGAGGCGGCGGAGCCGGCGATCGACGCAAACGGTGTCTATGGCCACATTCATGCCGTCATCGCCGCCATCGAGCCGAATGATTCCGTCGAGAGGTTCGAAGGCATGGGTGTAACCGTCATCAAGGGACATGCCCGGTTTGCCGGCCCCAGGGAGGTCGAGGTCAATGACGTTCGTATCAGCGCCCGGCGTTTTGTCATCGCCACCGGCTCAAGCCCCTTTGTGCCGCCCATACCGGGCCTCGACGCGGTCGAGTTTTATACCAACGAGACGATTTTTGAGGCCGATGTTTTACCCAGCCATCTGATCGTCATCGGCGGCGGCCCTATCGGCATCGAAATGGCCCAGGCGCACCGGCATTTGGGGGCCAAGGTGACGGTGCTGGAAATGTTTACGGTGATGCCCAAGGATGACCCGGAACTGGTCTCCGTGGTGCGCCGCCAACTGGCCCAGGACGGTATCGACATTCTCGAAGGAGTGAGCATCGACAGCGTCGGCAAAACCGCCAATGGTGTTGCCGTTACCCTAAAGGGCGAAAACAAAACCATCGAAGGCTCCCATATCCTGGTGGCGACGGGGCGACGCGCCAATGTTCATGGGCTGGGGTTGGAGGAGGCGGGAATCGATTTTTCCGACAAAGGGATCAACGTCGATGGGCGCCTGCGGACGTCGGACAAAAAAGTCTTTGCCATCGGTGATGTCGCCGGCGGACTGCAATTCACCCATGTTGCCGGCTATCATGCCGGGGTGGTTATCAAAAACGCGCTGTTCCGGTTGCCTGCCAAGGCCGATACCAGAACCGTTCCCTGGGTCACGTACACGACGCCGGAACTGGCCCAGGTCGGCCTGACCGAGGCCGAAGCGCGAAAATCGCACCGCGATATCCGTGTCCTGCGCTGGCCATTCCATGACAACGACCGCGCCCAGGCCGAGGCCGACAGCGACGGCATGGTCAAGGCCGTGGTGACGAAGAAAGGCCATATCCTGGGCTGTGGCATCGCCGGCGCGCAGGCCGGAGACCTGATACAAACCTGGGTGCTGGCGATGAGCCAGAAGACAAAGATCGGCGCCATCGCCCAGATGATCGCGCCCTATCCGACACGCGGCGAAGCGTCGAAACGTGCTGCCGGCAGCTTTTATACCCCGTCGCTGTTCTCGGAACGGACCCGGAAAATCGTCAGGTTCCTGCGCCTGTTCGGGTGAAAAAAAACATGCCCGAAACAAAGCCCCACCGCCCAGGCTTTCTTCACGGTTTGTCGTTCCGGCTGCTGTTGCTGACGATGTTTTTTGTCATGCTGGCGGAATTTATGATCTGGACGCCGTCCATTGCGCGCTACAGAAAAGTCTATCTGGAGGAAAACCTCGCCCGCGCGCATCTCAGCATGCTGGCCGTCGATGTCATGCCGGGGGAAAAGGTCAACGCGGAACTGGAAAAAGCGTTGCTGTTTCACACGGAAGCTTACGGCATCGTCCTCAACCTGCCGGACCGCCGCATGCTGATGCTGTCCAAGGATATGCCGCCCAAGGTCGACCTGCAGGTCAATATGCATATCGATTCATTTTTCGGTTTTATCGGCGACGCCTTTTCGACCTTGGCGCAACGCCAAAACAGGGTGATGCGTGTTTTCGGCCCAAGCCCAAAAGACCCCAAGGTGACGGTCGAGGTGTTGATCGACGAAGCCCCCATGCGGACCGCCATGTTGGAGTACTCGGGCCGCATCCTTAACCTTTCCATCGTCATCTCGTTATTTACGGCGGGGCTGGTTTTTCTCAGTCTGCAATGGCTGATGGTCCGCCCGATGCGCCGGATTACCAATGCCATGACCCGGTTCCGCGCCCGACCGGAAGATTCGACCCACATCATCCCGCCCAGCACCCGTAGCGACGAGATCGGCATTGCGGAGCGGGAACTGGCGGTCATGCAGGAAGAATTACGCGCCGCCCTGCAACAGAAAACCCGGCTGGCGGCATTGGGCGTGGCCGTGGCCAAGGTTAACCATGATCTACGCAACAGCCTGGCGACGGCGGTATTGGCGTCGGACCGGCTGGCCAGCATTGATGATCCGGAAGTCAAACGCACCATGCCCAGGCTTCTCAACGCCATCGACCGGGCCGTCAACCTGTGTAGCCAGACCCTCAATTATGTCGGCGACTCGAAGGTCAGGCTCGATTTGACCCGGTTTTACCTGAAAGACTTGCTGCAAGAGGTTGAGGCGGCGGTGCAGTCTAACGCGGTCCCGGGCGCGGCATTTTCCTGGCAAAACAAGATCGACGATATGCTTGAGATTGAAGCCGACCGCGAACAGCTTTTCCGGGCGATCAGTAATTTAGGTCAAAATGCCATCGAGGCCGGGGCCGAAAAAGTCCTGGTGCGGTGCATGCTGGACGGCGGGTGGGTGATTATCGATATTGCTGATGACGGCCCAGGGTTGGCGGCGTCGGCGCTGGAAAACCTGTTCCAGCCGTTCGCCGGTTCGGCACGGGACGGCGGCACCGGCTTGGGATTGGTGATTGTCCGTGACGTCGTTCGGGCGCACGGTGGCGATGTGTCCCTGGTCAATCCGGAAATTAACGGGGAAACCGGCGGCGCGACATTTCGTTTAAGGCTGCCCCAGGAAAGAGAAAGCGACCGATGAATGAGACGCCGAAAAACCAAGGGCAAGGCTGGGATTCCGGACAGTATTTGAAATTCGCCGGCCCCCGGTTGCGCCCGGCGCTCGACCTGCTGGCGCGCATCGATGTCGACAGCCCGCAAAGCATTTACGACCTCGGCTGCGGCCCCGGCAACGTGACCCAGTTGCTGGCCGAACGCTGGCCGAAAGCGGACATCACCGGCGTCGATGGCTCGCCCGATATGCTGGCCCGCGCCGCCGCCGATTTTCCGGATATGACCTGGGTCGAGGCCGACCTTAATACCTGGCAACCGTCCGGCCCGATTGATGTTGTGTTTTCCAATGCGGCGCTGCATTGGCTGGACAATCACGTTGCCCTGTTCCCGAGGCTGATGGGGCACCTCAACCCCGGCGGCGTGTTGGCGGTGCAGATGCCCGGCAATCACGCCCAGCCGTCGCATATGTTAATTCGGGATGCCGCCGGGCCGCTGCTGGACAAGATCGAACCTCACATGCGCCCCGACCCGGTCGAGGTCTTGGGCGTCTATTACGACGCCCTGGAGCCCGTTTCCAGCGAGGTTGATATCTGGGAAACGGTCTACAACCAAATTCTGGAAGGTGACAACGCGGTCGCCGAATGGACCAAAGGCTCGGTCCTGAAACCGCTGCTTGATGTGCTGGACGATGATGAAAAGGACGCCTTTTTCGCGGCGTATTCGGAACTGGTTGGGAAAGCCTACCCCAAACGCCCCGACGGCAAGACAATATTTCCGTTCCGGCGGGTGTTTATTGTCGCCAAGCAGTAACAAAATGTTGAAGCGACGCTGGGGCCGAAAATGGTTTAAAAGGATAATTGTCAGAAAGAGCGCTGCTGGCTCATTCCGGTGGCGCAGAAACGAGGGGGAACACACATGGTAGATTCGAGTGATAGCGTGGCGGGTGGCGAAAAATACGCTTCCAGCCTGTTGATATTGCGCTTGGCGCTGGGCGGCTTTCTTTTCTTGTGGGCGATCGAGAAGTTCATCATTCCGGGGAAGGTGATCAAGCTTAGCAAGAAATTCTTTCTCGGAGCGCTCGACAATGTCGGGATGACATATGCCCTCGGCGCCGTGCTGACCATTATGGCCGTTGCCTTCATCATCGGTGCTTATAAGCGTTGGGTTTATCTATATGGATTTTCTATTCACGCCGTCACAGTGACTTTTACTTGGTTTCGCATTATCGATCCTTATGGATTGATAGAAAAGGGCGGCCTGTTCCGAGGCATGCCGGAACACCTGTATCTTGCCAGCATCCCGGTTCTGGCGGCGTTCTGGTTGCTTTATGTGATGCGTGACAGTGATACAAAATGGTGTTCGCGTATCGGCAATGACGGCGGCTAAAGCGCGCCTTCGTCGTTAATCGGCAAAACCGAAAAGACGGGCCGGGTTTTCCACCAGGATACGGTGGCGGGCGTCATCGTCTGGTACCCATTCTGCCAACAGGTCCACCAGATCGCCGTCGTTGACCATGGGGATTTCCAGGTGCGGGTGCGGCCAGTCCGTGCCCCAGACGATGCGTTCCGGTGCCGCTGCCACCAATGCCTGACCGAACGGCAAGGTGTCCGAGAAGGGGACGCCGTGCTCAGAGGTGGTGCGATAGGGTCCCGACAGCTTCGCCCAGCACCGCCCGTCCCTCATCATGGCGAGAAGCTCCTGGAACGGCTGGGCGCCGATCCCCAGGCCCGTCGGCATGTGACCCAGGTGGTCGAACAGTATATCCACGGGCAATTTGCCGAGATCTGATAGCACATCCGAAAAATTGGCGATGTTGGCCAGGAACTGAAGATGCCAGCCCATGGGCGCGATCCGTTCGGCTGTCTTGTCGATGCCTTTCAGGGCGTCTAGTCCGTCGAATTGGAGGTTGATGCGAAGGCCGCGAACGCCGCCGTCATGAAGCCGTTGAAGCTCAGCGTCGGGGGTCTCCCTGTCGATCACCGCAATGCCCCGAAAAGCGCCGTCGGCGGCCTTGATGGCGTCCAGCATGGCGGTGTTGTCGGTGCCATGAACGCTGGGCTGGACAAGGCAGGCCCGCTCAACGCCAAGTACATCAAGCATATGGCGGTAAACGGCATAGGGTGCGTCCGGTGGCGTATAGGAACGGCCTGGGTCGAAGGGGTAGACATCCTGCGGACCGAATACGTGGGCATGGCTATCACAGGCCTTGGCTGGCATGGACAAGTTCGGGGTTCGCGTGTCGGGGTCCGGCGGCGCACAGCCCGGAAGGCCGTCATCTGTCATGCACGGATACTGCCTCTATCAGGCGGCCGCGACGGCCTCGATCTCGACTATCCAGTCGGGATTGGCCAATCCCGCGACGACGACCAACGTTGAAGCCGGCTCATGCCCCTCCATCAGCCGGTCCCGGACTTGCCGGAAGAGGCCGATGTCGTCGGACCGTGTCACATATCCCGTAACCTTGATCATATTTGCCTTTTCCATGCCGGCGGCATCCAGGATGGCGAAGATCTTCGCCCAGCATTCCTCCATTTGGCCCTCGGCATCGGGTGGGACGGAGCCGTCCTTTCTCACCCCGACCTGTCCGGAAAGATGCAACCAGCGTTCGGCGCCGGACACCTCCATGCCGAGGCTGTAAGCGGAAAAGGGGGGATGCAGGGACGGCGGGTTGTGGGCTTTCGCGATCATGGAGACCTCTCGGACGTTAGGGTTGCAATGGTGAAATCTTAGCCCACCTATGCCACCAACAACACCGTCGAGCCCGTTGTTTCGCGGTTCTCAATGGCGCGGTGGGCAAGGCCAGCGTCTTTCAGCGGATAGGTATAGTTGACGGTGCTGTTGATGACGCCGGATTTCATTACTTCGAACAAGTCATGGGCGGCGGCCAGCAAATCTTCGCGTTTGGCTAAATAATGATGCACGGCGGGGCGGGTGATGAACAACGAACCCCTTTTGCCGAGGTCTGAGATGATGTCGATGGGGTCCGGCGCGCCTGATGCGTGACCATAGGCCGCGCACATACCCCGAATACGTAGACAGTCGAGCGACTTCTGCAAGGTGTCCTTGCCGATGGATTCATAGACCACGTGGCAACCTTCGCCATCGGTGATTTTAAGAACCCGTTCGGCAAAATCTTCCTTCGCATAGTTGATGACGTGATCACAACCCAATTGCTTGGCTATTTCGGCTTTTGCGGCGCTGCTGACGGTGCCGATGACGGTAGCGCCCAGATGTTTGGCCCAAGGGCAAAGCACATGGCCCATGCCGCCCGCCGCCGCGTGCACCAGGACAACGTCACCCGGTTTGACGGCATAGGTTTGTTTTAGCAGATAGCGCGCCGTCATACCCTTCATCAGGACCCCGGCCAGGGCAACGTCGTCGATGCCGTCCGGTACGTCGATCAGGGTTTGGGCAGGATACACCCGTTCTTCGGCATAGGCCCCCAACGGTGGCAGGCCGTACGCAGCCTTATCGCCGATGGCGAATTCGCTTACGCCGTCACCGACGGCAATGACCTCGCCCACAGCCTCAAAGCCTAAGACCGCAGGTAATTCGGGAACGAAGATTGGATGATTGATGCCACGCCGGTGATAGGTGTCGGCGTAATTGACCCCGATGGCGGTGTGGCGGAGCCGCACTTCCCCGGGGCCGGGGGCGGGGACGTAAATATCTTCCCAACGAAAGACATCCGGCGCGCCCTTTTCATGAATGATGGCGGCTTTTGGCACCGAAAAAACCTAATCCTCCTGGGCGCCATCTTCCAGGCTGCGGAGCACCATATCCCTGAGCGTGACGATGCCGAGCGGATTGCGGTCGTGGTCGACGACCAGGGCGCGCGTCAGCTTGAAGCGGGTCAACATGCGAACCGCATAGACGACGTTCATTTCCGCCGCCAGCGTCAACACCGGCTTTGACATGATCTCATAGACGTTGACGCGGTCGGGCGACAGGTCTTTGCTGAGCACTTCGCTGGCGACATCGGCGACGGCGATCATGCCGAATTCATCCGCATCATCGCGCCGCTCGACAACGATCGAACTGGTGCGGTGTTGGCGCATCAAATGGACGGCTTCGCTGACCGTGGCGGCGGCCTCGATGGTAATGATGCCTTTGGTCATGACATCCGTAACCCGAATGGTCTTTTTTTCAGTCATAGCGATTCCTCGATTTCTTTAATGAGCGTCTCTTCCTGGGTCTTCAGACCGACAGCATCCTCGATCTCAATCTGAATGGCGATGCCGCTGCCGGGTTCCTCGTCGAATTTGCCGGCGCTCGATATCGCTTCCAGGATTTCCCGCGCCTTTGGCGCCGCAACGAGGAACATCAAGACATCGCGTTGGGCGGTCAAATCCAGGCCCAAGAAGGTCTTTTCCGGTTCCAACCCCTCGCCACGGACGCTGGGAAAAACGGTCGCCCCCGTTGCCCCGGCTGTTCGGGCGGCCTCGAGCACGATTTCTGTTTTTCCATCCGCCACGAAGGCCATAATCATTTTAAGGTCCACTGTGCATGTCCTCCTTACTTTCGATTGTATCGCGACGCCTCAGCCAGGTGGAAACCATGTCGTATCCCAAAACGGAGATAATTGGAAACACGCTGGCAAAAGCAATTAAGCCAAATCCGTCAATTAACGGGCTGCGCCCCGGAATGGTCGATGCCAAACCAAGGCCCAGTGCCGCCACGACAGGCACCGTCACCGTCGATGTGGTGACGCCGCCGGAATCGTAGGCCAACGGGATGATCGTCTTCGACGCCAGGAACGTTTGAATGATGACGACGATGTAGCCGGCCATGATGTAATAGGCCAGCGGCGTGCCGGTGAAGATCCGATAGGCGCCGACGGCGACACCGACGGCGACGCCAATGGCGACGGCGATCCTGAGATCAACGGCCTTCATGGTGCCGCCCGAGACTTCTTGTGCCTTGAGCGCGACGGCGATCAGCGACGGCTCGGCGATGGTCGTGGCAAAGCCGATGGTGGCGGCAAAGACATAAACCCAAAGATAATCGCGCCAATGAACGGCGGCGCCGGTTTCGATCCCTAAGAAACCGGGGTCGGTCAACTGTTGCGCCATGGTCTTGCCGATCGGGAACAACGCCTTTTCCAGGCCGACCAGAAACAGGCTCAACCCCAACAGAACATAGACGAAGCCGATGACAATGCGTTTCAGGCGTGGCGGTTTTTTGCGGATCACCAGGGCCTGGAAGAAAAACAGGATGGCGACGATGGGCAACACGTCGAACGCGGTTGCCGCCGTCGTCGATACGAGGTCTGTGACGAACGTCATCATGCCAGCATCCCGAAAATCATCACGAAGATCATCGGTGTCAGACTGGCGAGCGCGATCAGGCCGAACCCGTCAATCATGGGATTGCGGCCTTTGATGGTGCTGGCCAGGCCGACGCCCAGGGCGGTGACCAGGGGCACGGTGATGGTTGATGTCGTCACCCCGCCGGAATCGTAGGCAATGCCGATGATTTCAGGCGGTGCAAACATCGTGATGATAATCACCAAAACGTAGCCGCCGATTATCAGGTATTGGATCGGCCACCCGGTGAGAATGCGGAAGACGCCCAAAACCAGGGCGGCGCCGACGGAAAGGGCGACGGTGATACGAAGCCAGAAAGCATAAGAATCCCTGGCTTGCTCGGTATCGGCGATGGCCCCGCCCTGGCCGGCGATGGTGGCGGCTTCGGCGGCGACGGCAATCAACGACGGTTCGGCGACGGTGGTGCCGAACCCGAGCGCGAAGGCGAACGCCAACAACATGGTCAAGCTGCCCTTGCGCGCCATCGCCTGGGCCATGGCCTCGCCAATGGGAAACAAGCCCATTTCCAGCCCCTGGACGAATAACGCCAAACCGACCGCCACACAGACCAGCCCGACAAGGACGTTGCTGATGTCGGGGAACGGCTGTTGCAGGACGATGGTTTGGAAAAACGCGATGACGAAAATGATCGGGGCGAGGTCGCGCGCCGCACTGCCAAGAATCTTCAGAAATCCGGCAATCGACTTATTCATGGGCGGACCCGTCCGACAGACATGCCAAGCCCCCTCTCTTAATCCCCAAGCGCCACACCTTCGCGGCGTTTGTCGGCGCCGCCTTCAAGGCCGGTCTTGGTGACCGCGATGCCGTTCAGGCCGCTCGGGGAGGAAAACAATTTTACCTGATGGCCGAGCAATTCCAGATCTTCTCTGAGGTCAACCAGGGCCGTGTCCTTTTCGATTTCCAGGCCCTTGTTACGGCTCAGGAAGTTGGGGGCACTGACCGCGTCCTGGACATTCATTTTCCAGTCGAGCGACGCGATAATCGCCTTGGCGACGTAGCCGATGATGCGCGAGCCGCCGGGCGAGCCGATGGAAAGCACGACCTTGCCATTGGCGTCAAACACCAAAATAGGCGCCATGGACGACCGCGGCCGTTTGCCCGGCGATGCCCGGTTGATGACCGGCGCGCCGTCGCGGTTGGGGGTGAAGGAAAAATCCGTCAACTGGTTGTTGAGGATGAACCCCGCCGCCATCAGCCGCGAGCCGAAGGTCCAGGCGTTGGACGCGGTCATGGCGACAGCATTGCCGTCCTTGTCGATGACGCTCAAATGCGTCGTCGAAAAGCCTTCGCCGGCGTCGTCGGAAAACCTGTTCAGGCCGGCGCTGGATGCGGGCAGGCCGGGCTGTCTTTTGCCGCCGGCCTTTTTCAGGGAAATTTCGGATGCCCTGAGAGACAGATATTTCGGGTCCAGCAACCCGGCCGACGGCACCGGCACAAAATCCGGGTCGGCGATATAGACGTTGCGGTCGGCGAAGGCGAGCGCGCCGGCTTCACCGACAAGGTGAATGGCTTGCACGGAACCGGGCTTCAGTTTGGCCATGTCGAATTTTTGCAGGATTCCCAGAATTTGCAGCGTCGTAATGCCGCCCGACGACGGCGGCCCCATGCCGCAAATCAGCCACTGGCGATAGGACATGCACACGGGGGGGCGTTTTTTGGCTTTGTACGTGGCAAAATCACTGGCGATCATGCGCACCGGGTTTTTGGGCGACGAGCCGACCGCTTCGGCGATGGCGTCTGCGATGGCGCCGCGATAAAAGGCGTCAGCGCCCTTATCGGCGACGGTTTTCAGGGTTTCTGCCAGTGCCGGGTTCTTGAGGATGGTCCCGGCCTTTTTCGGCTTTCCGGTGGCGTCAAAGAAGTAGGCTTTCATTGCCGGGCTGATGGTTAAATCCTTGGCCGTTCTCAGCAGGGAGGCTAATCGCTTGGAAATGGCGAAGCCGTCTTCGGCGAGCTTGATGGCGGGCCGGAACAACTCGGCCCAGGGAAGCTTGCCATGGTCCTTGTGGGCGCGTTCCAGCATCCTGAGCATTCCGGGCACGCCGACGCCGAGCCCCCCGGCGCCGGCATCGCGGCGTTTCAGCGGCTTTCCGGTGCCGTCCAGGAACATATACGCGCTGGCCGATTTGGGCGCCGTTTCGCGACCGTCATAGGCGTCGATGGCGCCGGACTTGGCGCCATAGTGCATCAGGAACGCGCCGCCGCCGATGCCGGACGATTGCGGCTCGACCAGGCTCAACACCATTTCCGCGGCAATCGCCGCATCCAGCGCCGTGCCGCCCTTGCGCAGGATGTCCCGCCCGGCCTCGGCGGCCAGCGGATGGCCGGCGACGATCATGTGTTTCGACGCTTTGGCGGGAATGGCCGGTTTTGTCGCCTCTTTTTCGACCGGCGTGGTCAGGCTAAAACCAAGACCGTCCTTTTCGTGTTCGCAGGCGGCCAGCACCAACACGCCAGCCAGGACGGGGGCAAGGACGGTAAAAATGGCCTTGTTCCTGCGTCCGGCCATTACTCGAAGTACTCCGGAAGGGCCCCGGCCAGATAATTCCCGATGCGCTCCTTGATCGGCTCATTCTTATCGGCTTTCTTGAATTCCAGCCCGGTGACGGTTTCGTAAAGACGGACGTATTTGCCGGAAAATTCCATCAGGGTGTCGGCGGGAATTTCCGGGATCGGGTCGTTATAGGGATCGCATTTATCTGTAATCCAGAGGCGCAGGAATTCCTTGTCCAGGCTTTCCGGCTCGGCGCCTTCGTTCATGCGCTCATTATAGGAGTCGGCTTTCCAGTAGCGCGACGAATCCGGCGTGTGGATTTCATCGGCCAGCGTAATGCGACCGTTTTCATCGACCCCGAATTCGTATTTCGTATCGACCAGGATAAGCCCGTTTTCGGCCGCGATTTCCCGGCCGCGGGCAAAAACCGCGAGGCTGAGACGCGCCAGCTCATCCCATTGGGCTTGAGTCAACAAGCCCTGTTCGACGATTTCAACTGCCGTAATCGGTGCGTCGTGTTCTCCCTGGGCGGCCTTGGTCGTCGGCGTCAGGATGGTTTCCGGTAATTTCTGGTTTTTCACCAGCCCTTCCGGGAAGGGGTGGCCGTATAACAGGCGTTCGCCGCGCTGGTACATGGGCCAGATGCTGGTTTCCGTCGACCCGGTCATATAATCGCGGACCACCATTTCGACGGGCAGCATATCAAGCCGTTGCGCGATGACGACGTTGGGGTCGGGCGCTTCGATAATGTGGTTGGGGCAGATATCCTTGGTCGCATCAAACCAGAACATCGCCGTCTGGTTCAGCACCTGGCCTTTATAGGGCACCGCCGTCAGCACGTGGTCGAAGGCCGATTGCCGGTCCGTGGCGATCATAATCCTGCGCCCGTCGGGCAAATCGTAAGATTCCCGGACCTTGCCGGTCTGGTGGCCTGGCAGCTCGGGAAAGGTGGCGTCGGTAAGGCAGTTATCGATAAGGGTTTGCGTTTCGGTATCAATGTTTGTCACGGGCCTAATCTTATTTTAGTTGAACGGAAGCCGAGTATAGAACACGACCCCGCCAAGAACAGCCCCATAAAGAATGCAAAACAGGCGTGATCTTGGCCGCTGATCTGCTATCCTCGCGGCTGTCCCCAGGAGGTGTCCGTGAGCGACGAGCAGGCCGAAACCCAGCGCATATCCGTTTCCCAAATCCAGGCCCAAAAGGGCGGCCCGCCGCTGGTCTGCCTGACCGCCTATTCAAAGCCCATGGCCCAGTGGCTCGATCCTTATTCGGACCTGCTGTTGGTTGGCGACAGCTTGGCCATGGTCATTTACGGCCTTGAAACCACCCGCGGCGTGTCGCTCGACGCCATGATCAACCACGGGGCGGCGGTAATGCGCGGCTCAACGCGTGCCTGTATTATTGTCGATCTGCCCCATGGCACCTACGAAGACAGCCCCGAACAGGCCCTGGCGTCGGCAAAGCGGGTGATGGAGGAAGCCGGGGTCCAGGGCGTCAAGCTGGAAGGCGGCACCGACATGCAAGCCACCATCCGCCTGCTGGTCGATAACGGCATTCCGGTGCTCGGCCATATCGGCCTGTTGCCGCAGAAGGCCGAAAGCCGGGGCGGCTTCAAGATTCAAGGCAAGGACGATGAAGGCTGGAAACGCGTCATGGACGACGCCAAGGCCGTTGCCGAGGCCGGCGCCTTCGCCATGGTCATCGAAGGCACGATCGAGGCCCTGGCCCGCGAGATTACCGACATCGTACCCGTGCCGACCATCGGCATCGGCGCATCGCCGGCCTGCGACGGGCAGATCTTGGTGACCGAAGACGCCTTGGGTCTGTTTTCCGATTTCACGCCAAAATTCGTCAAACGCTATGCGGAACTGGGACAGGAAGTGGAACTGGCGGTGAAAGCCTACGCCGACGATGTAAAGGCCGGGGCTTTCCCTGGGCTGGAGCACTGCTTCGGAGTCCCCAAAGACAAAGACTAACGGGGCTTTTTCTCGATGATACAGACCGTAAAAACAATTCCCGAACTGCGTGAACGCTTGGGCGTTTGGCGCGTCCAGGGCGACAGCATCGGCCTGGTGCCGACCATGGGGGCGCTGCACGACGGGCATCTGTCGCTGGTGCGATTGTCCAAACAAAAGACCGCCCGCACGGTGGCGACGCTGTTCATTAACCCGGCCCAGTTCGGCCCCAACGAGGATCTCGACCAATACCCCCGCGACATCGCCCAGGACAAAGCGAAGCTCGAGGCCGAGGATTGCGATCTTTTGTTTCTGCCGGACGGGGGTGAAATTTATCCTCCCGGTCATGTCACCAAGGTACGCGTCGAGGGTATCTGCGATATTCTGGAAGGTGAATTCCGTCCCGGTTTTTTCACCGGCGTGGCGACTGTGGTGACGAAGCTGTTATTGCAGGCGTTGCCCGATATCGCCGTGTTCGGGGAAAAGGATTATCAGCAGTTACAGGTCATCAAGCGCCTGGTCCGGGACCTGGATATTCCGGTGGTCGTTGAAGCCGCGCCGACGGTGCGCGAGACTGACGGGCTGGCGATGGCGTCACGGAATGCCTATCTCACGCCTAAGGAGCGCGACATCGCCCCGGTGCTGTTCGGCACACTGTCTCAGGTCGCCGAAAATGTCGGTCGGGGGGTGTCGGCCAAGGATCAGGCCCAATGGGGCCGGGAACAGCTTGAGCGGGCCGGGTTCGGGAAAATCGATTACTTGACCGTGCGCAATGCGGAAACGCTGGAAGAAGTCGATAATGCTTCCAGTCCCGCTCGTGTGCTGGTTGCCGCCTGGCTCGGCAAGGCGCGGCTGATCGATAATGTGGCTGTGTAAAAAACAGGAGGTTGGGTTATGGCTATAGACGATCTCAATGCGGAACTTTCCTATCTGATGGAACAGATGGAAGGCGAGCCCGGCGACAGCCACGAAATCTTTTTCCGCCTCAAGCAGATTTTGGATACTTTCCGCGCCGAAGGCATGCCGGTGCCGGAAAATCTGGCGCGTCTGGAAAAAGAACTGGACGAGCGGTTTAAATCCGACGCCGGGACGTAATCCAGCCGCGCTCGTTATTGTTGATAGGTGATGCGGTAAATCCGCCCCGCCTTGTCGTCGGACACCAACAACGAGCCGTCTTCCAGTTCCTTGACGTCTACGGGACGGCCCCAGGACGTTTCCCCTTGCAGCCAACCAGCGGCGAAAATTTCTTTTTTGCCCGCCCTATGGGTTTTTTTATCGAACCGGATGCGCATCACCCGATAGCCGTCGGGGATGGTGCGGTTCCATGACCCATGCTGGGCGACAAAAGCATCGCCCCGGAAGCCCGGCGGAAACATACGTCCTTCATAAAAGCTCATCCCCAATGACGCCACATGGGCGTTGAATTCGATGGCCGGGAAGGTGGCTTCTTGGGGCAACGAGTCGCCCCGAAATTCAGTCGTACGGTCCCGCCCGCCGCCGAACCAGGGAAAGCCGAACCACAGCCCCTTTTTGGGCGCGTGGTTGAATTCGTCCGGCGGGCTGTCGTCGCCCATGTTGTCGGCGCCGTTGTCGGTGAAATACAGCTCTCCGGTGGTGGGCTGGAAATCAAAGCCGACGGAATTACGCACCCCGGAGGCGATGATTTCAGGCTTGCCGCCACCCGGGGCCATGCGGACGATGGTGCCTTCGAGGCCGTTGGTGCGGCAGATGTTGCAGGGCGAGCCGATGGCGATATAGAAACCACCGTCCGGCCCGAAACGGGCATAACGCCAGCCATGCCAAGGGTCGTCGGGTAAATTGTCAAATAAAACCTGCGGCGATGCCGTCATCAATGTTTTCAGGTCGGGCGCGGAGAAGCGCACGACCCGGTGTTGTTCGGCGACATAAAGCCAATTATTGCGCCAGTCGATACCGTTGGCGACCTTGAGACCTGAGCGCACGCGCACGACCTGCTCCGGGCGGCCATCTCGGTCTTTGTCGATAACGGCATAAATGCTGTCGGAGCGGGTGCCTACAAACACGACCCCGATCTTTTCCACCACGGCCATGGAGCGCGCCCCAGGGACGTTGGCATAAAGGGATATGGAAAAACCTTTTGGTAACCGGATCCGCTCAAGGGGCGGTTCCGTGGCTTCCGCAACCGGAGACATCAGCAACACGGCGGCAATGATTACAGCAAAACGCATCATGGTGCGAAGTATGGTCTTCACATCGGCCGGGTTCAACAGGGGGAAATAAAGTCGCGCTTAACGAAGGTAGACGTGAACCTCGTTGGTTTTGGCGCTGTTCATCGTCTTGGCCGAGACCGCGACACGTGCCGGGGGCAGGCCCATTTCGATGAGGGCGCGCAGCACTTCTTCGGCGTGGCGGCGTGATTTGTTGGAATTGAGCGCGACGCGCGCCTTGCCGCCGGATGCCGGGGCGACAGCGACGAGATCGAAGACGGCGGCAGGCCGGCGTTCAAGCACCCGGCTGACGGCGTGATAGAGCGCCTGTTGATAAGGCACCTTGGTGCGGTCGAAGCGGATCACCACCAGGGCGCGCTTGCCGCTCGTATCCATGGGCCGGGCGGCGATGTTGCCGTTCTGCCCGCTGGTTGCTGAGACCAGCGCCTTGCTGACGAGGCTGCCGCCGAAAATTTCGCCGGTGCGGATGGCGGCGGATACCAGGTTCAAATTCGAGCGTTCCGTGGCCACGTAGTTGGTCTGGCGGCGAACGTCGTCGGAGACTTCTTTTAACAAGCGGCCGATCAGAACGTCGGTGCGCTCAACTTCGTCTTCCAGGATCGCCAGTTGCCGGTGGTCTTCATCGACGGCGCCGGAAACGGCGAAGGATGCCTTGGACGATTCCGACAGGAACGACGACATCGTCGAATTATTGCTGACCCGGGCGGCGAGCGCGTTCATTTCGGTAATGTCGGCGGCGATACGGTCAAGGTCCGCCTGGGCTGAGTTGAATTGCTGCACCAGGATCGGGTTGCCGGGCGTGGTGCCGACCTGCAGGCGGGCATTCACGGCGGCGATGGTGCCGTGGTAGCGCTGCGAATTAGCGACGATCTTGCCGCGTAATCCTTGAAGCTGTCCGTTGTGGTTGGAAATGGACCCTTGCAGACGGGTCAGCTCCTTGCGCAGTTCCTGAACCTTTTTGCCGACGAAGGTGCCGGTGGCTTGGCCCGGGGTGACTCCGGCGGGCGTAAAGTTTGACGTGCCGAGTGGCGGCGGGTTCTGGGCAACGATAACGGACCCACTGGACTGGGCGGACGTTCGACCGGCGACGGCCTGGGCTTGTCCCTGGGCCTGGGTGGGTTTTGCCGCCTGTTGGCTGCCGCCCTTCGGGTCTTCGCCGGTCAGCGACGGCCAAAGGCTGTCTTCAGTAAAAGAACAAGCAGGCAGCGCCAACAGCGCGCCGACAAGGAATATCCGAACCCCACGAAAAGCCATTATGCGTCCTTGTCCTTGATTCTGAATGGAATCGTCCCCTAAACAACAATAACTCATTCGGGACATAATGTAAGGCCCCCGTTCCTTGTCTACGCCCCATGGTTATTGAAAGCGATCTTACTCAATGGTGAATCTGACTACAAGTTACTATTTTCATAGACTAATTTAAGCCAAATATGAAGTTTTTCCGGTTCTTGCCTTGCCCGGTTCGCTGGAGTAGTGTCGCCAGCCTTTCGGGTCGTTTTTTCACCTGTTTTGAAAGCCCGATTCGCGCATGGCCCAGCACCCGTAGCTCAATTGGATAGAGCGTCTGACTACGAATCAGGAGGTTGGGGGTTCGAGTCCCTCCGGGTGCGCCATTTTCTCCCCAGTTAATTCAGGATTTCGGCTTTATGTCCTCCATCAGCTCGCCCGGCTTTTTGGTCAGGTTTGAGGCTGCGTATTTGGAAATCTGGTAAACCCAGCCGCCGGTGCGTTTCATAATGGCGCTGGCTTTGTCGCTTGCGGAAGCATCCCCAGGGGTGGCCCCGGTGGCATCTAGCGTCATCCAGGTGTTGCCATCGATTTGCGTCGTCAACATGCGCACGGAAAGCCCATCGAAGGTGGTCACGTCCGTGGTAATCGTTCGGGCCGCAACAAACGGGACGGGGCCGTTCCTGACGACGTCCAACTGCAAATCGGCGAGCCCTCCGCCGACGGTGCTGAGGCTGGCGGGGTCGATAAGCTTTTTGCCTTGCGGGATGTTCTCGAGCGTGAATTGCGGCGTCTCGGGAGAGGCTTTCGACAACGTCAGCGTTTCGCCGCCGGGGTGGATAATGACCATGCGCTTCACTTGCGCGGCCTTGATGTCGATGATTTTGCGTTCCAGCCAGTCCTTTTTTTCGCTGTCGAAATCGCTGGCATTGTCGGAACCCAGCCAGGTTTGCGCCTCACTGGCACGGCGCACGTAGACGCCGCCGGATGCCTTGCCTTTTTGGGGCGCCTTGCGCACCGCGCCGACGAGAAGATCGGCCAGCACAACATCCTTGGCGTCAAACAGCCTGACCCGTTTTGATCGCGCCGTCTTGGCGTCCCGGTCTTGCAGCCCCAGTTTGGAATAATTTTCCTTTTTCCGGGTTTTAGCTTCCAACAGGCGCAGCTGCGCCAGCCCCAGAATGGCGCGGCGGATCTTGATGGTGCGTCCGGCATAGCCGTCGCTTTCCTTCAATGCCCATTTGTTTTCATCCTTGGTAAGGGTGATTTTGCCATTCGGTCCATCGACGACCAGCCGGGTGACGTCGTTGACCCGCGCCAACAGATCCGGGAACACCTTGTCGCCGGTGCCCGCTACCGGCTGGTAGCCCCGGTCGCGGCCAAGAGAAAAGGCCGCCAGCGCGAAGGCGATCGCGGTGGCAACGGCGATGAAGGTGAAAGTTCTGGGGCTCATTGTTCGGCCATTATTTTGGGTTTCCGGCGAACCCTGCCGATCAGGACGAGGCCAATGGCGATGGCGCCCAAGAGCAGGGGAATGAAAGCGATATTGAGAAATTTCAGAAATCCGTCGAGGCGGTCGATGTCCTTGCGCAATTCGCGCTGTACGAAGCGCAGCTCTTTTCGAACCTTGACCAACTCGCCGCGGAAGGAACCGATGGAGGCCTGGTCTTCGGCGCTCAGCACCAGGCCTTCGCCGTCCTTGACGCCGCGTCGGCGCATCAGGTTCTGTAGTTTTGCCTGCGCCGCCTCAAGCTTTGCCTGCAGTGCCTGTTCCTTGTCGCGGAACTGGCGCTCGGCGGCTTGGCGGATTTCCTGGACCAACTGGAAGGGACGCGCTACTTGCGAGCGTCCGCGAAGCCCGATCAGCGCATCGCTGCCGCCCAGGTTGTCGAGCGCATTGATGACAAAATCGGCATTGTTGGCAAACGGCACCAACAATTGCTGGCCCATCAGGTTGCGGGTCTCGGTCCAGAACCGGGCGTGCAGCATGTCAACGTCGGCGACGACGATCAGGTTGGCCGGACTGGCCGATTGCGCCAGATGTTTCTCAGGAATTCCGACGGCCGGCTTGCCGTTTTCCTTGGGCCCGCCGGCGGGAAAGGCAGTCTTGATCGTGCCTTGAATGCGCGCCGCCAGCGTCAACGGTTTACCGCCGGGTTTGAAATCGCGGAACAGGCCGACGACGTCGGGGCTGCGCATGACTTTCTCGGCGCTGATGGCCATGGACTTTTTGCCTGTGGTGATCAGCGGGCTGATCGTGGTATCGGTTCCTTTGACGGTTTCCAGAATACCGGCCGAGGCGACATTGATGACGGAAATATCGCCGGTGACGGCGTCTTTGGTGTCGAAATTGGCTTTCGACAGGCCGAGCCAGACGACGTAATCGGCGACCGACATCTTGCCGCCGACGGGGACATTAACCCGTCGGGCCGTTTCCAGGTCGCCGGCGACCTTGTTATTGGCAAGCTGAACGCCCCAGGTTTTAAGAATTTTATTGAAGGTGGAAACGGGCAGGCTTTGCATCCGCCCGTCGGCGGGCACATCGACCTCGGCATTGGCGTCAACGAACGCCAGCACCCGGCCGCCGCCCAATACGAACTGGTCAATGGCGTAGAGGGTGAAATCATTTAAGCCCTTGGGGTGGATCAGCATCAGGGTGTCGATGTCGTCGGGAATTTGGCGCAGCGCCGTCGGCAGCAGACGGAGTTCGAAAAATTCCTTGATCTGGTCGACAATCGCCCAGGCCGGTTGCTGGTTGAAAGGCGGCCGGGATCCGCCGCCGGTGATCGGCAGGTCGGTCATCAGCCCGACGACTTTGCGTTCGGGATTGGCCAGCGCATAAACGATCTTGGTTAAATCGTATTCGAGGAAGCCTTCGCGTTCGGTGGTAAAGAACGGAATAACCGCCTGGTCGTCCGTGCTGTTGGTGGCGGCGAGCCCGAAATAACCGAGTTCGCCGGAATTGTTCAGCGGGATCCCCTGCATACCGGCGGCGAGCGCACTGTCTTCGTCGTCGGAAAAGGGTTCCGGGTTGAGCAGTTGGAAACTGACCAGGCCGCCGGATAAATCGCGGTAGCGTTCCAGCAGCTCGCGGGTGCGCTCGAAATAGGTTGCGTGAGAAGGGCTTCTTTCGCCCAGCAGCTTGGAATAATACAGCCTCAGCGCAATCGGCTCGTCGATGGTGGCGAGCACGTTCAGCGTACCTTCCGACAAGGTGAAGACACGGCCTTCGGTTAAATCCAGACGCAGGCCCTGGAACGTGGCGTTGGAAAATACGTTGACCGAGAAAAACAGCACCACGGCCAACAGCAGCCCGCCGAGCGCAAGCCTTGATCTGTCCATGGTTTCCAGGCGCTTCATCATTTTGCCCTCTACCCCGCTTTTTTGAGATCGACAACGATGATGTTGGCAAACAGCCAGAACGCGATCAGGGAGGCGAAGAAGATAATGTCACGAAGCTCGATAACGCCCTTGGTGATCGTCGAGAAGTGCGTCAGAAAGCTCATGGAGGCGATGGTGTGGACAAGAATTTCCGGCGCCCAGGCGCGAAAGAAATCCAATACCAGGGCCAGCGAGCTGACCGTGAACAAGAAGCACACTGTGGCGGCGACGATAAAGGCGATGACCTGGTTTTTGGTCAGCGCGGAAATGCACGACCCCATGGCGAGAAATGCACCGGCCATGAAAAAACTGCCCAGGTAGCTGGTCAGAATGACGCCGTTGTCCGGTTGGCCCAGAATATTAACGCTAATCCACATGGGAAACGTCAATATCAGGGCCAGGCCCGTAAACGCCCAAGCCGCCAGGTATTTGCCGAGCACCGCCTCGGTCGTCGCCACCGGCAGGGTCATCAAAATTTCGATGGTCCCGGTCTTGCGCTCTTCGGCCCACAACCGCATCGAGATGGCCGGCACCAACATCAGATAAATCCATGGGTGATAGGTGAAAAAGGATACCAGGTCGGCTTGCTCGCGGGTGAAGAAGCGGCCGATATAAAAGGCGAAAGCGCCGGTCAGGGCGACAAAAATAACAATGAAAATATAAGCCAGCGGCGATGTGAAATAGCCCTTGAACTCGCGCTTGGCGATGACGGTGATGTTACGCATTTTTGGCCTCTTTATTTTGTTCCCTGTCCGGGCTTTTGGGTCCCACCCCGAGCCGGTCGGTGGCGCCCGTCCGCGCCTCTTGCGTAATTTTGCGGAAGACCTCGTCCAGGGTGCCGCGGTCGATGAACATCTCGCGCACCGGGATTTTCTTTTTACCCATGATGTCGGCAACGTCGCTGGCGATAAGGGCGGATTTTTTCGGCCGGATGCGCAGGCAGACGGCACCGTCCCGGCCCTTGGTCTTTTTGATGCTTTTGATCGTGTCCAGGCTACCCAGTGCCTTGCGCACGGCGTCTTCCATGCCAGCGTCGATCATCAGCACGACGGCGTTATGGTCTTCGGAGCGGGCGATCAATTCTTCCGGCGTGCCGTCGGCCAACAGCTTGCCGTGGGCAATGATGACGGCGCGCGAACACACGGCTTCGACTTCTTCCAGGATATGGGTCGAAATGATGATCGCTTTTTCCCGGGCCATTTCGCGGATCAGGCCACGGACCTGGTGTTTCTGGTTGGGGTCAAGCCCGTCCGTCGGCTCGTCCATGATGAGGATTTCCGGATCATGCAAAATCGCCTGGGCCAGACCGACGCGGCGCTTGTAGCCTTTCGACAATGTGTCGATGGGCTGGCGCAGCACGTCTGCCAGTTCGACCTTTTCCGCCACCGCATCAATTCGGCGTTGTTTTTCGGCGCCGTCGAAGCCGCGGATTTCGGCGATGAAGCTTAAGTACGACTGCGCCGTCATATCGCCGTAGGTGGGCGCACCTTCCGGCAGATAGCCGATGCGGCGCTTGACCTCGACCGGGTGGGTGGCGACGTTGAAGCCCGAGACCGTCGCCGTTCCCGCGCTCGGCTCGACGAAGCCGGTGATCATGCGCATGGTCGTTGATTTTCCCGCCCCGTTGGGTCCGAGAAAACCCAGAACCTCACCGGTGCCGACGCGCATGGAGATATTGTCGACGGCCAGCAGCGGCCCGAACCTTTTTGTCAGGTCCTTGAGGACGATCATTTTCACCATCGTGTGATTTCTCAGTGTTCCCAGTGTTTGTTAGGCTTTTTTTATTGTTCAAAAATGGCAATTTTATGAACTAGGCCCTGACGATAAGGCCGGGACTATAAGTGGCGGGTCCCATAGGAGCAAGGGGGGCAAGGGAAGGGTTAATTGTTATTGGTCTTGCCGGGTTCGTAAGGATTTTCGATGGCCTTGACGATGGATTCGAAAACCTCGCGCACCTGTTTCTCGTCACACCCCATCAACAGGGCGTCTTCGAAGGCGTCCTGGCAGTAATCCCGGATCTCGGACAAGTTGCCGTTGAGCAGGGCCAGTTTCTCAACGCAGGACACGGGCTTGCCGTCGGGCTGGAGCCACGGAACGGTGCTAATGGGATTTTTCTGTTTCGGCATTTTTTGACGTTCTCCATTAACCCCACAGTATAAGGCTTAACTGTCTTTTTCCCAGTTCATTTTCGGCACCCCCTTAGGCGCCGACTGGGACAGCAACTGGTTGACGTGGCTGATATTTTTTTCGGTGATGCCCGCCATCCTGTCCATGCCTCGGGATTGATAGAAGCTGTGGGCCAGATCAAAGGCCTCCGCGGCACCCTCAAGATGGGTAATGGTACTTGTCAGTTTGCCGAGCAGGAAAAGGGCCGAGCCGAGATTGTTCTGGGTCGCCGCCCACAGCATTGGGGTTTTCTGCTTGGTGCGGATTTCCAGGGCCGCCCGGCAGGCTTGCGCGGCTTTTTCCAGGGCTTCCGGGCTTTTCAACTGTTCGCCCAGCACCTGTGTCGCTTGCGCGAAGTTGTTCATGACCTCGGCCCAGCGCATCGGCGTCCCGGTCTTGGTATAAACCTGCAAGGCCGATTGATAGGCGCCGAGCGCGTGTTTCAGCATCGCCGTGTCGCCGCTTTTGAAATCCAGCCGGTAGAGCACTTCGCCAAGCCTGTTTTGCGCCGCCGCCCAATCCTGCGGATGCTCGCCCCTGTTCAGGATGCGAAGGGCGGCGCGCAAGGCATCGACCGCTTCGTCCAGGGCTTTTTCGTCGTCCGTGCGCTCGGCCAGGATTTGCAACGTCAGGCCTAAATTTTTCTGGGCGAAGGCCCAATCCAGCGGCGTGTCGGCTTCCGACAGAATGGCCAGACATTCTTTGTAGGTTTCCGCGGCCCGGCTATAGAGACCCGTATCCGCGCGCCCGGCCGCCACCCGGACCAGGGCATTGGCGTAGGTGGTATGGAACAGTCCGCGTTCGCGCCGGGTTAAATCGCCGGGCGCGACCTCCAGCGCCGGGCGGGCGCTGTCGAGGGCCAATGGCAAATCGCGGTTCAGCGCTGCCGCTTTTTCGTTGGATTTGGGTACGATAGCGGCCAGCGTCACCGCATGCAGGAAATCATCGAACGGCTCGCCGAATTCGGCCGGCAGGGGGAGCGTGGCATCGCCGTGAAAGGCCCCCGGCGGATCATCGTTCCAAGACGCGAAGGAAACGAATTTCAGGTGTATTGTCATCCCCGGCGGCACGACTTCGCCCCAGATCAGCAGGTCGGCTTCGGCCTTGGCCAAAATCGCCCTGGCATTGATAAGGGGATTGAGTGCGCCGCCCCCGGTCGCCTCATCAGAGGAACCTTCCGTTTCCGCCAGCAGCGGCTTGCGCAACAGTTTAACACGAAGCCCCTTGCGCCGTTCCAGTGCTTTGGCCACTTTGCGGGCCAGTGCCGCACCGTCCTCGCCGGCCAAGGGCGCCACCAGAACCTGCAGTTTTTCTGCCCTTGCGCCTTTCTTGATCCCCAGCAGCTTGCTCCAGAGCCCGCTGTTTTCCGACTTGGTGGGATATTCTTCCTCACCATTTCCCCGACCACCAGGTGGCAGTTGTTGCGGCTTTCCAACGTCTGCCCCAGGGGGAGGGGCTTCGGGGGAGCTTCCGCTCAGCTTGCCGTCGGCGTCGCGCAGACGTTCCGACATTTTGCTCATGATGCTGATCGCCAGTTCCGGCTTGTCGTGGACGGCTTGCAGAAAATCCTTGCGGGGAATGGCGTTGACGATGACCGGGCCGGCGGCTTTTGCCGTCGCATTGCGCTTGCGATCATCAAGCACGCCCATCTCGCCGAAGATTTCGCCTTTGTCCAAAATCGCCAGGCGGACCGCGCCGTCCTCTCTCCGTTTGGCGATCTCGACGTTGCCGGAGACAATTTCGTAGGCAGCGTTGCTGGGATCGCCTTCGCGGAAGATGGTCTCGCCGTCATCGAAGGTTTGCCTGGTTTTTTTCAAGCCCGTATCTCCGTCATTAAGGGGTAAAAACCCCCAATACGCCGCCATTACCCCCCCCAGGCCCCTATGTTGCCCCAGCCCGTCCGTGGGGTCTAAGAGAAAATAAAATCAAGGGGTTGGCTGGACAACCCCCGGTTCAGGACTTAAAACGGAACCGCTCCCCATAAGGACCGGAAAGATAAGAACTAAACAAGGTCGTCTTTCGCCATCGGGGGGTTGGAAAAAGGTTTCCTTGAGGGATGGGCCTATGACATTAACCGACGCCGTGCGTTCTGGTGTATTCGCAGCATTGGCCGTATTTGCCTGTGGCGCTGAGTCCGCGGTTGCGGCCAGCGCCAGCAGCATTTACGACATGGACCGCATGCTGTCGGAACCGCACCCGCTGGCCCACCAATACGGCACCCGCTGGCGGCCGGCGGCGGTTCAGCCCGCGCCTCGCCCCTTTGCGGCACCGGTGATGGCGCCAAATCTGGGCGTCGATAGCGGCAACGGCAAGGTTGGCGCTCAAATGCCGGTGGTGACGCCGATGGCGGTTCCGGCACGCCAAGCGCAACCCCGGGCCGCAACTCGGGCCACAACCCGGGCCACAACCCCGACCCGGACCCGGCCAAACGCCGCGTCGGCAAAAAAACAAAACGGGTTTGTTTCCGAAATCAAGCTCGGCGTGTTGGCCCATGACCAGGGGCCGTTTAGCTCTAACAAAGAAGAAGGTGTCGATACCAACGTCGAAGTCCGCTTCGTCTCGCCGGATATCCTGAAAGCTATCTGGTCGCCCAGGCCGCACATCGGCTTTAACGCCAATTCGTCGGGCAGCACCAGTTCGGTGTTTATCGGCCTTACGTATGAGTGGGATTTCTGGAAAAACATGTTCGCCGGTTTCAGCCTCGGCGGCGCCGTGCATAACGGCGAAACCGACCAAGGCACGGCGGAACTGGATGAAAAAGAACTGGGGTGCCGGGTATTGTTCCGGGAATCCATCGAAGTCGGCTACCGCATCAACAAACATCACAGCCTGTCGGGCTTCTTAGATCACATCTCCAATGCCAAGCTCTGCGACACCAACGAAGGCGTCGAAAACGCCGGTATTCGCTACGGGTATCGGTTTTAGGGGTTAGCCTACCGCTTTGCCTCTTGCGCCAGCGCCGCCCTGATATTCCCGAACACTGTTTCCCAATCGCCCGGTTTTGGCTGCCGGAACAGGCGCGCCGTCGGGTACCAGGGGCTGTCGTCGCGGTCCAGCATCCAGCGCCAGTCGCCGGGGAACGGCAACGCCACCCACACCGGTTTGCCCAAGGCGCCTGCCAGGTGGGCGATGGACGTATCGACGGTAATCACCAGATCGAGCTCGGTTATCACCGCTGCCGTATCGGCGAAGTCCTGCATTTTAGTTCCTAGCAGCCTGTCGGACTGGCTTGTCGGCACCGAATTCAACCATTGCATGATGCGGTAAGTTTGTATTTTTCTCTCTGATTTTCTCTG
>LFEN01000015.1 GCA_001510075.1 Alphaproteobacteria bacterium casp-alpha2
CCTGACCCGGGGCCTGACCCGGGGCCTGACCCGGGGCCTGACCCGGGGCCTGACCCGGGGCCTGACCCGGGGCCTGACCCGGGGCCTGATCGAGCGTATTCCTATCGCCCCCTCTTGACCCCACCCCCTCGAACGGGCTTCATTGGCTTTAGCGGGGGATGTCACCACCCATTACATCCTTTTGACACCGGACTGCGGGAGTATCATTAGGTTATGGATTTCCGGCCCATCTTTCTGGTTATCGGCGTCTTGCTGTCAATATTGGCACTGGTGATGCTGATCCCGACCGTGGTTGACGCCTTCGCCGGCAACGCCGACTGGGAGGTCTTCGCGCTGTGCGCCGGGGTGACGCTGTTCGTCGGCGTCGCCATGGCGCTGACCAGCCGTAGCGGCGCCATGCACCTTTCCATCCGCCAGGCTTTTGTCATGACAGGCCTTATCTGGGTCATGCTGACCTTCTTCGCCTCGCTGCCGTTTTTCTATTCCGAACTGAAGCTCAGCTTCACCGACGCTTTTTTCGAAGCCATGTCCGGCATTACGACGACCGGGTCTACGGTCATCACCGGGCTCGATAAGGCGCCGGCGGGCATTTTGCTGTGGCGGGCGTTACTGCAATGGCTCGGCGGCCTCGGCATCATCGTCATGGCGATCGCGGTGCTGCCGATGCTGAAGGTCGGCGGCATGCAGTTGTTCCGCGTCGAGGCGTTCGACACCGGAGAAAAATCGTTGCCGCGGGCGGCACAGATTTCGACCGCGCTTTGCGTCATCTACCTTGGCATCACGTTTCTTTGCGCGGTCGCGCTATGGAGCGCCGGCATGACCGGGTTCGAAGCCATTGTCCACGCCCTGACCACCCTTTCGACAGGAGGGTTTTCGACCTCCGACGCCTCGGTCGCTCATTTCAACAACCCCTGGATCGACCTCATCATTACCGTCGGCATGATCATCGGCTCGTTGCCGTTTCTGCTGTACATGAAGATGCTGCAAGGCGATTTAACCGCCATCGTCTCCGACAGCCAGGTGCAATGTTTTATTTCCCTGGTCGCGGCGCTGGTCATCGCCATGGCCGGCTGGCTGTGGCTGGAAAACGGCTATGACCCGGTGCTGGCGCTCCGTCTGGCGTCGTTCAACATCGTTTCGAACATTACCGGCACCGGCTTCACAACGTCGGACTACAGCCAGTGGGGCAGCTTCGCGCTGCCGCTCTTCTTCTTCATCATGTTCATCGGCGGTTGCGCCGGGTCGACCACCTGCGGCATCAAGATATTCCGCTTCCAGGTGCTCTACGCCGCCGCCCGTTCGCAAATTCATCACTTGCTGCAGCCGCACGGCGTGTTTGTCCCGCACTACAACAAACGCCCGATTTCCGAAGACGTCATCGTTTCCGTGCTGAGTTTTTTCTTTATGTATTTCTTCTCGTTTTTCCTGCTGGCATTAGCACTGGGCCTGCTCGGGCTAGATTACATAACGGCGATGTCGGCGGCCGCCACCACCCTCTCCAACGTCGGCCCGGCGCTCGGCCCCATTGCCGGCCCGGCGGGCAGCTTCCAGCCGCTGCCCGACGCCGCCAAGTGGCTCATGGCCGGTGGCATGCTGCTCGGCCGTCTCGAACTGTTCACGGTGATTGTGCTGTTCAGCCGCACGTTCTGGCGCGGTTAGGGAAAAATCAGTCGGGCCAGCAGGCCCGCACCCCGGCGACCATTGCCGCCAGGCTTTTACCCTGCAAAACCAGCCCGGCGCTTAAATCCGGGGCCGCCGGCCAGACGGGGTCCGGGTAATCGACACCATCGAACTTTTTGGTCTCCGAATACCGCGGCAGAACGTGAAAATGGACCTCCTTGTCGACCATCATCAGCATCAGGTAATTGATTTTTTCAAAAGCCGAAAACGTCTTCAGCCCCTGTTCAATATCACCGATAACCCGTTCCTGTTCCCGGAAGGCATCGCCGCTGATGGCGCCGAAGGACTGCGCGTTTTCCTTGCAGGCCATGACCAGGGCGCCCATCGTCACCTGCTTGGGCCGGGCCAAAACGACCCAATGGTCGTATTCGCGAACAAGGCTATCGGGATAGCCAAAAGCCAGCATGGTGTCGGTTGCCACGCGCCGCCTACCGCCTGAGGAAAGGGCCGAGGTTCTTTTCCATTTCGGCGTTGAAGTCGCGCATCAAGGTCTCGGTCAGTTTGAGCCAGGCCTTGTTGCGCTCGTTGACCGAAGAATCTTCGCCCAGGGTCGTAAACCGCGTCGCCTTGGCGCTGGCATCGCCGCCGCCCTGCCTGGCATGAATTTCCACCGTCGCTTCCAGTGTCAAATCGTAGCGGAATGCCTGTTGCTTGGTGAAGGCGGCCTTGAGGCCTTTCTTTTCCGCCAGCGCCGTTTCGATGGCCGCCGCATTGCGGATCACCACCTTGGCGACGCCGCTGGAACCCACAGCCCGAAGCCGGTCTGTCGCCCATTGGCGAACGGCTTTCAGGGGCGGCGTCGGGAACAGATGGTCGACGTTGGGATGCCTCAGGGGCGAGCGATATTGGCTGATGATTTCGATTTTGCCGACGTTCAGCTTCAACGGCCCCAGGTGGCTATAGGAAAGTTCCGGCAACGACTGCACCTGGACCGGGGTTTCGCAAGCGCCAAGGGCGAAAGCCGGAAGCAGCAACAAAACAAAAAATTTCGGGAACCGGGACATATGAAATCTTACCCCAAACACCAGGCAAGGATACCTTTTTGTGCATGCAGGCGATTTTCCGCCTCGTCCCAGATGACGGAATGCGGGCCATCCATGACCTCGTCGGTAACTTCATCGCCCCGGTGCGCCGGCAGGCAGTGCATGAACAGCGCATCCGGTTTTGCCCCCGCCATCAAGTCCTGATTGACCTGATAGGGCGCCAGCACCCGGCGCCGTTCATCGGCATCGGCGTCGCCCATGGAAACCCAGGTATCGGCATTGACCAGATCGGCGCCGTCGACCGCTTCGCCGGCATCACCCGTTACCAGGATGTCGCCGCCTTCGGATGTCGCCCATTGCAGTATCTTGGCGTCGGGGCGGAGCGTATCCGGGCAGGCAAGCTTAAGCGTGAAGCCAAACCGGACGGCGGCGTGTATCCAGCTGTTGGCAACGTTGTTACCGTCGCCGGACCAGGCCACTACCTTGCCTTCGATAGGGCCACGGTGTTCTTCAAAGGTCATCACATCGGCCATGATCTGGCACGGGTGCGAATAATCCGTCAGGCCGTTGATGACCGGCACGCTGGCATAGGCTTCCAGATCATCGAGCTTGGCCGTGTCATCGGTGCGGATCATGATGGCATCGGCATAGCGGCTGAGCACGCGGGCCGTATCGGCGATGGTTTCGCCCCGGCCCAGGTGCGATTCCTGCTCGCTCATCACCACCACCTGGCCGCCCAGTTGCTGCATGCCGACCTGAAACGACACCCGGGTCCGGGTCGACGGTTTTTCGAAGATCATCACCAATGTCTTGCCGGCAAACAACGGCTTCGATTTGCCGGCGAGTTGCGCCTTTTTAAGGCGGGCGGCGAGATCGAGAATCTGGCGCAGGGTTTTGGAATCGAGCCGGTCGATGTCGAGAAAATGTTTGAGTTCAGCCATGCGACTATTCCTTGGTCAATTCGGAAGCCGCCTTGTCGATGATTGCCAGGGCTTCATCGACGTGGCTGTCCTCGATAATCAGCGGCGGCACCATGCGCACCACGTTGTCACCGGCGCCGACGGTTAACAGCCCGCCGTCCATCAGCTTTTTGACGACCACGATATTTTCCGGGACGCACTTCAAGCCCAGCATCAGGCCGGCGCCGCTGACGCTTTCGAATATCTTCGGATGCGCCGCCACCAGCGCTTCCAGCTTTTTCCAAAAGCGTCTCGCCACTTTGTCGACCCGGTCCAAAAACCCGTCTTCCAGGATCACGTCGAGCACCGCGTTGCCGACGGCGCAGGCCAGCGGATTGCCGCCGAAGGTGGACCCGTGGCTGCCCGCCGTCATCGCCGCGGCAGGGCCTTCTTTGGCCAGAACCGCGCCGATGGGAAATCCGCCGCCGAGCGCTTTTGCCAGCGCCATGACGTCGGGCTCAATCCCGGCCCATTCGTGGGCGAACAGTTTGCCGGTGCGGCCCATGCCGCATTGAACTTCGTCGAACATCAGCAACACGCCGAATTCGTCGGCGGCTTTGCGCAGGCCTCTGAGATAGTCCAGCGCCATGGGCCGGATACCGCCTTCACCCTGCAACGGCTCGACCAAAATAGCCGCCGTCTCGGGGCCGATGGCCGCGCGCAACTCGTTGAGATTGCCGAAAGGAACCTGGTCAAAGCCTTCCGTCACCGGACCGAACCCGGCCAGGTGTTTTTCCTGTCCACCGGCCGCCAGCGTCGCCAGCGAGCGGCCATGAAAAGCGCCTTGCACGGTAATCACCCGGTAGCGTTCGGGGTGGCCTTGGGCGTCTTGATATTTGCGCGCCATCTTGATCGCCGTTTCCACGGCTTCGGCGCCGGAATTGTTGAAAAATACGCTGTCGGCGAAGCTGTTGGCGACGAGCCGTTCGGCCAAGCGCGTCTGTTCCGGAATTTCATACAAATTAGAGACGTGCCAGAGCTTTTCCGCCTGCCCGCTCAGTGCCTGGACCAGCTTCGGGTGGCAATGGCCGACGCCAGTCACCGCAATACCGGCGACGAAGTCGAGAAATTTCCGCCCGTCGGTGGTGTACAGGTAAACACCCTCGCCACGCTCGAAAGCAAGGTCGAACCGGCCATAGGTTGGCATCACGGGGGAAATCATCGGGGTCGCTCTCCAACATTCCAGGCCCGGCAAAAAAATTGCCCCAAGCCTCAAGAAAGCGGCCCATTATCTTGATCGGTTATGGGCGTGTCAACAGGTTCGCATCAGGCCTTCAACTTATAGCCGGACGCGAACATCCAGGTGCTTAGGCCCCACAACCCGACATTGACTCCGGCCATGACAATAAGGCCAAGCCCCAGCGAGCCGTCGGCATGACCGATGACGCCGTAGCGCAACCCATCGATCATATAAAAAAACGGGTTCAGGTGGGCGGCGATCTGGACCGCCTCGGGCAGGCGCTGAATGGAATAAAAGGTGCCTGACAGAAACGACAGCGGCGTAATGACAAAATTCGTCACCGCCGCGATATGATCAAATTTTTCCGACCAGATACCGCCGATGAGACCCAGCAGCGACAACATCAACGCCGCCATGACCCCGTGATAGACGATGTATCCGGCATGATGGATTTGCATGGGAACAAAAAAAGACATCGCGATGGCGACGGCGATGCCGACAAGGACGCCCCGCGTCGCACCGCCCATGGCGATGCCGAAGGTTAGCTCGTGGGCGGTGAAAGGCGGCATCAGGGTATCGATGATATTTCCCTGGATCTTGGAAATCATTATCGACGACGAGGTATTGGCATAGGCGTTCTGGGCGATCGCCATGACGATCAGCCCCGGCGCCAGAAATTCCATGAACGGCACGCCGCCCACCGTGCGCTGGATGCCGCCCAAGGCCAGCGCGAACACCGCCAAAAACAGCAACGTCGTCACCACCGGGGCCAGCAGGGTTTGCGTAAACACCTTCATGAAGCGCCGGACCTCACGCAAATAGAGTGTCCAAAGCCCAATCCAGTTGACGGCGCCCATGGTGCGTATGCTCAGTTGCTCGTTCATACCTGGATATATACGCGCCCGGCGTGACAATATCCACGTCATGCGGAAGAAAGATGCAAAACCCAGGAAAGCGACGCCCAGGCATCTGGAAAATTCGGCGCTCTATTATCTCCAGCGCTTCGCCACGTCGTCGGAAAACCTGAAACGCGTACTCATGCGCAAGGTCGCGCGCTCGGCTTATGTTCACGACACCGATGTCGCCGAAAGCGAAGCCTTTGTCCAGGACCTGATCGCACGCTTTCAACGTTCCGGGCTGCTCGATGATGCGGTATTCGCCAAGGGCCGGGCCGAGACCCTGCACCGACGCGGTAATTCAGGCAGGCAGATCCGGGCCAAGCTGAGGCAAAAAGGCGTCGCCGACGACGATATCGACACCGCCCTGGCCGCCCTGGGTGACGGTGGCGAGGCAGAGCTTGCCGCCGCCCTCAATTACGCCAAACGACGTCGCTTCGGCCCTTTCGCCGCCAAAAGGCCAACGCCGGAACAACGGGAAAAGCAGCTGGCCTCACTGGCCCGCGCCGGGCATCAAGCCGACAAAGAAATTTCTCGTTGAATTCGAGCAAGTCGTTTCCCGAATGATCCGCGACCATGACCTGTTCGGGTTCGTATTTGCCCCGGAGAAGACCACCCGCGAGGACTTCTTGATTTGGTCATACCGGAACGGGAACATCACCGATGCCGTTGGTACGGAGAAGTGGCTGGGTATCTCTTCGAAGGAACTGATTGGGGCCAATATCAAAGCCATCTTCAGTGACGAATGGATTGATAGCATGGGCGGGAAGATTTTGTTGCAACGTAGAATTGAAGAAACCTTCGATCAAATGAACGCGGATGGACGCCATATTACCCTCACCCCGACCTGCGTGAACCGGGCGACCAATTCATTGGTCCATACGAAGGTGTTTTTGAGCCTGATTAATCACTCGCAACAAAATCGCGGAAAATTTTCAGAACATATCCGGCGCAGTGCTTATGAAGTCATTCTAAATACTACGATTTCTTGAATCTACCGCAATTATGGCGGCATCTGCCGCTAAAAAGGAAGCCAGTGTAGATTGACCATCCTTACAATAATCTGACAGTTTGACCCGTCGCGTGAGGGGCGTGGATTTCTTCTGGAATTTATCCGTGTGATCTGACGGTTTAGTAGATTTTGTGTTTTTGAGGGGAATCATGGATTACACATTTTTGTGGGAAAGCAATTTCCTGATCGAGATGGCTATCGTTGCTGTCGGTGTGGTTGTTTTGGGCGTCATGATAAGGAAGCGGAAGCCCGCTTCGAAGAATCAAGCGATCGGCGGCAAACGCTGATCCATGCATGGAGGGGATGCTTGTGAGTAATAGCGGTCCGGTTTTAGGTGGCTCGGAGTTTTTCCGCGTTGCCGAAAGGCTTGTTAAGGCGCGCGGAGCGAGCGCCGCCGCCTACGTCGAGATGAAGATTATGGGGACGAAGGAAATAGACGACGTAGAAAACCAAACGTATTGGGAAAATATTTTAAAAGAGGTGGAAAAACTACTTTACGTAGCCTGACCTCACGGTAGGCAAAATACCTTATTGAGTCTGGGAAAGCCCACAATGAAACTTTTGCCTGATCAAATCACACAGATAAGAGATAAGAAGGGGATCGAGCCCCTCCCTGGTGATTATCCGCCCTTGAGCGAGCTAAGAAGGATTTTAGGGGATCACACATTTTATCTGACTGCCGACGGACTTCACATTTGGGAATACGCCAATGTCCCTGGGGTGGAAGATCAATTGATCATCGCCCTGGAGGTTGCGTCTTGGACCAATAAAGAAAGATCCGAGCTTGCGGCGCATAAACCATATTTGACGGAAATCACCGTCATGCTTGACAGTGATGCCATCGATAAAGCGGCGCTCGCCTGAATGGATTGAAATAGTAGAGCCGTGAGGACACGTAGGATCGCGTTCTTCGGCTATTTGGGGCGGTGAGGAGCCGGAAAAGGTGCAGAATGATTTCCAAAAACGTGATGATCAACGGTCAAAGAACCAGCCTACGTTTGGAACAAGAAATTTGGGGGGCCGTTGACGATACTTGCCAACGCGAAGATCTGACTGTCCATCAGCTATTCACATTGATTGACGCCCACCGCCATGGCGTCAGCCGGACGTCTGCTGTACGCAGCTTTGTTGTGGGCTACCTTCGCGCCCTGGCGCCAATGAATGGCACCCAACGAAAAGGGTCGGCATTGTCAATTCTTTCTGAGAAAATTTCCGGTCGCCATATGGCCTAATCATAGGCCTGCCGAGACGGCTTTTGCGATGATGAAGAAAAAATTCTTGCAGTAGGTTGTGACGGCGATATCCCCCAACCAATTCTCATTCCGCATTTTAATGCCCCACCGAATTTTGCAGAGTTCTGCGGTTTACAAGGCATACTATACTTGGATATGGTCAAGGCACCCGTCACAAGACATGTGACGGTTACGCGGGTGTAGTTCAAAGGTAGAACGAAAGCTTCCCAAGCTTTAGATAGGGGTTCGATTCCCCTCACCCGCTCCAAGCACCCCTGCAAACCGGGAACGCGCAATCCCTTAGGCGACCTGCCCGCAGGCATGGCCGGAGGCCCACGCCCATTGGAAGTTGAAGCCGCCGAGATGGCCGGTGACGTCAACGGCCTCGCCGATGAAATAGAGGCCGGGAACAGCATTGGCCTGCATGGTTTTCGACGATAATTCCCTGGTATCAACGCCGCCGACGGTGACTTCCGCCGTGCGCTCGCCTTCCGAACCTTTGGGGGTGACGCGCCAGGCGTTGATGCGCCCGGCCAGCAGGCGCAGGGTTTTGTCGGAGGCCTCGGCCATTCGACCGTCACCGCCCACCCACTCGACCATCCGTTGCGCCAGGCGTGCCGGCAGGTATTGGGCGAGCACGGTGCGCACTTCTTTCTTGGGCTGGCTGTCCTTGGCCTCTTTCAGATACTGGAAGACGTCGACGCCGGGCAGCAGATCGATGGTGATTGTGTCGCCTTGGCGCCAGTAGGAGGAAATCTGCAAAATCACCGGTCCGCTGAGGCCCCGGTGGGTGAATAGCAAGGCCTCGCTAAATCGGACCTTGCCGAGCCTCACCGTCGCCTCCAGGGAAATTCCGGCAAGCCCGTCAAGCGAGGCCAGGGTGTCGGCATCGAAGGTCAGCGGCACCAGACCGGGGCGGGGATCGATTACCTTGAGCCCGAACTGTCTCGCAATATCGTAGCCAAAGCGGCTCGATCCCATCTTCGGGATCGACGGCCCGCCGGTGGCGATGACCAGGGACGGCGCCTGGAAATTTCCGCGGTCGGTTTTTACGGTGAAGGTATTTTCGTCTTTGGAAACATTGCGCACCGTTGCCGCCGTCTGGATGCTGACTCCACGCGCCTCGTCCATCAGCAGATCGATAATTTGCTGGGCGCTCCCGTCACAGAACAATTGGCCGTGGTCGCGTTCGTGATAGGAAATACCGTGCTTTTCCACCAGGGCGATGAAGTCGTGCTGGGTGTAGCGTTTCAGGGCCGAGATGCAAAAGCGCGGATTGTCCGACAGAAAGTCGCTGTCCGAGACATGCCGGTTGGTGAAGTTGGCGCGGCCACCGCCGGAGATACGAATTTTCTGCCCGACCTTGGAGGCCCGTTCCAGCACCAGCACCCGGCGTTTGCGTTTGTTCGCTTCCACCGCACACATGAGGCCCGCCGCCCCGGCGCCGATAATGATGATGTCAAAATCCTGCATGGATGAGGTATAGCCGACGAAAGCCCTTTAGCGGCCCTCACAGATTCTGCGCACCTGATCGGCGAGGGTCATTGGATCAAACGGTTTGGGGATGACATCGAGCGCGCCCAGTTCCTTGTAGCGCTCGATCTCGGGGGGCATTGCCTTGGCAGTGAGGAAGATGGCGAGCGCGTTCTTTAACTCCGGCAGGCGTTTCAGGGCAACCAGGGTATCGGGGCCGTCCATGCCCGGCATCATCACGTCCAAGAGCAGGACATCGGGGCCGAAACCGGGCGCCTGGTCAATGGCCTCGGCGCCGGAACCGCAAATCAATACCTCAAACCCGCCGACGGATTCCAGGGCCAGCTTGGCCACCGTCTGGATGTCGGCCTCGTCTTCCACATAGAGGATTTTTTTTATCTCACTACTCATGTGAAATGCATGCTCCCGTATTCTTATTTTAGTGAGCCGACTATGAACTTTTCATTAAAAGTGTTCAAGAGGGGCCCTTAAACGGGCCTGTCACCGATGCCGGTGGTGCGTTCCATGTAGCGTGGCTGGTCGGCGTAATCGGCGATGGCGTAATGCATCAGCGAGCGGTTGTCCCACATCACCACGTCGCCCTGGCGGTAGCGATGGCGGTAGATAAATTCGGGTCGGGTGGCGTGAGCAAACAGCAAATCCAGCAAGGCCCGGCTTTCATTCGCGTGAAAGCCTTCAAGATGGGTCGTCATGCCGGGATTGACGTAGAGACACTTTTTGCCGGTGTCCGGGTGGGTTCGAACAACCGGATGGACGGCCCGGTTGGCGCCATGGAGGTCGTCATCAATGACATTGTGTTTGGCAAATTGGGTCGCCGCCGTCTGGGCAAAATCATGCTGTGCGCGCAAGGGCGCGATGATTTCCTTCATCGTGTCCGATAGCGCCTCATAGGCCGCCGTCATGTTGCAAAACATCGTATCACCGCCGGTTTCGGGAATTTCAATGGCGTGCAGGATGGACGCAGCGGGCGGAGTCTGGCGGAAGGACACGTCCGAATGCCAGTACGTACCGGCCCCCTCGCGGCCTTTCGGCTGACCGTTTTCCATCTTGTTGGAAACCCGGTAAATTTCCGGATGATCCGGGTGCAGGTATTTGCTGACTGATTCCTGCAAGGGCGGCTGCCCCTCGGCGCCGAACAACGGGCCGAAACTTTCACTGAACCGGATATGCTGTTCCGTTGTCAGGGTCTGGCCGGGAAACACCAACAACCCACCGGCCTCAAGCCAGGTTTGGCGGATAGCGGCGACGAGGTTCTCGCCCAGCGGCTGGGATAAATCGAGGCCGGTGACCTCGGCCGCCAACACTGGCGATAATGGATTGACCGTAAAGCCCATAGACTGTTTCCTGTCGGTTCGGCGGACTTGAACGCCGCCGGGTAATTTCTCAGCCAAAGGATAGACCATGTTTGATTTGACCTCCACGCAAATACAACTCCGCGAAGCGGCGCGCAAACTGGCGCAAAAGGAAATTCTTCCGCGTGCCGCCGACGTAGACCGCTCCGAGGAATACCCCTGGGACAACGTCCAGGCGCTGACCGATGCGGGTTTCATGGGCATGACCATCCCCGAGCAATACGGCGGGCCGGGGTTGGGGTATTTGGAGGCGGTGCTGGTGGTCGAGGAAATGGCCAAGGTCTGCGGCGTTACCGGGCGCATCGTTGTCGAGGGCAACATGGGCGCCATCGGCGCGATCATGAATTATGGATCCGAGGAGCAGAAAAAGCTGGCGGCCCCCCTGGTGCTAGGCGGTGACAAGCCGGCCATTTGTATTACCGAACCCGGCGCCGGTAGTGCGGCCAATGAAATGACCACGCGGGCCGATAAAAAAGGTAATGGCTATGTCCTGAACGGCACCAAGCACTGGATTACCGGCGGCGGGATATCAAAATTACACCTGATTTTTGCGCGCGTTTTTGACGACGGTGAAGAGCAGGGCATCGCCGGGTTTCTTTGCGTCCGCGACCCGGATAAGGGTTTGGACCCCAAGGGCCTGACCATCGGGCGGCGCGAACCGGCCATGGGATTGCGCGGCATTCCGGAAACTGAAGTCATTTTCGAAGACCTGGAAATCTCCGCCGACATGGTTCTGGTGCCGCCGTCGGGGATGGCGCGCGGCTTCGCCGGGCTGATGAACGCCTATAACGCACAGCGCGTCGGTGCCGCCACCGTCGCCCTCGGTATTGCCCAGGGGGCCTATGATCTGGCCCTCGACTACGTTCAGGATCGCCAACAGTTTGGCCGCCCCATCGCCGAATTCCAGGGCCTGCAATGGATGCTGGTCGACATGGGCACCGGTATTGATGCGGCAAGGCTGATGATCCACCGGGCAGCGGCTGGCGCGGAGAGGGAAGGCAGCAAAGGTTTTCCTGACATCACGGAGGCGGCGCGGGCAAAAATACTAGCGTCGGAAACGGCGATTAGCGTCACCAACGACGCCTTGCAGATGTTCGGCGCGGCCGGGTATTCGCGCAATCTGCCGCTGGAACGGATGGTCCGCGATGCGCGTATGTTCACCATCGGCGGCGGCACGGCGCAAATTCTGCGCACCGTTGTCGCCTCTCAGGTGCTGGGCCGCAAGCTGCCGCAGACGCGCGACGGGTATGTGAAAAAAGACAGCGCGAAAAAATAAGGGCGGTTAATCCTGTGGTGGCCTAGTCGGTCGCCAGATTTTCTTGTTTCTCCAGCAAGACATTGACGACGGCCATCAGGTCTTCTTCTTCGAATGGTTTGGCGAGCACGGCGTCGGCGCCCTGCCGCAAGGCCGCCTTCAGGGTCTGGTCCTTGTCCATGGCGTCGTGACCGGCGGAGATGGCAAGGATTTTGACGCTCTCGCTGGTTTCGCGGATTTTCTTGATGCCCTTGATGCCGCCCATGCCGGGCATGAATATATCGACGACGGCGATGTCGAATTGTTGGCGTTCCATATCCATAAAAGCCAGTTCCATGGTTCCTGCGGCAAGGGTCTGAAAGCCGTGCTTGTTCAACATGTCGGCCAGGAGGGTGCGGATGGTGCCGCTGTCGTCGATGATAATTGCGTGCCTGCGTTCTTCGGTCATTTGGTAAGTGCTTTGTTGCTGGTCACGCTAGGGTGCCGGTTAATCGAAAAGTTTGTTGATCTCGTCCTGAGACACGGCGGGACCATCGATTTGCGGACCTTCGAGGGCGACGTTGCCATCCATGCGGTCAATGGCGTGGGATTTTCCGACGCGCCCTTTCCCTTTGCCGCCGGCGAGGGCGGATACGGTGCGGACGCTGTCCTCGATAACGGTTACGGTGCGCGTGATCTTGCCCAAGCGTTGCCCGGTAATGTCCTGGAACGAACAGGCCTCGAAAACATCACCGCAGCCTTTAGCGATTTTCTTGAGTTGGTTTTTCGTCGCCCGCTCTTTGCTCTTGGCGCCGATGGCGGATGCCGCGTCCTGGATGGTTTCTGTCGCCGTCATCATCCGGTCCGTGGCGCCGGCGATTTCATCGCCTAACGCATCAAGCTGCTCGAGGGTGGAGAGAAACAGGTCTTCATGTCCGTTGCGGACGCCCAGGGACGTCAACGCCTGGCGGATGTCCGCCATCCGGCTTTTCAGGGTCTGTCGGCCGCGAGGGGCTGAGCGTTTTGCTGCCCTGCTTTTGGTGGTTTTGGCCATGATCTGCTCCCGCAAGTGCACAAATTTTACCAGAGCGTATGTCTTTCAAACGCAAAGGTTTTGTAACAAAGGATTACGTCACAGGGTGCATCAAAATGTTTCGAAATGTGTCAGAAGCGGAGGAAATCACGCAATTTTTACCGGCAAGGGGTTTCTGCTGCGGCTTTTCGGCGTGTAGCATAGGAAATATTAAACGGGGGCACTGTGTCCCACCGGGAGAAAAAAATGGAAAAACTCAAAAAAACCGACGATGAATGGCGCCAACAGTTGAGCGCCGAACAGTTTGACGTCTGCCGCAACAAGGGGACAGAACGCCCCTTCACCGGGGAATACGAAGACAGCAAGGTCGCCGGCGTTTATGTTTGTGTCTGTTGCGGCCACCCGCTGTTTTCTTCCGCCACGAAATTCGATTCCGGCACCGGCTGGCCCAGTTTCTGGAAACCCGTGCAAGACGGCGCGGTGGATGAAAAGAGCGACTTCGGCATGTTCATGAAACGCACCGAGGTTCTATGTGCGCGTTGTGATTCCCATCTCGGCCATGTCTTTGATGACGGCCCCGAACCGAGCGGGCTGCGCTATTGCATCAATTCCGTTTCGTTGAAGCTGGACCCGGAAGAAGGTTAAACCGGATTATTCCATTGCACGCTTACGATTCTCGGTGTTCCCCCGGCTTGTGAGGTTCCCCCGGCTTGTGAGGTTCCCCCGGCTTGTGAGGTTCCCCCGGCTTGTGAGGTTCCCAAGGCATGCCGGGCGCGGTGGATGCCGCTTGGCTCATGCCTGCATGGGGCAAGCGGGCAGGGGGTATCTTGTGCGTCACCGTACGGCGGCGGCGCGGGCGTTTTTGCACCAGGGCGGGATCACGAAGCTTGGCGATGCGCTGTGATATTCCGTTGGGATCCCGGAAAAACCAGAAATTCCAGGCGTTTTCGTTGCCGTCAATAACGCCCTGGCTAAGCTGGTTGAGGCTGTCATAGGACCGGCCATCGGCATCCAGCATCCATCGCCCACGAACCACCCGGGCGGAAAATAAACGCCCTTTGTAGATGCGGAAAATATCGAACCCTTCGGGGAAATGGATGGCGTAGGTGGCGTCGGTGAAGCCGTTGCCAGCGGTGTCGGGGCGGGGCGGGGCGATTTTCAGCAACCGGCGCAAAACCTGATCCTCGGTCTCACCGCTTTCCCGGCACAGTTCCCTGATTTTTACGAGCACGTCTTGTGAAATATCCACCCGGTCCATGAAACGCTCCTTCTTTTCTGCCCAGCCGCTTTTTATGGCCAAGTATCCTTATAAAGAGAAAAATTTAAAAATCTATTAATAGATAGATAGGTAGATAGATTTAAGGAAGGAGGGCGACAAAAGAAGGCAATTAAACTGGTTTTCAAAATCTCCCTGGCCCGTTTCTTAGGGCCCCCTTGGCCAAGCTTGTGGCAGGCCCTTGGGCGCGCCCTTTCCGGGTCTATCCGGGTCTTTTTTCCTGGGTACCGGCATGCCTCTTTACCTCTCTGGTGTTATCTGGCCTTATCTGGCCGGGCTTGGTCGGGTATGGCCGGAAGGACTTCCAGAAAGCATGTTCGCAGAAATTTTTTCTATTATCGCGCCGGTCTTTTTGTGCGCCTTCGTCGGGTTTGGTTGGGCCAAAAAAGGGCATCCCTTCGAGACCGCCTTCGTCACCCGGCTGGTCACCACCATCGGTTTTCCATGCCTGATTTTCACCGCCCTGATCAAGGCCCCGATCACGACGGAAACCCTCGGCGCCATGGGCCTCGCGTCGTTGCTTTCGGTCGCCGCCTTTGCCGCCATTGCGCTGCCGGTGCTGAAACTCGCCGGCCTGTCACAGCGCACCTACTTGTCGTCGATGATCTTCGCCAACACCGGCAACATGGGCTTGCCGTTATGTTTGCTGGCTTTCGGCAAAGAAGGCCTGGCCCTCGCCATCGCCTATTTTGCCGTCAATTCCATTCTGGTCTTCGTTTTAGGGCCGGCGTTGGCGGCGGGAACGGCCAACCCCAAGGAAATTTTGAAAATCCCCTTGGTGTGGGCGGTGCTGGCGGCGTTGGCCGTCAAGTTCTCCGGCATCGAAATTTTCGACTGGCTGTTCAAGACGCTGGATCTGCTGGGCGGCTTCGCCATTCCCCTGATGTTGATCACGTTGGGGGTGTCGTTGGCGGGATTGAAAATCGCCAGCCTGAACCGCGCCGTCTGGCTCTCCGTATTCCGGCTGGCGCTGGGGTTTGGCGTCGGTTGGGGCCTGGCGGAGGCATTTGGTTTTGAAGGCGCGGCCCGCGGTGTGCTGATCATCGAATGCGCCCTGCCCGCGGCCGTCTTCAACTTCCTGTTCGCCCAGGCCCATGACAACCGCCCCGACGAAGTAGCCAGCATCGTCCTGGTCTCGACGACGTTGTCGTTTATGACCCTGCCGGCGCTGCTGTGGTTCGTGAAGTAGGGGGGATTGGCTGGGGCGGTAGGATTCGAACCTACGAATGCCGGCATCAAAAGCCGGTGCCTTAAACCACTTGGCTACGCCCCATCCGGCAGGAATTGGGCCGAAACATATGGCCAAAGAAGAAGGCGCGCAAGCGGGGTTTGAAAAAACAAAACCCTCAAGGGTCGGTGAATTTCTTTAACGGCGGTAACCCAAGTATGTCTGACAGTTCATTCAGCCCCGGTTTCTGATCAGGGGGCGCGGGTGTCGTCCAGCATTGGCGCCGGGCGTACCCACCAGCCGGGTTGAGATTGCGCAATCTCCGCAGCGGCCCTGGCCGCCGCGCCTGAATCTTCGTAGAGCCCGAAACAGGTTGCCCCGCTGCCCGACATTCGGGCCAATAAACAGTCTTTGGTCTCTTTTAATGCTTCCAGCGCGGTGCCAATCACCGGCGCGATACCGATCGCCGCTTCGGTTAAATCGTTGTAGCGCGATGACAGAAATTCCGCCAAGTGGGCCGCCGAGGCCGGTGCTCCTTCCAGGCGTCCGGGAATGTTGAAACTTCCTTTCCGGGCCTTGAATACTTCCGGCGTAGATACGGACACACCCGGATTAACCAGCACCAGCCACGCCGGCGGCAGGGTCGGCGCCTTGATGATTTCGTCGCCGACACCGCTGATATAGGCGCCCCGGCCATAAAGACAGACCGGAACGTCGGCGCCCAGTTCCAGCGCCAATCCGTGCAGGTCGAGCGATTTTGGATCAATCCGCCAAAAATCCATCAACCCACCCAGAACGCAGGCGGCATCCGCCGAGCCGCCGCCAATGCCCGATGCGATGGGCAGTCTTTTTTCCAGCCCGATGGCGCATCCCTGCGGTTGCCCGGTTGCCTGGCGCAACATTTCCGCTGCCTTCAGGGCCAAATTGTCCGGCCCAGACGAGAGCCCATCGGCGAAGGGGCCGGTAATGTCCAGGGTCAGGCTTGGGGCTGGTCCAAGCGTGATGACGTCATGGAGACCGGCGAAGACAACCAGGCTGTCAAGCTCGTGATAGCCATCGGGGCGTCTGTCGGTGACATGAAGGTAAAGATTGATTTTTGCCGCCGCGTTTCGGGTCAGGGAATTGGATTCGTTTGCCGCCTCAGCCATCGTTCTTTTTATTCTTCGCGGTTTCGGTGTCTTCGCCGAGGCCTGATTCCAGCTTCTGGCGGATGGTGCTGATCAACTCGTCTTTGGGCTTGAACGACAACGCCCGCTTCCATTGAAAGCGCGCTTCGCGGTATCGACCGACCCGCCAATATGCGTCTCCCAGATGGTCGTTGAGAATAGGGTCCTGGGCCCGCAGTTCGACGGCGCGTTCCAGATATTCGACCGCTGGCCCGTAGTTGCCGAGCCGGTAATGTCCCCATCCTAAACTATCCAGGATAAAGCCGTCATTGGGCCGTTGCTTGACCGCCTTTAGGATCATTTCCTGGGCGCGATCGACGTGCAGGCCCTTTTCGATCCAGGAATATCCTAAGTAATTCAACACATAGGGCTGGTCCGGCTTGAATTCCAAAGCGCGCAGGAAATCCGCCTCGGCGCGCGGCCACTGCTCCGAGCGTTCCAGGGCGATACCCCTGGCATAGAGCAACGACCAATGGCGTTTTTCGAGTTGGCCGATGCGTTCAAAGGCTTGGTCGTAGGCCTTCACGGCGTCGCCAAAACGGTCATGGCCGCGCAGGATATCGCCAAGGTTAATCAGTGGCCCGGCTTCACTGGGCCGGTCTTTGGCCATGGTTTCGAGTTCTTTGACAGCCTCATCCGTGCGCTTCAACCGGTTAAGCAGCGAGCCGACCCGCAACCGGGCCGACCAGGAAAAGGCCGATTTCTTAGAAATCGCCGAATACATCGCCAACGCCGCTTCCAGCCGGTTGTCGGACTCCAAAATGTCGGCCAGCAGAATCTGCATCACCGGGAAGCCGGGTTTCAGGTGCAACGCCAAACGCGATAGCACCAGGGCCGTTTCGCGGGCGTTTTCCTGGCGCAGGGAACTGGCAATGCCGAACAGCGCCTCGGCCGCCCCGTCGGTGACGGAAAACACGCGAAGCGGCGCACCCTTGCCCTTTTTAAGCCGCGCCAGGGCGACGTCGAGCAACTGGGTCCCCGGTTGTTCTTTGAGGTAGCGGTCATAAAGCGCCTTGGCCTTATCTGTTTTCCCCGTCCGCTCATACAGTGCGCCCAAAAGCTGGACGATGCGGAGCGACAGCCCACTTTGATTTTTGGAGAGCTCCAGGTAATGCTTTTCCGCTGCCCCGGTGTTGCCCAAAAGCTCGTTAATCAGGGCCGCGTGCATCTGGTTCAAGGCTTCAGTGGCGGCGCCTTTTTTGCCGCCGACCAAGAGCTTCAGGGCATCGTCGCTTTTCTTCCGCCCGACCAGGCTCCAGGCTCGAAGCACCGGGCCGACGATCAGGTTTAGCCCGGTGGCGGGCATGCCTTGAATACGCTTGTCCACCGCCTTGAAGCGTCCGCGTTTCAAGTCGTCGACCATCAGCAACAGATTGGCGATCGGCTCCTGGGGATTGGTCTTCAACAGCTCCGGCGCCAAGGCGACAGCTTCCTTGATGCGGCCCTCGATGGCCATCAGAATGAAGGTGCGGCGCAGAAGCTCGGGCACTGCCGGTGCCTTCTTCAGGGCCGCGCCGAGGAAATCGGCAGCCCTGGAATAATCGCTCCGCGACTGGGCAAAGCGACCGGCGAGGTAATTACCCGACAACGTCTGGCCGGCTTTTTCCGCCTGTGCCGAAGCCCAGGGGACGACCAAGAAACCAGCTACGGGAACGAGCAAAGCCGCAAATAAGATGGCTTTGCGTGAGGGTGCTTTTTTAGTCATGATTCATTTTACCTGACAACGCCCGGCCTTCCAGTCACATATTCGGGTAATTTGGCCCGCCGCCGCCTTCCGGCACCACCCAGGTGATGTTTTGGGTTAAATCCTTGATGTCGCAGGTTTTGCAGTGGACGCAGTTTTGCGCGTTAATTTGCAGGCGCGGGCCGTCTTTTTCTTCGATAAATTCGTAAACGCCCGCCGGACAAAACCGCGTTTCCGGTCCTCCGTAAACGGCCAGGTTGATGTCAACGGGAATGGAAACGTCCTTTAATGTCAGGTGGGTGGGCTGGTTTTCCTCGTGGTTGGTATTGGATATGAAGACCGAGGACAGCTTGTCGAAGGTGACGACGCCGTCCGGTTTGGGGTAATCGATGGGCTTGCAATGGTCGGCTTTTTGCAACGCTTCGTGGTCGGCGTGGTGGCCGAACGTCCACGGCACCAGGAAGCCGAGTCCTAAATTGTTGAGCCACATATCAATCCCTGAATAGAGCGAGCCGAGCATAATGCCGAATTTTGCCAGCGCCGGGCGGGCGTTGCGGACGCGGTGAAGATCTTTGTAGGCCCAGGATTGGCGGAACTGTTCGGGATAATCCACCAGTTCGTCACCGCCGTCGCGACCGGCCTGCAACGCCCGAAACGCGGCTTCGGCCGCCAACATCCCGGTTTTCATGGCGTTGTGGGTGCCTTTGATGCGCGGCACGTTGACGAACCCGGCCGAGCATCCGATCAGCGCCCCGCCCGGGAACACCAGTTTCGGAATCGATTGCAGGCCGCCTTCATTGATCGCCCGCGCCCCATAGGCGACACGCCGCCCGCCTTCCAGAAGCGGGCGGATGGCGGGATGGGTCTTGAAACGTTGCATTTCATCGAAGGGGCTCAAGTACGGATTTTTGTAATCGAGGGCGACGACGAAACCGATGGCCACCTGGCCGGCTTCCTGGTGATAGATGAAGCCGCCGCCGACGGTGTCGGACAACGGCCAGCCCTGGCAGTGGATAACGGTGCCGGGAAGGTGGCGCGCCGGATCGACATCCCACAATTCCTTGATGCCGATGCCATAGGTCTGTGGCTCGACGCTGCCGCGCAGGCCGAAGTGGTCCATCATCGCCTGGCTCAACGAACCGCGGACGCCTTCAGCAAAAAAGGTGTACTTGGCCAGCAGTTCGACCCCCGGCTGGTGGTTGGGGCCGGGGCTGCCGTCCTTGTTCAATCCCATGTCGCCGGTGGCGATGCCCCTTATACTCCCCCTGGTACTCCCCGTGGCACTGCCATCATCTTGGGTCAGCACTTCGGCGGCGGCGAATCCGGGATAGATTTCGACGCCTAATTGTTCGGCTTGCTCGGCCAGCCAGCGGCACAGGTTTCCGAGGCTCAAGGTGTAACACCCCTTGTTGCTCATCAGCGGCGGCAGCAGGAAATGCGGCAGCGAAAATTTCCCCGTCTCAGACAAAAGCCAATGCTCATTGTTGGTGACGGCTTCGCCCATGGGCGCGCCCAAGTCCTTCCAGTCGGGGATCAACTCGTCCAGGGCCTGGGTTTCAATAACCGCACCAGATAGAATGTGAGCGCCTATCTCAGAGCCTTTCTCGACGACGCAAACGGTGACGTCGCGGTCATGCTCGACCGCCAATTGACGCAGCCGGATGGCGGCGGACAACCCCGCCGGGCCGCCGCCGACGATGACCACGTCGAAGTCCATGGATTCCCGCTCTCCGGACGACTGGGCCTCGGCCTCGGTGATTGGGGCTTGGTCTTCAGGGGGCATTTTGTGTCACTCGCCGGTTTTCTAGTTTCGCAATTATGGTATGTTGGGCCATGTCGCCGGAAACGTCCATGACTTCTCAAGAATTGCTTCAGTGGTACATTGACGCGGGCGTCGATGAAACCATTTCCGATCACCCGGTAAATCGTTTCAGGCAAGAGGCGGAGAGGCCCGAAGGGTCGACAGGGAAACAACAAACCAGTGAACCTTCCCCCCAAAAAGAACAACCCCGCCCTGGGTTTTCTGACGCCGCGCCTGCCTCATCACCATCTCCGCCGCCTACTGCCAAGCTCAGCCCCGCCAACGGCGACCTCACCGCTGCCGTACATTTGGCCAAGGCCGCGAAAACCGTGGAAGAGCTGCAAAGGGCACTGGAAAGTTTTGATGCCTGTGGGCTTAAAAAAACCGCCACCAACCTGGTTTTTACCGACGGCAACCCCAAGGCCCCGATCCTGTTTGTCGGCGAAGGCCCGGGCGAGGAAGAGGACCGCCAGGGCCTGCCATTTGTCGGGCCGTCGGGGAAATTGCTGGATAAAATGCTGGCCTCCATCGGGCTGGATCGCACCGGCGCGCTGATTACCAACGTTGTCTTCTGGCGCCCGCCCGGCAACCGTACGCCGACGCCTCAGGAAACGGCGATTTGCCTGCCGTTTGTGGAGCGCCTGATTGAACTGGTCGACCCGAAAATTCTCGTCACCCTGGGCGGCCCGGCGGCGAAATCGCTGTTGGCGCAGACAACGGGCGTCGGCCGTCTGCGGGGCCGATGGTTTCAATACGAAACCCCGGGTATGGCGCGCCCCATCGACGCTACGGCGATGTACCATCCGGCCTATCTGCTGCGCTCGCCGGGCCAGAAACGCGATACCTGGCGGGATCTGTTGGCGATCAAACACAAGCTGGCAACCTGAGATTTCCGGTTTGGCCGCCTAACGCAACTAAAAATCTCTACAATTATCCACAAAATTTAATAGATTCCAGTTACTTAACGGGTTGCGCGTCGAATCGGGATGTTTTATACAGGCAAAGGACTGGTCGGGGGACCTTGGGGGCGGATTCTTCATGAAATTTTGTTCGGGCTTTAAATTTTCGCTGCTGATGGCGGTGTTGGGAGGCGGCGGCTTGCTTTCCAGTGCGGCTGTCTATGCCGACGATCCGGGTGGTTCGGCGTCGTTGACAGCGGGTGATAATGTTTTCGTAAGTATCCCGGAAATTCTCCCCCAGGCGGATGTTGGTCTTTACCAGCAGATTTTCGACGTCCAGGTCGATGGCGACTGGAAAGCCGCCAATGCCCTGATCGCGCGTCTCGGCGACCGCCAGTTAATGGGCCACGTTTTAGCCCAGCGTTATCTGCACCCGACCAAGTACCGCTCGCGCTACAAGGAATTGAAGGCGTGGATGGCGGAATATGCCGACCACCCGGATGCGCGCCGACTCTATAAACTGGCCAAGCGTCGCCAACCGAAAAAATGGCGGGCCCCGGAAACTCCTGAAACGGTGCGCGCTTCCGCGTCCGCAGGCGAGGCGGAATATAGCGTTAGCGTTCCGGGCAAGCGGCTGGGCCGGGCTGATCGGCGCAAAGTCCGCCAATATCAACGCCGCATTCGTTCCCTGCTTCGGCGCGGCTATACGCTGGCGGTCAAAAAACTGATTGCCAGCAACGACATCAAGCGGCTTTTTTCGACGGCTCAAGTTGACGAGGCCAAGGCGCGCCTGGGGCGCGGCTATTTCGCCGCCGGGCGTGACGATTGGGCGCTCAAATGGGCCGGCGAAGCGGCGGACCGATCCGGCCGCTACCTGCAGAACGCCAGCTGGACCGCCGGGCTGGCGGCGTGGCGGCTCAAAAAATATGACACCGCCGCCCGTCACTTCGAAGCCGTGGCCAAGCATCGTGGTGGCTCATCGTGGCTTAACGCCGCCGGGGCCTTCTGGGCGGCCAGAACACACTTGGTCAATCGCCGGCCGGAAAAGGTCAATGCCTTTCTTGCCGAGGCGGCAGCGCATCCGCGCACGTTCTACGGCATTCTCGCCGGGCATATGCTGGGCAGGGAAATGGCGTTCCGCTGGGTTTCGCCGCCATTGGACCAGGAAACGGTTCGCGTGTTGTCGGCGGCGCCACGGGGACGGCGCGCCATGGCGCTGTTGCAGATCGGCGAAAACCGCCGTGCTGAACGCGAACTGCGCAATCTTTCCGTCGGTGCCGATGACAGGCTGGGGAAAGGGATTTTGGGCCTCGCCAGCCGGGGCGCCATGCCGTCGCTGGCGGTCAGGCTGAACGACCGGCTCTATCCCCAGGGTGGTGGTTATGACGGGGCGGCCTATCCGATGCCGGACTGGGTACCCGAAGACGGCTTTCGCGTCGATCAAGCCTTGATTTATGCCCTGATCCGCCAGGAATCGGGTTTTAACCCCAAGGCCAAAAGCTGGGCCGGGGCCAGGGGCCTGATGCAGTTGATGCCGCGCACGGCCAGCTTCGTCGCCCGCGACCGGCGCTTTCACCGCCAGTCCAACACCCGGCGCAAGCTGTTCCAGCCCGAGATTAATTTGGCGCTGGGTCAAAAATACATCGAGATTTTGTTGGCCGATAAAAAGATCAATGGCGATTTGTTTTTGATGGCGGCGGCTTGGAACGGCGGGCCGGGCAACCTCAATAAGTGGCGGCGCAAGACGGACTACTTGAACGATTCCCTGTTTTTCATCGAAAGCATTCCTTCGCGGGAAACCCGCAACTTCATCGAGAAGGTGCTGAGCAATCTTTGGGCCTATCGCGACCGTCTGGGCCAATCGACGCCCAGCCTGGACGCCATTGCCGCTGGCCGCTGGCCGGTGTATACCCCGCTGGGTCTGGACACAGCCGAGGTCACGGGTAATGGGTCACGCCAATAAAGACGAATTTCTGGTCGTTCATATTGCTGTCCTGACGGTGTCTGATACGCGCACGCCCGATGATGATCGTTCCGGCGATATTCTCGTCGAGCGCCTGGAAAAAGCCGGGCACAAATTGGCGGCGCGCGATATCGTCCGAGACGAAATTCCCGACATCAGCAAAAAATTCAAGCAATGGGCGGACGATCCTGCCATCGACGTCATCATCGCCACCGGCGGCACCGGGGTCACCGGCCGCGACGTTACGCCGGAAGCCTTGGCGGCGGTTCAGGACAAAGACATCCCCGGTTTTGGTGAATTGTTCCGCATGGTCAGTTTCCAGAAAATCAAGACCTCGACCATGCAGTCCCGCGCCTGCGCCGGGGTCGTCGGCGGCACCTATGTCTTCGCGCTGCCCGGATCACCGGGGGCGTGCAAGGATGCCTGGGATGAAATTCTGGTGCATCAACTGGACATCCGCACCCGGCCCTGCAACTTCGTCGAGATGATCCCGCGCTTGAAGGAATAAGCTTGAAGGAATAAGCCCGAGGGATATGGCGCGGGCCTGCTAGCTTTTCCCCCAGCCCCGGTAATCCTTGCCGTCATCGATGTCCGTCAGCATTTCCAGCAGCGCGTGGCATTGGCCCGATCCAAGGTTGGCGACGGTATCGGCCAGTGCATGTTTGGTCGACCAGCGCACGTTTTGGAAAATATCCAAAAAAACCGGCCGTCGCTTCATCCCCACCAGCCAGTAGCCGCCGTCTTTTGCCGGGCCGAAGACGGCGTCGCGCTTTCCAAGGGCTGCAAAGGCGTCGGCGATATGGTGGGCCTGAATGTCGGGCACATCGCCGCCGATGATGACCACCGGCCCCGGCGGCAGAATTTCCATGACCCGGCCCATGCGTTGGCCGAGGTCGCCTTGGCCCTGGCTCATCCTGAAATCCGTTTTAGGCCACGGGCCGTCATCAAAAACTGACGCGTCCGGCGTCACCGCCAACCCGCAGTGCCAGCGTCGGTCGCAGGCAAGCCGGTTGGTCACGGAAAAAAGCGTTTGCCGGTAAAAATTGAGCGCCGCCAGTTGGCCGATGTCGGCGGCAAGGCGGGTTTTAACCCGTCCCATGCGCGGCTCCTTGGCAAAAATAACCAGATGATTGTTGAGAGTCATTTGTAGAGCGAGCCGATCAGCCGTGGCGGCACGCCGATAAAATACAGCCCCAGACACCAAAGGTTTTTGATCGGCCGCATCCAAAAGCCGTCTTGTTGGTATTTTTTGGCTGACGTGACGGCGGCACTCGGCAGTTCGACCAGTCTTTTTATACCGATGGCGCGGACCATCTCGACATCTTCCATCAAGGCCACGGGTTTGAACCCGCCCAACAGGTCATAAAACTCCCTGCTTATCAGCAACCCCTGATCGCCGTAAGGCAGGCCGAAAGTTTGGCACCGCCAGCGCACCAGGTCTTCTATGCGCCGGGCGGCGGGCCGGGTGTCGCCCAGGATGAACTGGAAGTAGCCGGCCCGGAAACGGTTATCAGGGTTAGACATGAAATCCCCCACCACGTGGTCCCAGCCCGGCTGCGGGCGGGTGTCGGCATGCAGAAACAACAGCCAGTCGCCGGTGGCGTACAGCGTGCCCGCCTGAAGCTGCGGCCCGCGCCCGCCGAGCGTCGCCGTGAACTTGGTTCCGGCGTCGGCCGCGATGAACGGCGTTTGGTCTTTGGAGCCGCCGTCGGCGATGATGATCTCATGGGCCATGCTTGTCGCCTGGACAATGGCCAGTGTCCCCGGCAATTCGGTTTCGGCGTTCAGGGTAGGGATGACGATGCTGAGCACGATGCTGGCGGTCCCGGTGATGAGGCTTCAGGCATTTCATATCACAACCGGATGGGGAGGAGTATCATCGGTAAATGTTCTTGAATTGTTCTTTGAAAAGTTTATAAGTAAGCATGGATAGGTTGGAGACAGCAGGGCCGGTCAAAGGGCCGGTCAAAGGGCCGGTCAAAGGGCCGGTAAAAGGGCTGGTAAAAGGCCGGGGTGCGGTGAGCAACCGGTCCGGGCGGTTCGAGCGTGAAAGCGTCGAGGCCGTCGATGACGGTTGGGATATCGACGACAGCGATGTGGCCCCATTGCGTACCCAGGTGACCATGGAAACGCCGAAAAAGATCATCACCCGCAATACCTCGCCGGACATTCCTTATGACCGCTCGATCAACCCTTACAAGGGCTGCGAGCATGGCTGCGTGTATTGTTTCGCGCGCCCCAGCCACACCTATATGGGGCTTTCCGCCGGGCTCGATTTTGAAAGCCGCCTGTTCGCTAAACCAACCGCGGCGGCGTTGCTGGAAGCTGAATTTTCGAAACCCGGATACGTGCCGCAAATCATCCAGCTTGGCGCCAATACGGACCCCTACCAACCCGTGGAACGCGACCTTAAAATCACCCGTTCCATTCTCAAAGTATTCGCCCGCTTCAACCACCCGGTGTCGATCATCACCAAATCGGCGTTGATTACCCGCGACATGGATATTCTGGCGCCGATGGCGGCGCGTGGGCTGGCCGCCGTCGGTGTTTCGGTGACGACGCTGGATGGCAAGCTCGCCAACAAACTGGAACCGCGCGCGCCGCGCCCCGACATTCGACTGGCGACCATTCGCCAACTCACCGATGCTGGCATTCCGGCGATCGTCATGGCGGCGCCGATGATCCCGGTGCTCAACGATGCGGAACTGGAAAATATCATGCAAGCCGGCGTCGAGCATGGGGCCGTCGCGGCGGCCTACATTCTGTTGCGCCTGCCGCTGGAGATCAAAGAGCTTTTTACCGAGTGGCTCAAAACCCATGTGCCGGATAAAGCCGCACACGTGCTTGCCCAGGTGCGCGATACCCGGGGCGGAGAATTGTATCGCTCAGATTTCGCCACCCGCATGCGCGGCACCGGCGAGAGAGCCGAATTGCTGGCGCAACGCTTTCATTTGGCCCGAAAGCGGCTTGGGCTGGCAGATGCCCGGCCATCGGAAAGGCAATTGGATACGGCGCAATTCCAGGTTCCGCCGATGCCAGCGAAGGCCGGCGACCAGTTGGCGTTGTTCTGATTTTTTGAAAAATAAACCCCGCTGGAATGGCGGGGGGGGG
>LFEN01000016.1 GCA_001510075.1 Alphaproteobacteria bacterium casp-alpha2
TCAGGCGGTCTTGTTTGTAGTCGCTAAGTCGGCTCTTGCGCATAGGTCCCATAATAACCCCAAAACTCGGTTATCTGGGTCAGCCCCTTAATATTTATGTCGGATGCTAACGCCGCGCAATGACCGGCGTTAGGCTGCTGACGGTTTATTTATCGTCCTCGCCCCGGTAGACGCAGGCCGACTGGCAGGTTTCCCATAATTTCACCCGGCTCAGGCCCGGCAGCACGGGTTTGAGGTTGTCCCATATCCATTTGGCGATGATCTCGCTGGTCGGGTTTTCCAGGCCGGGAACCTCGTTCAGATAGTGATGGTCCAGTTGCTCAAGGAACGGCTTGAAGACGGTTTCGACATCGTCAAAATCCATGATCCAGCCCTTTTCCGCATCAAGCTCACCGGTGATGGAAAGGGCGACACGGAACGAATGGCCGTGGAGTTGGAAGCATTTGTGCTCAACCGGCAGATTGGGCAGCCGGTGCGCGGCTTCGAAGGTGAATTCTTGAATGATTTCCATGATGGCTTCTTTACGGAATTCTTAAGTATTTGTGGCTTTGAAGGCTCAGTCGCCATTGCGGGTGTTGCCGACAATAGTCGATGGCGAGTTGGGTGTTGTGATCCCTGTCCGGACCGTCCATAGGCTGTAACAGGAAGTGTCGGAAAGTCAATTTTTCGAACGCCGCAGGGTCGGCCCCAGATTGCGGATAGACGAGTTTCAATTCGTCGCCCTCGGTGATCGCCAGACCGCACCCGGCCTTGGGGCTAACGCAAATCCAATCCAGGCCGGGCGGCGGTTTTTGCGTGCCATTAGTTTCCACCGCCACCTCGAACCCTTGCTCATGCAGCGCCGCAAGAAGGGCGTCGTCCAATTGCAGCAACGGCTCGCCGCCGGTGCAAACGATGAAAGGTTTTGCGGCGTCATCGGGCCACGCGGCCCTGACCGCCCGGGCCAGTTCGGCGGCGGTCTTAAAGCGGCCGCCACCGGGGCCGTCGGTGCCGACAAAGTCAGTATCGCAGAATGAACATTCGGCCCCGGCACGATCAACTTCGCGGCCCGTCCAGAGATTGCATCCGGCGAACCGGCAGAACACGGCCGGGCGACCGGTGTGCACGCCTTCACCCTGCAAAGTGTAGTAAATTTCCTTAACCGAATAGACCACGGGGGTTATTCCTTTTTCAGCGCCTCGGCGAGACTTGCTTCTGCGCTTCCCGGTTTCATCGGTTGTTGCTGGGACGCATCCGGCGCCCAGCCGGTCATGGTCAGGATTTCGAAGGTCGCCGGGATGGCGCCGTCCTTGTCCGTGAACAGCTCCCGGTAGCGCACCATCGCGGCGGCCAGGGTGGCGCGTCGCATCAATCCTTTGCGACCGTCAATCAAGGCGCTGCTTTCCCCCATGGCGCGCAGGTCCGCCAACAGCGTCATGGGGTCTGAGTACATGACGGTAATGGTTTGCGTATCGACCACCGGCAGGGCGAACCCGGCGCGTTGCAGCAGTCCGCCCAAATCCCTGACACCGGCCATGGGCGAGACGCGGGGCGACAGCCCGTTTTCCTGGGCAATCTCGGCCTCGGACAGGGCTTGGCGCAGTTCTTTTAATGTCTCGCCGCCGAGCATGGCGCCCAGGAACAGGCCGTCGGGTTTTAGGGCGCGGCGAATTTGCAGCAAGGCGCCGGGCAAATCGTTGACCCAGTGCAGCGACAGATTGCTCAAAACCAGATCAAAGGTATCGGGGCCGAAGGGGATGGCTTCTTCGTCGGCGGCAAGGCGCAGACCCGAGACCGCCGCCGCCATTTCCGGGGCCAGGTCGCATTGCACCAGGGTATCGATGCCGCTCTTGTCCCCAAGCGGCCCGCCCAGCGTTTTCGCCAACGGCCCTGCGTGACAGCCGAGATCGAGGGCAAGGGGGAACGTGCGCGTCACATCTTGCAATCGGTCGGCCAGACGTTCGGCGGTCTCATTGAACAGGAAATCGCCGCCAGCGCCTGCCGCCCCTCTCCTGGCCGCTCTGGCCCGGTGGCGGCGCACGGTTTGCCTGTTGAAGACGGTCATGGTTTCGGACATCTTATACGTTATGCCACAGACCGACCCCGCCATAAACGCCCCAGAAAAACTGCAAGCCTTGAAACGGCTGGCTTCCCATGTCCTGAACGCATTGCTGCCGCCCCAGTGCCCGTCGTGCAGCGCCCTGGTGGAAGAAGTCGGGATGCTTTGCGGCGATTGCTGGAAGCAGGTCGATTTTCTGACGCCGCCGATGTGTTCCGCCTGTGGCCTGCCATTCGCGTTCGAGGTTGAGGGGGACGCCGGCGATGTCCTTTGCGGCGCCTGTGTGCGCGCCCGCCCGCCTTATGATCGTGCCCGGGCGGTGATGATTTACGGCGATTTCAGCCGCAAGCTGGTGCTTGCCTTCAAACACGCAGACCGCACAGACACAGGCCCGGGGCTGGCCCGGTGGATGGCGCGCACGGGCCGGGAACTGACGTTGGATGCTGATATCATTACCCCGGTGGCCTTGCACTGGACGCGCCTGTTCCAGCGCCGCTACAACCAGGCGGCCTTGCTGGCGGGCGTCCTGGGCCGCGAAACGGGCGTGCCGGTGGTTCAGGACTTGTTGATCCGCAAGCGCAAAACACCGCCCCAGGGGCGCCTCGGCGCGGCCGGGCGCAGGCGCAACCTCAAGGGCGCGTTCCGCTTCAACGCCAGGCACCTTGAAACGGTGAAGGGCAAACGCGTGTTGCTGGTGGATGATGTGCTGACCACCGGGGCGACGGCGTCGGCGTCGGCGGTTGTGTTGTTGCGCGCCGGGGCCAGGGCCGTCGATGTGTTGACGCTGGCCAGGGTGGTGCGCACCACCTAGAAAGGCCGGGGCTTTTATCCGGGGCGGAAACTGCCTATATATCCGAAACTCAGTAGTGCTTTTTTCCATGACGAGGAACCCACGCGTGGCCGACATTGAAATCTATACGACGCCCTTTTGCCCTTTCTGCATCGCGGCCAAACGGTTGCTCGACAAAAAGGGCGTGGCCTATACGGAAATTGACGTGATGATGAAATCAAGCCTGCGCCGGGAAATGACCGAACGCGCCGGCGGCAGCCGCACGGTGCCGCAAATTTTCGTCGATGGCGAGCACCTCGGCGATTGTGTAGCGATCATGGAGATGGACGCGGACGACGCACTCGACGCCCGCCTGGGATTGAATACCGTTATGGATGGAGCCGCAGATGGAGCCGGGGATGGAGCGGGCGGCAGATGAGCGGCCCCTTCCACGTTGCCTGCGTGCAAACGACCACCGGCTTGGACATCGCCGCCAATGTCGAGGCTGCCGGCCAAGGGGTGCGTGACGCCGTTGCCGCCGGGGCGGATTTTGTTTTGCTGCCGGAAACCGTCAACCTGATGGAAATCGACGCCAAGGCCAGGGTGGAAAAAATCACCGCCGATGACGGCGACGCCGGGCTGTCCGGGTTTCAGGCCCTGGCCAAGGATTTAGGCGTCTGGCTGCTGGCCGGTTCTCTGGTCAAGCTGAAAGACGACGGCGGCGCCGCCAACCGGTCCTTTTTGATCGACGCCGAAGGCGATGTCCGCGCCCATTACGATAAAATCCACATGTTCGACGTTGATCTCGGCGACGGCGAAGTGCACCGGGAATCGAAGGCGTACGAGGCGGGCGGCGAGGCCGTCACCGCCGATACGCCGTGGGGGACCCTCGGGATGACGGTCTGTTACGATTTGCGCTTTCCCCAATTGTACCGGGCCTTGGCGAAGCGGGGCGCGGATTTTCTCTCCATACCCGCCGCCTTTACCCGGCCAACGGGCAGGGCGCATTGGCACGTGCTGATGCGCGCCCGGGCGATCGAAAATGGCTGTTTTGTGTTTGCACCGGCGCAATGTGGCGTTCACGAAAACGGTCGCAAGACGTATGGTCATTCACTGATCATCAATCCCTGGGGCGAGGTGCTGGCCGATGGCGGCGAGGAAAAGGGCTTTATTATTGCCGAGATTGATCCCGCCGAAGTCACCGCGGCGCGCAAGACCATCCCGGCGCTGATCCACGACCGGGATTTCAGCTAAACGCTTTGAGAGACCGGATGGACTTCCGGCTCATTATCGTCGCGCGTGCTGGGGCCTAAGTCCCTGACGGCGCAGAGGCGTTGTTTGACGCCTTCGATGTCGGCGGCCTGGATGATGCCGTGCTCATAGGCGACGACCTGTAATTTGCTGCCCACCCAATCCAGCAACTCACCGCTTTTCAGCAGATGATCCGGATTGCGAGGGCGGACGAAGGCTTCGTTGCCGCGCGCGAAAGTCTCGTAAATCAGCACCCCGCCGGGGGCCAGCGCGCCTAACAATGCGCCCATCAGCGGCCGGTGCAGATAGTTGATGACGACAATGGCTTGAAACGTGCGCCCGGCCAGCACGCCGCCAGGGGAAAAAACTTCTTCGCCGCCTTCCAGATCGACCTCATAAATTTCAGCCGCCTTGTCGTCGCTAAGGTCGGCCAGGGAAGACGTGTCTTTGTCGATGAACGTCACCGGGTGGCCGAGGCCAAGCAAGTGGCGACCATTGCGGCCACCGCCGGCGGCAAGGTCTAAAACCCGGCCCGATGGCGCGATCAGGTGGGCGAAACGCGTCAGCCATGGCGACGGGGCGGTGATCCGCAGGTGCCGGTGCCGGGTTTTATCGTCTTCCACGTTTTCCATTTGTTAAGCGTTTTATTCTATGTCTTTATCTCGTTAAATGGCTAAAATCACCGTTACCGGCCATTAACCTAAAATAGAACCTTTAAGGATCGCGTCACGCCATGATTCTTTATCAGCTCAAATGCCACCAGGGCCATAATTTCGAGGCCTGGTTCCGCAATGGCGCCACCTACGACAGCCAGCAGGCGTCGGGTGATGTGTCATGCCCGCATTGCGGCACCGTCAACGTCGCCAAGGCGCCGATGGCGCCGAATATTTCCAGCCGCGCCGGCGAGGGTAAATCCGGCCGATCTGAATCCGATGAACTGCGGGCCAAAGAAGTGGCGGCGAAAATTCTCGAAGCCGTTGACGGGCTGCGCGCCGAGGTCGAGAAAAACTGCGATTACGTCGGTGAAGATTTCGCCGATGAAGCACGCGCCATCCACTATGGCGATGCGGAAGAACGCGGCATCTATGGCGAGGCCACCGATGCAGAGGCCGAAGACCTGGAAGAAGAAAATGTCGATTTCTTCCGCCTGCCGTTCCCGCGCCGCCGCAACGACTAAACCCTACTTCTTCTCCCCGAACGCCAGATAGTTGACGTCGATGTCGCGGCTGATCCGCCATTCGTCGTGCAACGGGTTATAGGACATGCCGCTGAGGTCGGACAGTTCGACCCCTGACGGCCTCAGCCCACGCGCCAGTTCCGACGGTTTGACGAACTTGCGCCAGTCGTGCGTGCCGATGGGCAGCCAGCGCAGGATGTATTCGGCACCGATCTTGGCCAGCGCCAATGCCTTCAAGGTGCGGTTGATGGTCGATAGCACCATGACGCCATTGGGTTTCAAAAGCCCCGCCGAGGCGGTGAGAAATACATCCAGATCGGCGACGTGTTCGACGACTTCCATGTTCAAGACCACGTCATAGCGGCCTTTTTCATGGCTTAAGTCTTCCGGCAACTGGTGGCGGTAGTCGATGTCGAGGCCGGATTGTTCGGCGTGGAGTCGGGCGATGGCGATATTCTTTTCCCCGGCATCGATGCCGGTGACATTGGCACCGAGCCGCGTCATCGGTTCGCACAACAGGCCGCCACCGCAGCCGATGTCGATGACGGAAAGCCCTTTTAACGGCTTGTCGCCCAAGGGGTCGCGCCCGAAACGCTTGGCCAGATGGTCGCGGATGAATTCCAGGCGCACCGGGTTGAGCTGATGCAAGGGCCTGAAATCGCCCGTCGGGTCCCACCAGGCGTCGGCCATGGCGCTAAATCGGGCGACCTCGTCCGGGGAAGCGGTTGACGTTCCGGTATCGGCGTTTGCGTTCATCGGTGGCTTGCCTCTGTTCCAGTTAATAGAGTATGTATGCGCCGCCCGCGCTTCAACCTACTCTATTGTAACAATTTCATATTTCCCGGGTTTGCTCCCGGCTTGGATAATCGAGATGGCACGTATTGTACAGAAATTCGGCGGAACTTCCGTCGCCGATCTGGAAAGGATCAAGATTGTTGCCGCCACCGTCAAGCGCGAGCTTGACGCCGGCAACCAGGTCTGTGTGGTGCTGTCGGCCATGGCCGGGGTTACGGACCAGCTCGTCGGCTATGCGCTGGAAGCGGGCGGGTCTAACAATTCACCCGAATACGATGCCGTGATCGCCACCGGCGAGCAGGTAACGGCCGGGTTGCTGGCGTTGTGTTTACAGAAAATGGGTATCGCGTCGCGGTCCTGGCTGGGCTGGCAGTTGCCGGTCCACACCGATGGAATGTATGGCAAGGCCCGCATCATGGGCATCGAGACGGCGGCGCTGGAAGACGCCTTGGCCAAGGGCGAAGTGCCGGTGATGGCGGGTTTTCAGGGCCTCAGCCCCGAGGGCCGCATTGCCACGCTTGGCCGTGGCGGCTCCGATACCAGTGCCGTCGCCCTGGCTGCAGCGCTGAAGGCGGACCGCTGCGACATCTATACCGATGTCGATGGGGTCTACACCACCGACCCCCGGATCGTCGCCCCCGCCAAAAAACTTGATAAGATAACGTACGAGGAAATGCTGGAAATGGCGTCTCTGGGCGCCAAGGTCCTGCAAACGCGGGCGGTGGAGCTGGCGATGAAAACCGGCCAGCGCCTGCAGGTTCGCTCCAGCTATTCCGATGCCCCTGGAACCCTAGTCGTGGATGAGGATGAAATCGTGGAACAGGAACTGGTCAGTGGAATTGCATACAGCCGGGACGAGGCCAAGATCACGTTGATCCAGGTCGCCGACAAGCCGGGCGTGGCGGCGTCTATCTTCGGGTCGCTGGCGGACGCCGGCATCAACGTCGATATGATCGTCCAGAACGTCTCTGCCGACGGTCAGGCCACGGACATGACGTTTACCGTCTCCACGGCCGATCTGGATCGAGCTGTTGAAACCGTCGCCGCCAAAAAGGCGGAGCTGGATTACGCCGATCTGGTGTCGGACGCCAATGTCGTCAAGATTTCCGTCATTGGCGTCGGCATGCGGTCTCACGCCGGAATCGCGCAAACCATGTTCCAGACCCTGGCCGAAAAAGGCATCAATATTCAGGTCATCTCGACGTCCGAGATCAAGGTCAGCGTATTGGTCGCCGAGGAATATACCGAACTGGCGCTGCGCGCCCTGCATACGGCATACGGCCTGGACGCCGAATAAAGCTCCCAATTGGGGCTGATCGTACGGCGTTGTTGTACAGGGCCGGTCCGGGGTTGTATCGTTAGGAAGGTTGAATCCCTTGAGCGGGGCCGACGCGGGGCCTCGGCTTTTGGTGTGCGCTAATGTATTGAATGAAGATCATGGCAAAACAAAAAACATCCTCTCCTGAACCCGATAACACGCTTGAGCAAGCCAAGGCGCACGGCGTCGGCGCGTTGTTGAAAGCGTCCAGGCTTCGGGTCGGTGATAGCGTGCGCGAAATTTCCGACGTATTGCGCATTCGCCACGTTTACCTGGAGGCGATTGAAGATGGTCGTTTCGACGATCTTCCCGGTCCCACCTACGCCACTGGCTTCATCCGCGCCTACGCCGAACATTTGGGGCTCGACAGCGAGGAAGTGGTGCGCCGCTATAAGGCCGATGTTTCCGGTGATGGCGGCACCGATGACAAGAACCTCATTTTCCTGGAACCGATCCCGGAACCGGGCATTCCCGGCGGCGCCGTCGTCTTCGTCGGTATCGTCGTCGCCGTCGTCGCCTATGGGGTGTGGTACGTCAACACCACCAAGGACGGCTTCCTGGCCGAACTGATTTCTCCGGTGCCCGAGCGTCTGGCCACCGCCGCCGCCAAGGGCAACAACGTTCGCGCGACTTCGGAGGCGACCCCGGAAACTGCGCCGTCTGCAGAAAAGGAAGCGGAAGAAAAGCCCGCCGATGCCACCGTTTCCACCAGCGCCCCGGAAGAAGCGGCAAAGGAGCCTGGGGGTTCCTCTGAGGCTTCTCCTGAGGCCTCCCCTGAGGCCTCCCCAGAAACGCCGCCAGTGGAAGCCAAGCCGGAAATGGCGGCGGCTCCAGAGAAGGCCCCGATGACCCAAGAGATGGCCCCTGGGATGGCCCCTGGGATGGCCCCTGGGACGACCCCTGGGACCACGGCGGAAACGCCCGCCAATAAACCCAGAGAACCAGTCAAGGAAGCTGCCCCGGCGGCGCAACCTGTTACGCCGCAACCGGTTGCCGCTTCGGCCCCGGAACCTGCCCCGGCCCCGGTTATAACAGCGCCCGAAGACAAGCCCGCGCCCGCAACGCCCCAGGCGACACCCGAGGCGGCACCCGAGGTGGTAGCGCGACTCCAGCCAAAGCCAAAGCCCGAACCGCAACCTGAACCCCAGCCGGTTGTTGAAGCGCCGTCACGAGACATCGTATCGACGTCCGCGCCGGCGCCGGAAACGGCATCGTTGCCTTCGACAACAACATTACCGGGGGCATCGGAGCGGGCATCAGAGGGAGCGGGAAAAGTCACTATCCGCGCCTTGACCAATAGTTGGATTCAGATCCGCGATGACATTGCCGGCGAACTGCTGTTGACCCGGTTGCTCCGGGCCGGCGACAATTACGACGTTCCAGACCGCAAAGGGCTGAAGCTGTCGACGGGCAACGCCGGGGCGCTGGAAATCCTGGTTGACGGCAAAACCGTTCCCTCTATTGGCGGTGAGGGCGACGTCAGGCGCAACGTGGCGCTCGATGCGGGCAAGCTTAAGGCCGGCACAGCGCTCGGCAACTGAATAAGGAAGCTGGTGGATGTCAGATCATCTTACATTAGGCGAAAAACGCCCTAGCGTTGCCGTCCCCGTCGGTGGTGTGGTCATCGGTGGCGATGCGCCCGTGGTCGTGCAATCCATGACCAATACGGACACTGCCGATATCGCCGGGACTGTCGAACAGGTGGCGGCTCTGGCGCGCGCCGGGTCCGAACTGGTGCGCATTACCGTCAATAACGAGGACGCCGCCAAGGCGGTGCCGCATATCCGTGACGGGCTCGATAAAATGGGCGTTGATGTGCCCCTGGTCGGTGATTTTCATTACATCGGCCACAAGCTGTTAGGCGGATACCCGGCCTGCGCCGAGGCCCTGGCCAAATACCGGATCAACCCCGGCAACGTTGGTTTCAGGGAAAAGCGCGACACGCAATTCTCGGAAATGATCGAAGCCGCACTGAAATATGACCGCCCGGTCCGTATCGGCGTTAACTGGGGCAGCCTGGACCAGGAATTGGTCGTCCGCCTGATGGATGAAAACGCCAAGGCCGAGTCTCCCAAAGATGCCGCCGCCGTGACCCGCGATGCCCTGGTGACGTCGGCCATTGAAAACGCCGAGCGCGCCCGCGAACTGGGCCTCGGCCAGGACAAGATCGTGCTCTCGTGCAAGGTGTCGGACGTGCAAAGCCTGATCGGGGTTTATGCGGATTTGGCAGCGCGCTGCGATTACGCGCTGCATTTGGGTTTGACCGAGGCCGGTATGGGCTCCAAAGGTATCGTCGCCTCGACGGCGGCGATGGCGGTGCTGTTGCAGAACGGCATCGGCGATACCATCCGCGTGTCGTTGACGCCGGAACCGGGCGGCGATCGCACGCGCGAAGTCATCGTCGCCCAGGAAATTCTGCAAACAATGGGATTGCGGGCATTTGCGCCGCTGGTGATATCGTGCCCCGGCTGTGGGCGGACGACATCGACCGTGTTCCAGGAACTGGCGGAAAAAATCCAGACCCACGCCCGTGAGCGCATGCCCATATGGCGGCAAAACTACATCGGCGTTGAGGAAATGAACCTCGCCGTTATGGGCTGCATCGTCAATGGCCCCGGCGAAAGCAAACACGCCGACATTGGTATTAGTTTGCCCGGTACCGGCGAGGAACCCGCCGCCCCGGTGTTTGTTGACGGCAAGAAAACGGTGACCCTGCGCGGCCCCAAGATCGCCGAAGAATTTCAGAAAATCGTCGATGATTACGTCGAAAGCCATTATCAGAAGCGTGACGGCAAACCGTCGTCGGCCGCCGCCCAGTAGCGGGCCTGATCTGCATGTCGGATTTACAGCCGCCTCGCGGCACCCACGACCTTTTGCCGGAAGACCAGCGCCGCCACCGTCATGTCACGGAAACGGCGCACGACATCGCAGCGCTGTACGGCTATGCGGAAATTTCGACGCCGATTTTTGAATCCACCGATGTTTTCAGCCGCACGTTGGGGGAGACGTCGGATGTCGTGACCAAGGAAATGTACACATTTAACGACAAAAAGAACCGAAGCCTGACGCTGCGCCCTGAGGGTACGGCGGGGGTGGCGCGGGCGTTTATTTCCGGCCTCAGGTCTCAGCCGTTGCCGCTGAAGTTCTATTATCAAGGCCCGATGTTTCGCTATGAACGCGCGCAAAAAGGACGCCAGCGCCAGTTTCACCAGTTCGGCGTCGAATTGCTCGGCGTTGCTGATGCGTTGGGCGATGTCGAAACCATTGCCATGGCGGCGCACATTCTGGATCGGCTTGGTCTCGCTGGCGATGTGACGTTGCAGCTTAATACCTTGGGTGACAGCGAAAGCCGCCAAGCCTACAACAAAAAGCTGGTCGGCTATCTCGGCGCTCACAAGGCCAAGCTGTCCGAAGACAGCCTGTCCCGGTTGGATAGGAACCCGCTCAGGATCTTTGATTCCAAGGACGAAGGTGATCGTGAGGTTATCAAGGACGCACCGTTGTTGAGCGATCATTTAAACGCTGCTTCGACGGTGTTCTTCGAAGACGTCAAGGCGGGGCTTGAGACCGCCGGGATCGATTTTGAATTAAATCCGCGTCTTGTCCGTGGCTTGGATTATTACTGCCATACGGCGTTCGAATTCGTTACCGACACCCTGGGCGCTCAAGGGGCGGTGGTGGCCGGTGGGCGCTATGACGGGCTGATTGAGATGATGGGCGGACCGCCGACGCCGGGGATCGGCTGGGCCGCCGGGGTCGAACGGCTGGCCTTGATGATCACCGCACCGCCTGAACCGGGTCGTCCCATCGCCATTATGCCGGGTGGTAATCATGCCAAGGCCGAGGCGCTGGCGATAACCCAGCGGCTGCGCCGGGCGGGCTTTTGCATCGATCTCGGATTTTCCGGCAACCTCAAGAAACGGCTCAACCGGGCCAACAAGAGCAATGCCGTCGCCGCCGTTATTCTCGGCGATGATGAATTGGCAAAGCGCGCAGCAACCGTACGAGATATGGAAACGGGAGAGCAGACGGAAGTCCCCCTTTCGTCGTTGGAAGACCACCTCGCCCGTTACCGTTAGCGAGGTCGGCCGTGGCTGAACAAATTCTCCGCACCATGATCGTCGGCGCCAATCACCGTTCCAGCGCCATGAGTTTGCGCGACCGCTTGTTTGTCGAGGATGCCCAGGTGCCCGGTGTCCTCGACCAATTACGCGCTGCCGGGCTGGATCAGGCGATGGTGTTATCGACCTGTGACCGGGTCGAGGTTTTGGCCCTGCACCCGGACCCGGAGGCGGCGGAAAAGAAAATTCTCGAAATTCTGGCCGGCCACGCCGAAGTCAACGCCGCCGATCTTGAAGGCCAAACCTATCTGCTCAGCGACGACGACGCGGTGCGCCAGATTTTCATGGTGGCGGCGTCGCTGGACAGCCTTGTCGTCGGCGAACCGCAGGTCTTGGGCCAGGTCAAGGCGTGCCATCGCCTGGCCAGTGATGCGGGGATGACGACAAACGGGCTGGAAGCCATCCTGCAGGCAGCATATTCGGCGGCCAAGCGGGTACGTAGCGAAACCGCCATCGGCGAGCGCCCGGTCAGCATCGCGGCCGCCGCCGCCCGTCTGGCGCAAGACCTGCACGGTGACCTGAAACGCACGTCGGGCCTTCTGATCGGCACCGGCGAAATGGGCGAAATGGTGGCCGAGGCCATGCTTGGGGAAGGCCTCGGTAATCTTACGGTTATTCATCGCGTCGAAAAAAGGGCCGAGGCGCTTGGCCGAACGCTGAATTGCCACGTCGCTAATTTTGATGACCTTGAAGGATTGCTGGACGAGGCGGATATTGTGCTGACGGCGCTCGGCACCCGGCGCCAGGTGCTCAGCGCCGATATGATGCTGGTGGCCATCCACCGGCGGCGAAAAAAACCGGTGTTTCTGGTCGACACTTCTCTGCCCGGCGACATCGACCCGGCGGTCAACCGTATCGAAGAAGCGTTTTTGTATGATCTGGCCGACCTCGAAGGCGTGGTCATGGCCGGGCGCATTACGCGTGAGTCGGCAGCCGAAGGGGCAGCCAAGATCATCGACGCGGAAATCGGCAATTTTCTACAGGGCCGCGCCGAACGGGTGGCGGTGCCGGCGTTGAACGATCTGCGTGGTCATTTTGAAGAGGTCCGTGAACAGGTATTGGCGGAATCCGGTAATGATGCCGACAAGGCGACGCGCTTGCTGGTCAACCGGTTGTTGCACGACCCGTCGCAAGTCATGCGCGCCGATGCCGCTGATAATAATGACGCTGGCGGCTGGTCGGCGGTGGAAGACGTCATCCGCCGCTTGTTTGGCCTAAAAGGCCCCAAGGAGTAGATAAACGTGAGTTTGGATGAAAACCTGGACCGGGTGGTTGCCCGCCATGCCGAATTATCGAATTTGATGTCGTCGGGCACGCCGCCGTCGTCGGACAAATTCGCAAAGATGGGCAGGGAATATGCCGAGCTGACGCCGGTGGTGGAAGCCGTCAACGAACTGCGCCAGGCGCAGGCCGAAGCCGCCGATTTGGCCGGCATGATGACCGATGCGGGCACCGACGCCGATATGAAAGCCATGGCCGAAGAAGAATTCTCCGCCTTGAAAGAAAAAATTCCGGCCCTGGAAAATAAACTGCAGGTGATGCTGCTGCCCAAGGACACGGCGGATTCCAAGAATGCGCTGCTGGAAGTTCGCGCCGGCACCGGTGGTGACGAGGCGGGCCTGTTCGCCGCCGATTTGTTTCGCATGTACCAGCGTTTTGCCGAAGCCCATCAATGGAAGTTCGAACTCATCAGCCTCAATGAAACCGGCATCGGCGGGTATAAGGAGGCGATCGCGTCGATCTCCGGCCAGGCGGTGTTTTCCCGGTTCAAGTTCGAGTCCGGCGTGCATCGGGTGCAGCGCGTGCCGACGACCGAATCCAGTGGCCGCATCCATACCTCGGCGGCCACCGTCGCCGTTATGCCGGAAGCCGAAGAAGTCGATATCAAGATCGAGGACAAGGATCTGCGCATTGACGTGTTTAGGGCATCCGGCCCCGGCGGGCAGTCCGTCAACACCACCGATTCAGCCATCCGCATCACCCATATCCCGACCGGCGTCGTCGTTATCCAGCAGGATGAAAAGTCGCAGCACAAGAACAAGGCCAAGGCCATGCGGGTGTTGCGCGCGCGCATCTATGATGCCGAACGCCAGAAAGTTGACGACGAACGGGCGGCGGTGCGCAAAAGCCAGGTCGGCTCCGGCGACCGTTCGGAACGTATTCGCACGTATAATTACCCGGAACGCCGGGTCACCGATCACCGCATCAATTTGACGCTGCACAAGCTGGAACGCGTCATGGACGGCGAGCTGGATGAGATGATCGATGCGCTGACCGCCGATGATCAGGCGAAGCGGCTGGCGGAAATAAAATGAGCGCCCAAGCGGCCACCGTCTTGGGCGAGCAACTGGGCCAGTGGATAAAAGGCGCCGTGGTCCGGCTGGGGCGCGCCGGTATCGACAGCGCCCGGCTCGATGCCCGCCTGCTGGCGGGCCATGTGCTGGATTGGGACACGGCAAAAGTTCTGGCCTATGGGGAATTTGAGCTCTCAAAACTTCAACTCGAACAACTGGAAGTCTTGCTTGTACGCAGGGAACGTCGCGAGTCTCTGGCGGCGATCACCGGGGTGAAGGAGTTCTGGGGGCTGGAATTCTGCGTTACCGGCGACACCCTGGTGCCGCGCCCGGATTCCGAAACGCTTATTGAAGCGGCGCTGGCGGCGGTTGCGGACAAGCAAGGGAGCCTGCGAATTCTTGATCTCGGCACCGGCACGGGGTGTTTGCTTTTGTCGCTGCTGTCGGAATTCCCCAACGCCTGGGGGCTCGGCGTCGATGTGTCTGAAGCCGCGCTTTTGGTGGCCGGGAAAAATGCCTCCCGCTTGGGCCTGACAGGGCGGGCGACGTTTGTGATTTCCGATTGGGCCGCAACAATCGCATCCCGGTTTGATCTCGTCGTTTGCAACCCGCCCTATATCGCCGATGAGGAATTCGCCCATCTGGAAGACGAAGTGTCGCGCTTCGAGCCGCGCTTGGCGCTTGCCGGCGGCGCGGACGGGCTGGATTGTTACCGCGCCCTGGCTGCGCGTCTAAGTCCTCTGTTGGCACCCGGCGCGCGCGTTTTTATTGAGATCGGGGCGATGCAGACAACTGCCGTTAGCGCGCTATTGTCTGACCAAGATATTGAGGTTATTGGCGTTTTAAACGATCTGTCCGGTAACGCGCGTGTGGTAGAAGGGCAACAACCACTTAAAAAATAATTCCAGAAAAGTGTTGGAATAATAGGGTGAACCGTCTACCTTGAATTTGTAAGTAGCCCGTAGGGCTGCAGGGGAGCTACGCTCCGAAGCGGTGGTGACCCTTTAAATTTTCCCACGTAAAGCCGAATAGGCTGGTCCGAGAAAGTAGGTCCGAACAAGTGTTCGGACCGTGGCCGGGTTGGGAATGGAAAACACTTAAATTAAGTCAAAGGCATGATGAAACAAGGTTCGAACAACAGACGTTCGCGTTCCCGCGGAAGCAACAAGCGTAATTCCGGAAACAGCAGCGGTGGCGGCGGCAGAAATAATTTTGAAAGCAACGGCCCGGATGTGAAAATCCGCGGCACCGCGCAACAGGTTACTGAAAAATACCAGGCCCTGGCCCGCGATGCGGCGTCTGCCGGTGACCGGGTTACGTCGGAAGCCTATCTGCAGTTCGCCGAGCACTATTACCGCGTCTCCAACCCAGAAGGGGGCAACGGTAAAGTGCAAGGCCAGGACCAAGGCCAGAACCAAAATCAGAACCAAGATCAGAGCCAGGGTCAGAACAAGCCCCAGCACTCAAGCAAGCCCCAGGCCCGGCCCGCGCCGAAACCTGCCGTCGCCAAAGCACCTGATAATGATCTGGATGCCGGCGCGTCTGAAAGTCAGGGTGAGGCCGAGGTCATCGATACGTCCCCCGCCGCCCTTGCCGCCGCCGTCAGCAGGCGCGAAACCGCCGAGGCGGAAGCCCGCGATGCACTCGAAGCGTCTTCGGACTCCACCACCGAGCCGGCAACGTCCTAATTTAGCTTCTGGATTTTAATTGTTCCGCTTACGTCGGCGGGGTCAGTTCGTCCCCGGCGTTGACCTGTCCCGGCTGGATGACACGGCCATACACGCCCATATCGATATGGCCGAAGCCACGCTGCAGATCCTTTACCAGGTTGAGGTCGCGTTCCCCCGTCCCAGGGTCGACATTGGTCGCGCCACAGCGCTCGATGCGTTTGGTGATGCTTAGGCACGCACCACCCAGCGTTATCTCTTTGTCGACCCACTGGAATTCTTCCCAAGGCTCTAACCCATCAAGATAAAAATTGCCGCGAAATCTGAGAGGGTCAATGTCAGAGCCGGTAACACGCTGCAAATCCTTGACGCTGGCGAGGTTGATGATTGAGACGACGGCGTTGCGATGATCGGACAGTGTCCCTTCGGCCTCGGCCTCCACCAGTTTCGGGCGGCCTTTGGCTTCGTCGCCCATGTAGGCGGCAAAAAATTCTTCGATCATGGCGCGCCCGACGGGCGTCGTGATGTTGCCCTTGGCGACGGGGCGGCCCTTGCGTTTGATGGTCAGGATACCGGCTTCGGGGTCGAAGGTGGTTTTCAGCTTGGCCAGTTTTTCATGGCCGAGGAGCGACAAGAAGTGGGTTTTCTCCATCCAGGCGATGATCCGCCCATCGGTCTGTGTCGTGCCCAGCGTCATGGCGTAATGCCGGTCGCCGGGCAGCGCCTGTCCGTCGCTCAGCGCCACGCCTTCAAGGGCTTCAGGCGTTAGCCCCTTGACGGGATAGCGGTAAATATCGGCAATCGTGATGCTCATGGGCGAACAATTGCCCCCCGGCGCGACTAAGTCAACGGCTTCAAGGGCTTGCGCCCCTCGCCATTTATCCCATATGTATTGGAACGCAGTCATGAACCTGAGAGGTTTTTCTTAGCGCTTGCCGTTGCCGGGGGCCTGAAAATCCTGCTCTGAAAGGGTTTTGAGGCAATGGAATTCGAAAATTTCACCGAGCGCTCGCGCGGTTTCATCCAGTCGGCCCAGACATTGGCGCTTGGCTCCAGCCACCAGCAACTAACACCGCTGCACCTGTTGAAAGTCCTGCTGGACGACAAGGAGGGGCTGGCGTCGAGCCTGATCCAGGCCAGCGGTGGCGATGCCAAAAAGGCGCATGGCCTCACAGAGACGGCGCTCGGCAAATTACCGAAAGTCGAGGGATCGGGTGCACAGACGTATCTGGCCCCGGAAACAGCGCGCTTGTTTGAGCAGGCGGCGGAGATTTCCGAAAAGGCCGGCGACAGTTTTGTTACCGCCGAGCGCTTGTTGCTGGCCATCGCGCTCAGCCCCGGCACGGATGCGGCCAAGGCGCTGCAAGATGCGGGCGTGACGCCGGAGAAACTGAATACGGCGATTAACGATTTTCGCCAGGGCCGCACGGCGGATAGCCGCACCGCGGAAGACAACTATGATGCGCTGAAAAAATATGCCCGCGATCTGACCGACGCCGCCCGGGAAGGCAAAATCGACCCGGTCATCGGCCGCGACGAGGAAATCCGCCGAACCATTCAAGTGCTGTCGCGCCGCACCAAAAATAACCCGGTCCTTATTGGTGAGCCCGGCGTCGGCAAGACCGCCATCATCGAAGGGCTGGCCATGCGCATCGTTAGCGGCGACGTGCCGGAAAACCTGAAAACCAAACGCCTGATGGCGCTGGACCTGGGCGCGTTGATCGCCGGGGCCAAGTTTCGCGGCGAGTTCGAGGAACGGCTGAAGGCGGTGCTGGGCGAGGTGACGGCGTCGGCCGGCGAGGTCATCATGTTCATCGACGAAATGCACACCATCGTCGGCGCCGGGGCGGCGGAAGGCTCCATGGATGCGTCCAACCTGCTGAAACCCGCCTTGGCCCGTGGCGAATTGCACTGCGTCGGTGCGACGACGCTCGACGAATACCGCAAGCACGTGGAAAAAGACGCGGCCCTGGCCCGGCGCTTTCAGCCGGTGTTCGTTTCCGAGCCGACGGTGGAAGACACCATTTCCATCCTTCGCGGTATCAAGGAAAAATACGAGTTGCACCACGGGGTCAGGATTCAAGACGCGGCCCTGGTATCGGCGGCGACGCTATCGAACCGCTATATATCCGATCGTTTTTTGCCCGACAAGGCCATCGATTTGATGGACGAGGCGGCATCGCGTCTGCGCATGGAAGTCGATTCCAAGCCTGAAGAAATCGACGAGCTGGACCGCCGCATCATTCAGTTAAAGATCGAGCGCGAAGCCCTGAAAAAAGAACCCGACAAGGCATCCAAGGAGCGGCTGAAGAAGCTGGAAAAAGATTTAACCGATCTGGAAGCGCAATCCGCGGTCTTAACCGAAAAATGGGAATCGGAAAAGGGCGCCCTGGCCGATGTCACCAAGGTCAAAGAAGAGCTCGACCGCGCCCGCATGGCGCATGAACGGGCATTGCGCGAAGGCAAGTTCGAAGAAGCCGGCGAGTTGCAATACGATTTGATCCCCAGGCTCGAAGGCGAAATCGAAAAAGCCGAAAGCGCCAATCACGACGCCGAAGACCTGATGGTGGAAGAGGCCGTTACGTCCGAACACGTGGCCGGGATCGTCTCGCGCTGGACCGGCGTTCCCGTCGACAAGATGCTGGAAGGCGAGCGCGAGAAGCTTTTGCACATGGAAGACGGCCTGCGCGCCCGCGTTATCGGTCAGGAAGAGGCGCTGACGGCCGTCTCCGATGCCGTCCGCCGGGCGCGGGCCGGGTTGCAGGATGTGACGCGGCCTATTGGGTCGTTTGTTTTCCTTGGCCCCACCGGCGTCGGCAAGACGGAACTGGCCAAGGCGCTGGCGGCATTCCTGTTCGATGACGAGGCGGCGATGATCCGCGTCGATATGTCCGAATACATGGAAAAGCATGCCGTCGCGCGCCTGATCGGCGCACCGCCGGGCTATGTCGGCTATGACGAGGGTGGTGCGCTGACCGAAGCGGTTCGCCGGCGGCCCTATCAGGTCGTGCTGTTCGACGAAATCGAAAAGGCGCACCCCGATGTTTTCAATGTTCTGCTGCAGGTGCTCGACGACGGACGCTTGACCGACGGCCAGGGGCGCACGGTGGATTTCCGCAATACCCTAATCATCATGACCTCCAACCTTGGCGGCGATATTTTGGGCGCCCAGGAAGAAGGCCACGATTCCGCCGAAGTCCGCGAACAGGTGATGGAGGTGGTCAAAGGCGCTTTCCGGCCAGAATTTCTCAACCGGCTCGATGAAATCATTCTGTTCCATCGCCTGTTCCGCGAGCACATGGACGCCATCGTCGACATTCAACTGGGCCACTTGCACGCCCTGCTGGCCGACCGGCGGATGACGATTGACCTGGATGCGGCGGCCAAGGCGTGGCTGGCCGACAAGGGCTATGACCCCGTTTACGGGGCAAGGCCCTTAAAGCGCGTCATCCAGCGCGCGCTTCAAAACCCGCTGGCCGGGCTTATTCTGGAAGGCAAGATCGCCGACGGCGAAGCGATCAAGGTATCCGCCGGCAACGACGGCCTGACCATCAACGGCATCAAGGCGGAAGCGGCGTAAGCTCCTTATTTCTCCGCCACCTCGGCGTTAGGCGGCAGGGCGGCGTATTGGCTGTCGATGACCGAGCGCGCGACCTGGAAGTCTTCAAGCATGTCCGCCTTTAGCTTCCGCCCGGACGGCATTTTTACCTTCATCGGGTTGGTTCGCCGCCCGGCGATCAGAATTTCGTAATGCAGGTGCGGTCCGGTGGAGCGCCCGGTGGTGCCGACATAGCCGATGATCTGACCCTGCTTTACCCGCATGCCTTTGCGGGCCGAGCGGTTAATCGCCTTCATGTGGGCATAGGCGGTGTCGTAACGGCTGTTGTGGCGGATCTTGACGTAATTGCCATAGGCCCCGTTGCGGCCGGATTTGACGACGATGCCGTTGCCGGCGGCATAGATCGGCGTGCCGCGCGAGGCCGCGAAATCGACGCCCCGGTGCATTTTGTTATAGCCCAAAATCGGATGGCGGCGACTGCCGAAACCGGACGACAGCCGCGCCCCGTCGATGGGTGTGCGCATCAAAGCCTTCCTGGCACTTTGCCCCAAGGCATCGAAATAGTCGCTGTTGCCATCCGGCGTGGTGAACAGGTAGATCGGATGGCGCTTGCCCGACAGGGTCAGCGACGCGAAACGGATATTGCCGGAATGGACGTGCTCGCCGTGTTCGTCGAACATGCGGTCGTACATGACCTCGAATTTGTCGCCTTTGCGGATATCACGCTGGAAATCGACGTCCCAGGAATAGGCCCGGATCAGTTCGACCAGAACCCGGTTGGGGATGCCCGCCTTGCGGCCTGAAACATAAAGGCTGGATTTGATCGTTCCTTCGGCGCGGGCCGGTCGGCTGATTAGCTGTTTTTCCGTTTTAGAGGCTTTGAAGCCCGTCTCCGTCCACTCTACTAACAACTGGGTGTTGTAGTCGGGCTCGATGGATAAGCCGATAAATTTTCCCGGCTCAGGCGCGTTGGCTTCCGGGCTGCCTGGAACCGGGGCGCGGAAGCGGACGGTGATTTTCTGGCCGCGGCGGATGCGGCGCGGATTGAATACCTTGATTAGGGCGGAAACCGCGTCTTGCGCGTCTTGCGTGTCTACCCCGGCCCCTGTCAGCATCCCGGCCAACGTGTCGCCGGGACCGACGGGCAGGGATATCTGAAACACCGGCGGGGTGGTTTGGATATCGCCATCGACGTCCATGGGATCATCGGGGCTGCTGACCGTCAGGCCGGTGGCCGCCGTTACCGGGTTGCCGAGCGAAAAGGGGGCCATGGCCAGGGTGCCGTCATCGCCAGCGACGCCGTCCGCAGAATCGAGTACGACACCGGCGGAAACGGTAACGCCGGCGGCGAGTGCTGCTGCGCTCAGCAGTCCCTTCAAGAGCATGCGGAATTCTCCCGCTTATAAAATTTCTCAATAAACCGGGTTTTTCCAGATTCCCTCAATTGAATCAAACCTATATGGCTAACCATTAAGAAATCGTTGCATTTTTTCGGCCTATTAGGGCTATGATCGCGCTCTAGGATGAAGAAGGGTTTAAAACCGCGCCAAGGCGAGATCAAGGCAGTTTCTTGGTAATACCGGGGCAATGATGAACGACGCACAAGCAACCGACGCCCCGATGACCTCAAAGGCGTCTTCAAAACCGGGTTTCTGGCCGGCGGCGGCGGTGGCCGGGTTTATTCTTGGTATTCATGGCGCGTGGTGGCTGTTCGGCGACACCGTATTCCAGCACGGCAATCTCGCCGATACGGACAGCTACGCCCGCCTGCTGCGGGTCTTGCGCCTATTGGAAACCGGCGCCTGGTTTGATAATTCTATCCCCCGCGCCAATTGGCCTGATGGCGGGGCGCTGCACTGGACGCGACCTTTCGATGTTCTGATGATTGCTATCGCTTTGCCGATGATGCCGGTGCTGGGTACGGCGAAAGCCGTTTTCTGGTCGGGTGTATTCATCAGCCCGCTGTTGCATGTCCTGGTGGCGCTGGTCATGGCGTGGGCGGCGGCGCCCCTGATCGGGCGCACCGGCGGATTGCTGGCCGGCGCGTTGACGGCCTTGCAGTTCGGCGTATTGGGCTACGCCATGGTCGGTAATGCCGATCATCATCTTTTTCTGGGGCTGATCGCCATTGTCGCTTTCGGGTTTACGGTTCGGGCGTTGAGGGATGCGGAAAATTCGCAACGTTCTGCCTTGGCGGCGGGCATTGTGCTGGCCTTCGGCTACTGGGCGGGAATGGAATCGCAAATCCTCGCTGTCCTTTGTATCGGAATGCTCGGCCTTCGCTGGGTGGTGGAGGGCGATGAAACGGTGCCAGAAACATTAGGAGCATCCCATCGTTTGGCGATGGGGCTAACCGGGGGACTTTTTCTGGCCTTGCTGGCCGATCGTGGTGCCAGCGGGTTTTTCGAAGTCGGGTATGACCGTATTTCCATTGTCCATCTGACCCTCGGCGTGTTGATTTTGCTTTTCTGGACCGGGGTCCGCGCCGCCAAGTCGGTACGCCACTGGCCGGGACGGCTCGCCTTGGCTGCCTTGGGGGCCAGCGTCACCTTATTGGTGATGGGGGCGCTCTATCCGAAGGTGTTTGGCAATCCGTTGATGATTGACGTCGACCCGGAACTTCAGGCGATCTACTACAAAGTCTCGGAATATGCATCCCTGGGGGATGTTTCGCATGTTCTGCTGTATCTGGGCGCCGGGGTGATCGGTGTGCCTTGGCTGGCGTGGCGGCTGAAAACGATGGGGCGCGGAAAATCAGTATGGATGTGGGGCTTGTTGGCGGTGATGGCGCTGGTCTATGGCGCGTTTGCCCTGAGCTGGATCAGATGGACGCTGTATGCCGGGCTGTTTATGAGCATTGCCCTGGCCGATCTGCTGGTGCGGGCCGATGCGGCCATCGACGGGCGTTTCCGGTTTCCCTTGCGAATTGCGGTTAAGGTTCCCCTGCTCGCCTTGTTGGCCATTGGCCCCCTGGGGGCGGGGGCTGCCGGGGTCTATGCCGAGGCACAGGAAAAGCGAGCATCGTCGGAAATAGAAGAAAAAACTTGCCCGATACAGGCCGTGGCAGCGTTTCTTAATCAGCCGCCGTGGTCGGATAAACCGAGGGCTATTCTGTCATCGGCTAATTTCGGCGCCGAGCTGTTATACCGGACGCCGCACCGGGTTACGGCGACGCTTCATCATCTCAACGGCCAGGGAATTCTCGATGGTTCAAGGATTTTGAGCGGCGAGGACGAGGATGCCGCCAGAACGCTGATCGGGAAACGCCAGATCGACCTTATTCTTCTGTGCCCCGGCACCGGCAACGACGGGTATTTCATTAAGACGGAAACGAAAAAATCTTTGTACAAGCGCCTGCAAGGGGGTGACGTGCCGGCTTGGGTCAAGGAAGTCTTATTGCCCGACGAAGCGGCAAAAAATTTCAGGCTGTTCGAGGTGTTAGCCCGACCTTAATCTGGCGCTGGCGACGATCTGCCAGCCCCAGGGGGTATTAAATAAAGACAATCCCATCATTCCCCGGAACGCCGCCATGGTCAGGGCGGCCAGAAAGCCGGCCTCGCCGCTGACGTCTTCGATTAACCTGCGGCCCCGGAGCAACACCGCCATCCGGTACAGGTTAAAAACCGGAAAACCCGCCCCGGCGATGGTATCGACCCGAAGCCCGGCCTGCTCAAGCAATTCCTTCAATTCGCTCCGGGTGAAATGGCGGCGATGGCCGATGTGGTGATCGAAAGCCGACATCGGGCCGCCGGGAACGGTAATCACGATGCGCCCGCCCGGCCTCAGGCAAAGTGCTGCATTGCCAAGCGCCGGCACGGGATCGTCCAGATGTTCCAAAACTTCCGAGCAGACGATGTGGCTGGCCCAGCCACGCAATTCATCGGGGACGTTCTGGGCTTTCGTGAAATCAAATTGCGACAACATAGCCTCGGGCACCTGGGCTGCGGTTTCGTCGAGTCCGTTTTGGCTAAGATCCGCCCCGGCGAGCGCGGCGGCCGGGAAACGGCGCGACAACATCGCCAGCAAATCCCCGGACCCGCACCCGAAATCAAGGATGGCAGCGCCACGTTCCGCCGCCGTGGGGCCAAGCAGGCGGGCGATCAGCTGCCGGCGCAGCACATGTCCCGGATTGGTCCGGGTCGACAGGCTGAACCGGGACCAATGATTGTCCCAGCGTTGTGGGGTGTTTTCCGTATTGTTCATTTTTGATCGGGAGAGTAGGCGGCGATGGCGTGCAGCAGCAGGGTCGAGACGAAGGCCAGGAACGACATCATGATCGTCATCAGCCCGATGATCGCCATGTGGTTGGTCGTTACCATGTCGGCGAAAACGGTGTAGCCGGCGCCGACATAGGCGGTGGCGAAATTGATCCCAAGCACAGTGCCGACGGCAAACAGCAGGGCGGAAATCACCATTGTCCGGGTATAGGGGAAGACCCCAAGCCAGCGGCGTTTGGCTTCACCCGTCGGGTCATAGAGGGTCTCGGCCATGCAGCCCAGAAACAGACACTGAAGGCCGATGATCGACAACGTCGCGCCTAACATCATGGTGTTGAGCGAAAAGGTAACGCCGCCCAGGGTCAACGGCCCTGGCGCCAGTGAAAGCGTAATCAGCAAGCCCAGCGCCAACATGACAGCGCCCGGCTTCATGACGAAAAAATCGGCGCCGTAAATCATCATCGCCCGCAAATTGATCCAGCCCGCATACCAGGGTGAAAACCAGCCGATCCGTTTGTGGTGACTTTCCCGGCCATGGCGGTCCTTGAAGAAATGCACCGGCACTTCGACGGTTTTCAGTTTCATGCGCACGGATTTGACCACCATCTCCGACGCGTATTCCCAGGATTGCGAGCGCAACTGCATGGCCTTTAAAGCCTCCAGCGTGACGCCGCGCATGCCGCAATGGATGTCGGAGAACTTGGTTCCGTAAATCAGGTTGAGCAGAAAAATCGTCAACGGCGTGCCGAAAAAACGATGCAGCGCCGGCATGGCGCCGGGCTCGATGGAGCCTTTGAGGCGCGACCCCATGATGTATTCATGGCCTTCGCGGAAGCCTTCCAGGAAGGGTTTGATCTCGCGGAAGTCATAAGTGCAATCGGCATCGCCGCAGATGACGTATTGGCCGCAGATATGGGGAATGGCGTCCTGGTAGGCGCGGCCAAGGCCCCTTTTAGGGGTTTTGAGGACGCGCGCGCCTTTGGCCAGGGCAATGTCGGGGGTTTTATCCGTGGAACTGTCGACGATCAGGATTTCTGCCCTGACCCCGGCCTTGGCGATGCCTTCGTGGCACCAGTCCATGAATTCAGCGATAACCGGCTCTTCGTTCATGGCCGGGATGACGATGGAGACTTCCGGGGAAACTTCCGGGTTGTCGACGTCGCCCTCGGGCAGCAGCAGCCATGCGTCTGCATCCCCGGCTACGGGACGCCGGTTAGAATGTTCAGCGGTGCCGGTGTCGTTCATCTGGATACTCTATACCCTAAAAGCCAAGTGCAGCCATCATGGATGGGGGCAAGGCCGGGTTCCCGGGCAGTAACGCGAGCGCCGCCAAGCCGATGGCGATGCCGTACGGAATGGACTGTGATTTTGCATCGCCGTCGCCGATCCATTTTATCCGGCCGAGAACGGTAAATCGCCCGCGCAGCCGGTGGGCGGCAAATATAACCAGCGCCAGCACCCCGCCCAGCATCGCCACCAGAAACAGGAAATCCAACAGGCCGTTCCATCCTGTCCAGATGCTGGCCGCCGCCAGCAACTTTAAATCACCGCCGCCCATGATGCCTTTGGCGAACAGGACGATGCCGGCCAGGATCACCCCCAGCCCGACCCCGTAATGGATGGTGATCACAAGGGGCGCCATCCCGCCTAAAAGCGCGGCGGGAAGAAAGGCCACGGCGATGACGATGCAGGTCCAATTGGGGATGATTAAGTGGCGGGAATCAGAAACGACTGCGTACAAAAGTGTCAGCGGGCAGGCCGCTGAGAATAGCCAGTGGGCGGTGATCATGAGAATGCTCATGAAAAACCATGCCTGCCCGCGAGACGTTTCACAGGCATAAAAAAAGGCGGGTAGTGAGACGGTTTTCACAGAAAACCGAACTCACGCCCTTGCCCTGAAAAGTAAGGGGAAACCCCTTACGCTTTGTTAGACAGCGTTAGAAACGCTATTAAACATGTTGCTGATGTCGCTACCGACCAGTGTGACGGCGGCGATAATCACGACAGCAAGAAGGGCCGCAATGAGGCCGTATTCAATAGCCGTCGCACCATCTTCATGTTTCCAAAGGCGGCTGATCATTTTAGTCATTTCCAAAACTCCTGTAACACACTCGGTAATTATTAAACCGGCTTTTTTAAAACCGGTGACTGGCAACAAACAAACGCCCCCTATCAATGGCGACAGGGTGGCAAAACGGGTTTCCTAAGTCAATAGGACAAGACCTTAAAAACATTGCTAAAACCTTACTATGAGCTACTCCCCATTCATTGGACAGAATCTGTGACTATTTAAGCTACAGTCTGGGTCTTCTGGCCGATTGCTCCATTGGTTTGTTTC
>LFEN01000017.1 GCA_001510075.1 Alphaproteobacteria bacterium casp-alpha2
GGTTTCCAGCCGCCACAACACTTCCGATAACGGCTGCGCGCCGTCGATGACGGCCTTCATGGCAGCGCTGCCTTGGGATTTGATCAGGCTGTCCGGGTCTTCGCCTTCGGGAAGCACCGCGAACCGCAGCCCGTAGCCGGACGCCAGCAAGGGCAATGCGCGCTCGGCGGCGCGGGCGGCAGCTTTTTGCCCGGCGGCGTCGCCGTCGAAACACAGCACCGGTTCGGGCACGATTTTCCACAAAACCCTGATCTGGTCCTCGGTCAAGGCCGTGCCCAGGGGGGCGACGGCGTTCTCAAACCCCGCCTGGTTGAGGGCAATGACGTCGGTGTAGCCTTCGGTGACGATGATGGTGCCGGCCTTGCGCGCCGGGCCGGACGCCAGCTTCAGCCCGTACAACACCCGGCCCTTGTGAAACAGCGGCGTTTCCGGGGAATTCAGATATTTCGGTTCACCTTGATCGAGAATCCGCCCGCCAAAAGCGATAATGCGGTCGCGGCTGTCGGTGATCGGGAACATCACCCGGCCACGGAATCTGTCATAACTATCACGGTTCTTTCTTTGTGTCCCTGTCCGGGCTTCGCCCGTCTGCGCCTCTTGGTAATCTTCCGGCTTGATCAACATGCCGGCGGCGATCATCAGGCCTTCCTCGATTCCGTCCTTGGCCAGCGCCGCTTTCAGCACGCCGCGTCCCCCCCGGGAACCGACTGGCGCGAAACCGAGGCGGAAGCGTTTGATGGTGACGTCATCGAGGCCGCGCCGTTGCAGATAATCCAGCGCCTGTTTACCTTCCGGCATGCGGAGCCAGCGCTCATACAATTGCGCCGCTTTTTCGGTGACGTCGAACAACGTCTGGCGTTGTTGCTGGCGTTCGCGGTTTTCCGGGCTGTCCTGGGGGACGTCCAGGCCCGCTTCGCCGGCCAGTTTTTCCACCGCTTCCGGAAACGTCAGGCCGTCGGTCTCCATGACGAAGTCAAAGATGCTGCCGTGCGCGCCGCAGCCGAAACAATGATAGAAGCCCTTTTCCTCGTTGACGGTGAACGACGGCGTCTTTTCCTTGTGGAACGGGCACAGGCCCATGTGCTCGCGGCCCTTTTTCGCCAGCTTGACGCGGCGGCTGATAAGGTCGGCCAAGCCCGTTCGGGCGCGGAGTTCATCGAGAAATTGATCGGAAAAGGCCATATTTTATCCACACGAATACCAGCGCTTCGGCGGGCCGCCGAATCGGCCTATTTTACACCTTTTGCAGGCCGTATATTAGTGTGGATAACTAAAAAGGCGGGGATAAGCCCAAGAGGCGGGGACGGGCACCGTCGAGAGGCTCGATATGGGAAATAGTGCCCGGACAGGGAAACAAATAAGCTCAGCTCAGGCGTTCCTTGACGATGGCGCTGGCTTTGGAGAAATCCATGGTGCCGGCGTGATCGGCCTTCAGGGTGCCCATGACCTTGCCCATGTCCTTGAGGCTTGTCGCCTCGGTGGCGGCAATGGCGGCGTCGATGGCGGCGGTAATGTCGGCTTCGCTCATCTGTTGCGGCAGGAAGCCCTCGATGATGCTGATTTCCCCGGCTTCCTGCTGGGCCAGTTCCATGCGCCCGCCTTGTTCGTATAATTTGATCGATTCGCGGCGCTGCTTGATCATCGATTGCAGCATGCTCAGCACGTCGTCGTCCGATACGCCGTCCGGGTTGCCGTTGGAACGCGCCGCAATGTCGCGGTCCTTCAAGGCTGCCATGATCAGGCGCAGCGTCGATACCTGGGCCTTGTTCTTGCTTTTCATGGCGATCTTGAGGGCGTCGGTAATGCGCGGTCGGAGCATGGCTCCTCACTTCCGATTCAGATGTGGAAACGAAGAAAGTACCTAAAATCGTCTCAAAAGGCAACCGCTAGATTTAAAATAACTTATTGAAAAACAAGGGATTTTTAAGCCCGATGAGTCTTGACCTTGCCAGCCCGATTGCTTAAGAAGGGCGAGCCTTCAGACGCCTTTAGAGCATCGCCCATGACAAACTTAAAATCGCCCGTTATTCCCGCCGGGGGCAGTTCCCGGGGGGCGGCTTTTTCGCGCCCCGCCAATGCCGCCCTGGTGCTCGGCTCGGGCGAGGTATTTTGGGGCCATGGCGCCGGCGCCTTGGGCCATGCCGTGGGCGAGGTCTGCTTTAATACCTCGATCACCGGCTATCAGGAAATCATCACCGACCCCAGCTACGCCGGACAGATCATCACCTTCACCTTCCCCCACATCGGCAATGTCGGCGCCAACCCGGAAGACCTGGAAGCGGCGACCCCGGCGGCAAGGGGCTGCGTGCTGCGCAGCGATATTACCGAGCCCGCCAATTGGCGCTCGGACGGGGAACGGGGGGGGCATCTGGACGCATGGCTGAAATCCCAGAACCTGATCGCCGTTACCGGCATCGACACGCGCCGCCTGACACGCCTGATCCGCGACGGCGGCGCGCCGACGGGCGTCGTTGCCCATGGCGACGCCATCGATACGGACGCGCTTGTTGCCGAGGCCAAGGGCTGGCCGGGGCTGGAAGGCATGGACCTGGCTGGTGACGTTTCCTGCACCCAGACCTATTCCTGGGATGAAACGGAATGGGCGCTCGGTACCGGCACCGGCAAGCAGGAAAACCCCAAATTTCACGTCGTCGCCGTCGATTACGGGGCCAAGCGCAATATCCTGCGCTGTCTGGCATCCAGTGGCTGCAAGGTGACGGTGGTCCCGGCGAGCGCCACGGCGGAAGATATTCTGGGCCACAAGCCCGACGGCGTCTTCCTGTCCAACGGCCCCGGCGACCCGGCGGCGACCGGCGTCTATGCCGTGCCGGCGATCCAGGGCGTGCTCGACGCAAACCTGCCGATCTTCGGCATTTGCCTCGGCCATCAAATCCTGGCCCTGGCGCTCGGCTGCAAGACATCAAAAATGCACCTCGGCCATCGCGGCGCCAACCAGCCGGTGAAGGATTTAGAGACCGGGCGGGTCGAAATCACCAGCCAGAACCACGGTTTTGTCGTCGAGCGCGGGTCCTTGCCGGACGGCGTCGTCGAGACGCATACGTCGTTGTTTGATGGCTCACTGGAAGGCATCAAGCTTGAAGGTAGGCCGGTGTTCTCGGTGCAATACCACCCGGAAGCCTCCCCCGGCCCGCAGGACAGCCATTATTTGTTCGAGCGGTTTGTAGGGGTGATGGAGGAGGCCGGAAAATGAGCAAGTTCAAGCAAATCGTCCACCGGTTCCGCTACAACATCTACTTTTTCGCGGCGACGACGGTGTTGCTGGTGCTGGCGTTGTTGGGGGTCATTTAATGCCTAAACGCGAAAAAATAACCACAGAGCACACAGAGATCACAGAGAAAGAATAGGTTAAGTGATTAACAAAGATCCTTTGAGCGATCAGGTGATTGGGCTTGCTATTGAAGTCCACCGGGAATTGGGGCCGGGGCTCTTGGAATCCGCTTATGAACAATGCCTTTGTTATGAATTTGCCAATGCGAATGTTGCCTTTGAAAAGCAGGTGCCTATCGGCATTGACTATAAAGACATGAAACTGGATTGCGGCTTTCGCGCTGACCTTATTGTTGATGGCAAGTTATTGATTGAGTTGAAGGCTGTTGAAAGAATATTGCCGATCCATGAGGCGCAGTTGTTGACCTATATGAAACTTTCGAAAATCCGTAGGGGATTGATTTTGAATTTCAACACCAAGGTATTGAAAGACGGAATCAAGAGGATGGTGTTGTGATTTTTTATTTCTTCTCTGTGATTTCTGTGTGCTCTGTGGTGAGTAAATAAAATGCCTAAACGCACCGACATCAAATCCGTCATGATCATCGGCGCCGGGCCGATTGTCATCGGGCAGGCGTGTGAATTTGATTATTCGGGCGCCCAGGCGTGCAAGGCGTTGCGCGAAGAGGGCTACCGCGTCGTGCTGGTCAATTCCAATCCGGCGACGATCATGACCGACCCGTCGATGGCCGACGCCACCTATGTCGAGCCGATCACGACGGAGATGCTGGAACGCATTATCGCCAAGGAAAGGCCCGACGCGTTGCTGCCGACCATGGGCGGACAGACGGGGTTGAACGCCGGGATCGAGCTGGCGGAAAAAGGCATTTTGGAAAAATACGGCGTCGAGATGATCGGCGCCAAGGCTGACGTCATCGACAAGGCCGAAGACCGGCTGAAGTTTCGCGACGCCATGCAGAACATCGGCCTCGAATGTCCGAAAAGCCGGGTCGTCAACTCGAAAGGCGAAGCCAAACAGGCGCTCGACGACATCGGCCTGCCGGTCATCATCCGCCCGTCGTTTACGTTGGGCGGGATCGGCGGCGGCATTGCGGCGACGATGGAGGAATACGATAGGTTCATCGACAGCGGCCTTGATGCCTCGCCGGTCTCCCAGGTGCTGGTCGAGGAATCGGTGCTGGGCTGGAAGGAATTCGAGATGGAGGTGGTGCGCGACTGTGCTGATAACTGCATCATCATCTGTTCCATCGAAAACGTCGATCCCATGGGCGTGCATACGGGGGATTCCATCACCGTCGCCCCGGCGCTGACGCTGACCGACAAGGAATACCAGATCATGCGCAACGCCTCGATCGCGGTGTTGCGCGAGATCGGCGTCGATACCGGCGGCTCGAACGTGCAGTTCGCCTTGAACCCCGACGACGGACGGATGTTGCTGATCGAAATGAACCCGCGGGTGTCGCGCTCGTCGGCGCTGGCCTCGAAGGCGACCGGCTTTCCCATCGCCAAGGTGGCGGCCAAGCTGGCGATTGGCTATACGCTGGACGAGTTGGCCAACGACATTACCGGCGTCACGCCGGCCAGCTTCGAGCCGACGATTGATTATGTGGTGACCAAGATCCCGCGTTTTACGTTCGAGAAATTCCCCGGCACCGATGCCTTGCTGACGTCGTCGATGAAATCCGTCGGCGAGGCCATGGCCATCGGCCGGACGTTTGCCGAATCCCTGCAAAAGGGTTTGCGCAGTATGGAAACCGGGCTGACCGGCCTGAACGAGGTCGAGATAGAAGGCGATATTGTGCCAATCCTGGGCCAGGCCAGACCGGACAGATTGCTGGTCATCGCCGAAGCCTTCCGCCAGGGCCTGACGCTCGACGCCATCCATGCCGCCAGCCATTACGACCCCTGGTTTTTAGGCCAGATCGAAAGCATCGTCGCCACCGAAGCGTTGATCAAAAAGAACGGCCTGCCCGACGACGCGCCGGGGTTGCTGGGGCTGAAAAAAATGGGCTTCTCGGATGATCGTCTGGCGGAACTGTCCGGGCTGTCAGCATCCGCCGTCGCCGTCAAGCGCCAGGAATTGCAGGTCTCGCCGGTCTATAAACGCGTCGATACCTGCGCCGGGGAATTTCCGTCGCAGACGTCTTATATGTATTCTACCTTTGAGGGCAACGGTTTGGAAGCGCCGGAATGCGAGGCCGAGCCGAGCGATCGGGAAAAAGTCGTCATCCTCGGCGGCGGCCCCAACCGCATCGGCCAGGGCATCGAATTTGATTATTGCTGCTGTCATGCCGCCTTCGCGCTGAAGGAAGCCGGCTTCGAAGCGATCATGGTCAATTGCAACCCGGAAACCGTATCGACGGATTACGACACCTCGGACCGGCTGTATTTTGAACCCCTGACCGCCGAAGATGTCATCGCGCTGATCCGGGTCGAGCAGACCAAGGGTGATTTTCGTGGCGTCATCGTTCAGTTGGGTGGCCAGACGCCGCTGAAATTGTCGCACGCGCTCGAAGCCGCCGGGATACCCATTTTGGGCACGCCGCCGGATTCTATTGATCTGGCCGAAGACCGCGAGCGGTTTCAGGTGTTGCTGCAAGACATCGGCCTCAAACAGCCGAAAAACGGGCTGGCGCGGTCCCAAGCCGAGGCCGAGGCCGTCGCCGGCGACGTCGGTTATCCGCTGGTCATCCGGCCGTCCTACGTGCTCGGCGGGCGGGCCATGGAAATCGTCCACGACTTAGCCAGCCTCAAACGCTACATGACCGAGGCCGTGCATGTATCGGGCGATAGCCCGGTGTTGCTGGATTCGTTCCTGGAAGACGCCATCGAGATCGATGTCGATGCCATCGCCGACGGTTCGCAAGTTTACATCGCCGGCATCATGCAGCACATCGAAGAAGCCGGTATTCATTCCGGCGACAGCGCCTGTTCGTTGCCGCCGTATTCGCTGAGCCAGGAAATCATTGCCGAGCTGGAACGCCAGACGCACTTGCTGGCGCACAGCTTGGGCGTCGTCGGCCTGATGAACGTGCAGTACGCGGTTAAAGACGGCGATATCTACATCATCGAGGTCAATCCGCGCGCCAGCCGCACCGTGCCCTTTGTCGCCAAGGCGACGGGCATTCCCGTGGCCAAGATCGCGGCCCGGGTGATGGCGGGCGAGAAATTGAAATCCTTTGATCTTCCTTCGTCCGCAGCCAGCAACGGCCACTTCGCGGTCAAAGAAGCGGTCTTCCCGTTTGCCCGCTTCCCCGGCGTCGATATCATTTTGGGGCCTGAGATGAAATCCACCGGCGAAGTCATGGGCATCGACACCGATTTCGAACGCGCCTTCGCCAAATCGCAACTGGGCGCCGGGAACGCGTTGCCGATGGAGGGTACGGTCTTTATATCGGTTAAAGATCGCGACAAGGAGATGGCGGCAGCGCTGGCCAAACGGCTGGTGGCGCAAGGGTTTAACTTACTGGCCACCGGCGGCACGCAAAAATTCCTGACCGAAAAGGGGCTGACGGTCGAGCACGTCAACAAGGTGCTTGACGGCGGGCCGCATTGCGTCGACGCCATCACCGACGGCGGCGTGCAACTGGTCATCAACACCACCGAAGGCGCCGAGGCCATTGCCGACAGCTATTCCATCCGCCGCTCGGCCCTGACCTTCAACATCCCGCACTACACCACCATGACCGGGGCGGCGGCCGCCGTCGGCGCCATTGAGGCCATGAATAAGGGCCACCTTGATGTGGCGCCGTTGCAGGCTTATTTTGATAGCGGTTTCTAGATTTAGAAGGTTTCTGGACGATGGATAAAATACCGATGACCGCCGAGGGGCTGGCCGTGCTGGAAAAAGAGCGCCGCCACCTCAAAGACGTTGAACGCCCGGCCGTATCCAAGGCCATTGGCATCGCGCGCGAGCACGGCGATTTGAAAGAAAACGCCGAATATCACGCCGCCAAGGACAAGCAGGGCTTTATCGAAGGCCGCCTGAAAGAACTGGAATCCGTCATCAGCCATTCGGAAGTCATCGACCCCAAGACGTTGTCCGGCAAGGTCATCATGTTCGCCGCCACGGTGATGCTGGTCGACGAAGAAACCGACGAGGAAGTGACCTATCAGATCGTCGGCAGCCACGAAGCCGATATCTCGACCGGCAAGCTGCCGGTGACATCGCCCCTGGCCAAGGCCCTGATCGGCAAGACGCTCGGTGATTCCGTCGAGGTCCACACCCCCAAAGGCGTCAAATACTACGAGGTCGTCAGTGTGGAGTTTAAGTAGGCGGCGGTCATTAAAAAAGAAATTCGCAAATTGTTCGCAGGATTTCGGGTTTTCTATTCACCGGCGCCATCATTTCCTGGCTCATCAACGTCAATCGGAACCCCGGGTTCCGATTTGGCGGCGCGGATGGAAAGGGCGGATTTGATGTGGCTGATGTTGGCCGTCGCCGTCAGCTTGGAGGTCAGGAATTCCTGGTAGGCATCCCAGTCCGTGGCCACGACCTTCAACAGAAAATCCGTCTCGCCCGCTAACATGAAGCATTCACGCACCTCGGGCCAACTGCGGACGATTTCTTCAAAGGCTTCGAGGTCCGGTTCCGCCTGCGAGGTCAGGCCGACCTGGGCGAAGACGGTAACGTGATAGCCCAGGGATTTCGGTTCGAGCTCGGCGTGATAGCCCTGGATGTAGCCCGCTTCCTCGAGCGCGCGGACGCGGCGCAGGCACGGCGGCGCCGAAATGCCGGCGCGCCGGGACAGTTCGACATTGGTGATGCGGCCATTATCCTGCAGGTCTTTGAGGATGCGGCGGTCGATGCGGTCGAGTTTAACCCGTTGCATGAAAAGTTCTCTGATGTTGCCGACGGCGCAATATTATTGCGAAATTATATTACCCTGATGAAAGCTGCAAGCCTTACCGGGCATCCCTTTGCTGCCAGTAAGCCGGGTTGCCTATGGGCGGGTGTGTTCCTATTTTAGGGGAGCTTTAATAAGAACAACTTGATCTTGAGGGAATACCGACACCATGGCGGCGAACCACCATTCCAAAGTCCTGATTATCGGTTCCGGCGCGGCCGGGTATACGGCAGCCGTTTACGCGGCGCGGGCCAACTTGAAACCGGCCCTGGTGCGCGGCATTCAGCCGGGCGGCCAGTTGACCATCACGACGGAAGTCGAAAATTATCCCGGTTTTGCCGAGGCCGTCCAGGGGCCGTGGCTGATGGAACAGATGTTCGCGCAGGCCAAAAACGTCGGCACGGAAATGTTCGAAGACGTTATCGTCGAGTGCGATTTGTCGAAGCGCCCGTTCACCGCCAAGGGCGATTCGGGCGATACCTATTCCGGCGATACGCTGATTATCGCCACCGGGGCCAGCGCGCGCTGGTTGGGGCTCGATAGCGAGCAGAAGTTTTCCGGCTATGGGGTGTCGGCGTGTGCGACGTGCGATGGGTTCTTCTTCCGCGACAAGCCCGTGGCGGTAATTGGCGGCGGCAACACGGCGGTGGAAGAGGCGCTGTTTTTGACCAACTTCGCCTCAAAAGTCAGTTTGGTTCACCGCCGCGACGAATTGCGTTCGGAAAAAATCCTGCAGGACCGGTTGTTCAAGAACGACAAGATCGAACCGGTGTGGGACAGCGTCCTGGATGAGGTGCTGGGCGACGACAATCCGCCCGGCGTCACCGCCATCCGGGTCAAGAACGTCAAAACCGGCGAGACGAGCGAGATTCCCGTCGACGGCGTCTTCATCGCCATCGGCCATACGCCCAATTCGGATATCTTCAAGGGCCAATTGGACATGGACGACAATGGTTACATCCTGACCAGGCCCGACAGCACCGCGACCACGGTTGATGGCGTCTACGCCGCCGGCGACGTGCAGGACCACATCTACCGCCAAGCCGTCACCGCCGCCGGCACCGGCTGCATGAGCGCGCTCGAAGCCGAACGTTTTCTGGCCGAACAGGCGGATTAGAAATGGATTGGGACAAGCTGCGCGTCTTTCATGCGGTCGCCGAAGCCGGCAGCTTCACGCGTGCTGGTGAGGTGCTGAATCTCAGCCAGTCCGCCGTCAGCCGCCAGATCGGCGGCCTCGAAGACAGCCTAGAGGTGAAGCTGTTTCACCGTCATGCGCGCGGCCTCAAGTTGACCGAGCAGGGCGAGAATTTATTCGAGACCGCGCATGAAGTCTTCGCCAAGCTGGCCATGGCCAAGGCCCGCATCATCGACATCAAGGAAAAGCCCCAGGGGCCGCTGAAAATCACCACCACGGTGGCTTTCGGGTCGATCTGGCTGACCCCCCGGATCAAGGAATTTATCACCCTGTATCCGGATATCGAGGTCTCGTTGGTGTTGGCCGACACCGAACTGGACCTGTCCATGCGCGAGGCCGACGCCGCCATCCGGATGACGCCGCCGAAACAGCCGGACCTGATCCAGCGCCACCTGATGACCATGAATTACCGCGTCTACGCGGCCCCCGAATATCTCAAGGCGCGGGGCATACCGAAAACCGTCGATGATCTGGACGGCCACAGGATCATCGTTTATGGCGAGGATGCGACGCCGCCGGTCGGCAACCTCAACTGGCTTTTGGAAGCCGGCATTAAATCCGGCCCGCCCCGGGAGCCGGTGCTTCGGGTCAACAGCATCTATGGCATTTACCGGGCCGTGCAAAGTGGTCTTGGTATCGCTGCCTTGCCGGAATACATGAGTCGCGAAGGACGCAACCTGGTCGAGATATTGCCGGAGACCCCAGGCTCCAGCATCGACGTCTATTTCGTCTATCCGGAAGAGTTGAAGGCGTCCACGCGAATCGGCGTTTTGAGGGATTTTCTGGTCCGTAAAATGGCCGGCGGCGTCGCCTGAGTTAAAGAACCCCTACAATCATATGTAGGATCATCCCTGGTTTATTAATTATATCAATCAGTTAAAATCCATGCATAAATAGCATGGCTGAAATGCACAATTGTCAGTGGAAAACCGGCGGGTGGATTCCTATATTCTACGCGTGTGATGTTGCAACGCAGCATTACAGCAAGTTTTCCGGACCCAATGTGGATCGGAAAAATCCGGGCTTCTGGCCCGGAACTGGGACTGCCCATCCCCCCGGGCAGCCCCTACGTCTCCCAGACGTGAAGCCTCCCTGTTTAAACTCGCCCCCGCCTTTTGGCGGGGGCTTTTTTTTCATTTCCGGAGCTTAGTGTTCCGCCCGTGCTTCGGCGCGTTTGGATACGACGATATCGGCATCTCTGCCCGACAGTTCCTGCAGGTGGTCAAATTCCCACTGGAACGAACCGACGCCGAGCGTCATGGAGCGAAGCTCGATAATCAGGTCGTGCATTTCCGATTGCGGCAATTGCACCGAGACTTCGTCCCAGCCGTTCCAACCGGGTTTGGCGTCGAACCCCAGGATCTGGCCTCGTCGGCCACTGACCAGACGCTGGATTTTCGAAGTGAATTCGTTGGGCAGGGTAATCTTCACCTGGAAAATCGGTTCCAGCAGCACCGGGTTGCAGTTCGGCATGCCCTCGCGCATCGCCTGTTGGGCGGCTTTCTTGAACGCCATGTCGGAACTATCGACGGCGTGAAACTGCCCGTCCGTCAGGGTTACGGAAATATCGACGACGGGGAAACCCAACGGCCCCCGGACCATGAATTCCTTGACTCCGTTGCCGACCGCCGGGATGTACTGCTTGGGCACAACGCCGCCGGCAATGGTGTCGTTGAACTCGAACCCCGAACCCCGGGGCAGCGGCTTGATATCCAGGTGCACATCGCCGAATTCCCCGTGCCCGCCCGACTGTTTTTTGTGCCGGGCGTGTTGGGAAACAGGCTTGCGGATGGTTTCCTTGTAGGGCACCTGGGGTCGTTCCGAGATGACGGCCAGCCCGTATTTGTTTTTCAGCCGGTCGATGGTGACCAGTAGGTGCATTTCACCCTGGCCCCACATCAACAACTCCCCGGTTTCCTGGCTGATTTCATAAGATAACGACGGGTCTTCGTCGATCAGCTTTGCCAGCGCGCCTGACAGCTTGACCTCGTCGTCGCGGTGTTCGGTATGAATGGCGAGAGCGAACAGCGGTTTGCGGGCTTCCGGCCAGTTTGATCCGTTAAGTTTCCCGCTCTCAGACAAGGTAGCGCCGGTTTTCACTTTTTCCATGCGGCCCAAGCCAACCACCTCACCGGCGCCGGCTTTACTTAGCTTGTCGTGTTTTTGGCCCATGATACGATGCAGACCACTGACCCGCTCTGCGTTTAGGGTCATGCCGTCTTTGACCTCGCCGCGCCAGATGCGGGCGAAGCTGAGTTTGCCGGCGTGTCCGGCGTGAATGGTTTTAAATACCTGGACCAGGGTTTCATTGCCGGGATCCAGGCCGAGCCTGTCCGCACTTGCCGCCGCCTCGGGGGCTTCATGACGAAGCGCCTTTAAAACACGCCTGACGCCGTTGTCCTGTTCGGCCGAGCCAAAAAACACCGGCACGATAAAGCCTTGTTGTAGATCTCGGGACAGGCCCTGGTAAATTTCCTCGCTCGACGGGATCACGTCTTCGAGCAGATCTTCCAGCAGCTTGTCATCGAAATCGGCCAGGCTTTCCAGCATGTCCGTGCGTGCTGCGCGTTCCCGGTCCTGAAGTGAATCCGGGATTTCGACCAATTCCGACGGTTTGCCCGGCGTCCATTCAAAGGCCCGCTCGCTGACAAGATCAACGTGGCCGGTGACATTGCCGTCGCCACGGATGGGAATTTCCCGCAGCACCAGTGGCCGCTCGGACAACAGTTGCAGGGCTTCCAGTGTTTCCTTGATGCTGGAAACGGCGGTATCCATTTTATTGATGAAAAGGATATGCGGAATATCGTGCTCGTCGAGAAATTTCAGCACCGGCGCCACGGTCAAGATCCGGGATATATCGGGTTCGCAAACGACGACGGCGATATCGGCGACCATCAGCGCGTTGATCGATTCCTGGATCAGTTCGATAGAGCCCGGACAATCGAGAAACGTCCACTTTTCGCCTAAGTATTCCGCCGAGGCGATGTTGACTTCGGTGCCCATCTGGCGCGCCTTGGCCTCCGGCGTTCCGTCACCGATGGCGTAACCGTCTTTCGACGATCCCTTGCGACCGATGGCGCCGGCCTGCACGAGCAGGCTTTCCAGAAGAGCTGTTTTTCCACAAAGGTAGGGGCCGACGAGGGCTGCGACGCGTGGCCCTGATGGGTCTTTTGCCGTCATAGGAATCCTCCCGCATCGTTTGTTTTTGTCGACCAATTGTACGATTAGGCACGCGGGTTGGCCCGCTTGGGATTGTTAACTGAAAATGGTAAAGCCCTTGGCGGTGGAATCAAAGAGAATCTTTTTCGAATCCGCCTCCGGTTTTAGGTTAACTGGGCGCAGGCCCGCTGGATGCGCTGACAGGCGTCTTCCAGCAGGTCCGTGCCGGTGGCGTAGGACACCCGGAAGAACGGGCTCAGCCCAAAGGCAACGCCCTGCACGGCGGCGACCCCTTCGGATTCGAGGATGTAGCCGACAAAATCCTCATCCGTTTCGATGATTTTTCCGTCCGGTGTTTTTTTGCCGATGGTGCCGGCGCATGATGGGTAGACATAAAATGCCCCTTGCGGCGTCGGGCATTTAAGGCCCGGCGCCTGATTGAGCATGCTGACCACCAGATCGCGGCGTTCCTGGAAGATTTTGTTGTGGCCGGCGATGAAATCATGAGGACCGTTCAAGGCCGCCACCGACGCCGCCTGGCTGATCGAAGACGTGTGCGTCGTCGATTGCGACTGCACCTTGGTAATCGCCTTGATCAGTTCCACCGGCCCGGCGGCATAGCCGACCCGCCAGCCGGTCATGCAATAGGCCTTGGACATGCCGTTCAGCGTCAACGTGCGCTCTTTCAGGCCCGGTTCCACCTGGGCGATGGTCGAGAACTCAAAGCCGTCATAAATGATGTGCTCATAGATATCATCGGTCATGATCCAGACGTTGGGGTGGCGCATCAACACTTCGGCCAGCGCCTTCAGGTCGTCGCGCGTATAGGCGGCGCCGGACGGGTTGGACGGCGAATTGAGAACCAGCCACTTGGTCTTGGGCGTAATCGCCGCTTCCAGGTCTTGCGGGCTCAAGCGGAAGCTCGATTCCGCCGGGCAATCGATGAATACCGGCTTGCCTTCGAACAACAGCGCAATATCCGGATAGCTGACCCAGTATGGCGCCGGCACGATGACTTCGTCGCCGGGGTTCAGCGTCGCCATAAAGGCGTTGAAAATGATCTGCTTGCCGCCGCAGCCGACGGTGACTTCGTCGACGCTATAGTCGAGCCCGTTGTCGCGTTTGAACTTGGCGACGATGGCTTCCTGCAATTCGGGGATTCCGTTGACCGCCGTATAGCGCGTCAACCCGTCGTCCATGGCCTTTTTCGCCGCCTCAATAATATGCGCCGGGGTGTCGAAATCCGGCTCGCCGGCGCCGAGGCCGATGATGTCGCGGCCTTGCGCCTTCAGATCGCGCGCTTTCTGGGTGACGGCGATGGTCGGGCTGGGTTTGATCAGGCTCAGGCGGTCGGCGACGAAAGACATAGGGCTGGACCTCGGTTTGGGGTGAAATAATCTCTATCGGGCATCTTCAAAGCCGAGATTATGCTCAGCCCCAGCCCGGCGCAAGCGGGGAAAAGCCGATTGCTTGCCGGGGGCGGGGTATCCGCCATATAACAGGCGGATGGCGACACCGGAAATTTTCCAACCACCAAAACGCGGCTCCGCGCCCGGCGGAAAACCGTTCCGGCTGGTCTCGCCGTTTCAGCCCGCCGGCGACCAGCCGCAAGCCATTGCCGAGTTGACCAAGGGGCTGAAAGCGGGCGAACGCGACCAGGTGCTGCTGGGCGTCACCGGGTCGGGCAAGACCTTCACCATCGCCCACGCCATCCAGAATCTGCAACGCCCGACGCTGGTGCTGGCCCCCAACAAGACGCTGGCGGCGCAGCTGTACGGCGAGATGAAGGATTTTTTCCCCGATAACGCGGTCGAGTATTTCGTCTCTTACTATGACTACTACCAGCCGGAAGCCTACGTGCCGCGCACCGACACCTTTATCGAGAAAGACTCCTCCATCAACGAGCAGATCGACCGCATGCGCCACGCCGCCACGCGCTCGCTGCTGGAACGTACCGACACCATCATCGTCGCCTCGGTATCGTGCATATACGGCATCGGCGCGGTCGAGACCTACGCCGAGATGGTGGTCAAGTTGAAGGCCGGTACGCGCTGCGAGCATCGCGGTCTGTTGAACAGCCTGGTCGAACTGCAATACCGCCGCAACGACGTTAACTTTTTTCGCGGCGCCTTCCGGGTGCGCGGCGACGTTATCGAGATTTTCCCGTCGCATATGGAAGACCGGGCCTGGCGCTTGTCGCTGTTCGGCGACGAGCTGGAAAAAATATGGGAAATCGACCCTTTGACCGGAGAAAAAATCGGCGCGCTGGACGAAATCACCATCTTCCCCAACAGCCACTATGTGACGCCGCGCCCGACGATGTTGCAGGCCATCCCCAAGATCAAGGACGAGTTGAAAGCGCGCCTCGAAGAACTGAATGACGAAAACAAATTGCTGGAAGCCCAGCGCTTGCAAGAACGCACGCGCTTTGATCTGGAGATGCTGGACAGCACCGGGTTTTGTTCGGGCATCGAAAACTATTCGCGCTACCTCACCGGGCGCGAGCCGGGCGACCCGCCGCCGACGTTATTTGAGTACCTGCCCGAAGACGCGCTGTTGGTCGTCGATGAAAGCCACGTCACGGTGCCGCAGTTGGGCGGCATGTACCGGGGCGATTACGCCCGCAAATCGACGCTGGCGGCATATGGCTTCCGCCTGCCTTCCTGCATCGACAACCGGCCCTTGAAGTTCGAGGAATGGGAATCCATGCGCCCGGACACCATCTTTGTCTCCGCGACGCCGGGGCCGTGGGAAATCGAGCGCACCGGTGGCGTCTTTATCGAGCAAGTCGTCCGCCCGACCGGGCTCATTGATCCTTTGACTATCATCCGCCCGGTGGAAACCCAGGTCGATGATTTGCTGGGCGAGGTCAAGGAAGTCGCGGCCAAGGGCCTGCGCACCCTGGTCACGACGTTGACCAAACGCATGGCCGAGGATTTGACCGAATACATGCACGAAAACGGCGTGCGCGTGCGCTACATGCATTCCGACATCGACACCCTGGAACGCATCGAGATTATCCGCGATCTCAGGTTGGGCGCGTTTGATGTGCTGATCGGCATCAACCTGTTGCGCGAAGGCCTGGATATCCCCGAATGCGCCCTGGTGGCGATACTGGACGCCGACAAGGAAGGCTTTTTGCGCTCCAAGACGTCCCTGGTGCAAACCATCGGCCGGGCGGCGCGCAACATCGACGGCCGGGTTATTCTGTACGCCGACAAAATGACCGACAGCCTCGATTACGCCATCAATGAGACCAACCGCCGCCGCGCGCTGCAACAGGCCTACAACGTAGCCAACGGCATCACGCCGGAATCCGTCAAAAAAGGCATTTCCGATATCGTCGGCTCGGTCTACGAGCGGGACTACGTCACCGTCGATACCGGCCCGGCGGGCGACAGGGAACTGGTCGGCCATAACCTGCAGGCCGTCATCGCCGAGCTGACGGCAAAAATGAAAACCGCCGCCGCCGATCTTGAATTCGAAGAAGCCGCCCGGCTGCGCGACGAAGTCCGGCGCCTCGAAGCCCACGAACTCGGCCTCGACAAAGCCGGCGTCGCGCCGATGGCGGCGTGGAAGTCAGGCGCGAAGAACAAGAAGATGAAAAGGCGCTAGAGGGATTACCCCAACAACTCCGGCCTGATAAACCAGCTGACCGTCCAGCCGCCGCCGTTTTCGCCGCGTTCCAGGCAGGCGACGGAGCCGGGTTTGAAGTGCAGCACGGTTTCTTCTTCGTCGCCGGTGGTCAGGCGCGAGACCAGTTTGCTCATATAGGGCAGGTGGCCGACAAGGACGGTGTCTTCGGTTAATTCGTCAACGATGGAGAAAAATTCATCCGTCGCATCGTTGGGGGCGAGACCATTTTCCGCTTCCTCGACCATGTTGCCGGGGCCGATGACGTCTGACAGCAACAGCGCCGTTTCGAGCGCACGTAATTTTCCGGAATGAAGGACGCGGGTGGCGGCGACGCGGCTTCGGGCCAGAAACGAGGCGATCTTCTGGATGTCTTCGCGGCCCGCCGGGCTCAGCGGTTTTTCGGGGTTTTCGTCCTTGGGCACCGCCGCCCCGTGTTGCACCAGATAAAGCTTCATGGAAACCAGTCTCCGTAAGCAGGGGCCGTATTAGTCGGATTTGGCCGCCACCATCATGGCTTCGGCGGCTTTCAGTTCCTTTTCGGCGTGGACCCTGGAAAGGTCTTCTGCGTCTTCGGCTAAATCGGCGATCGCGGCCCTGGCGCTTTCCAGCCGTTTTTCGGCGCCGTTGATGGTGATGTCGGCCACCGGAATGGCTTCTTCCGCCAACACCGTGCAGCGTTCCGGCGAGACCTCGGCGAAACCGCCGGCAACGAAGATGCTGTTTTTGATCGCGCCACCTTCGTGGATGTTGATGACGCCGGGCCGGACGGTGGAAATCAGCAGCGAATGACCGGGCAGGACGCCGAAATCGCCCTCGGCGCCGGGCACGACGACCATCTCCACCGCTTCCGAGATCAGCAGTTTCTCCGGCGAGACCAGTTCGAATTCAACCGTGTTGCTTGTTTCGCTCATATTTTAGCTTCCGTCGTCGCTTCTTGTTTTTTTCACCACAGAGATCACAGAGAGCACAGAGAAGTTTTAAGAATGAATATTTTATAAAGTACATTAGGGGAGCAGGTTTAGTTTCCCCCGCTTTTTCTCAGTGTCCTCTGTAATCTCTGTGGTCCAAATTCCTTTTTCGCCGCCTTAAGCCGCTTCCGCCAGCTTCTTGGCTTTCTCGACCGCTTCTTCGATGGTGCCGACCATGTAGAAGGCGGCTTCCGGGAGGTGATCGTAATCACCTTCGATGATGCCTTTGAAACCCTTGATGGTGTCTTCCAGCGAGACCAGAACGCCGGGCGAGCCGGTGAAGACCTCGGCGACGAAGAACGGCTGGCTCAGGAAACGCTGAATTTTCCGCGCCCGGGCAACGGTCAACTTGTCTTCTTCCGACAACTCGTCCATGCCGAGAATGGCGATAATGTCCTGCAAGGACTTGTATGTCTGCAATACCCGCTGCACCTCGGTGGCGACGTTGTAGTGTTCGTCGCCGATGATGCGGGGGTCCAAAATTCGCGACGTCGAATCGAGCGGATCGACGGCCGGGTAAATACCCAGTTCGGCGATTGAGCGGCTTAGCACCGTCGTCGCGTCGAGATGCGAGAACGAGGTCGCCGGCGCCGGATCGGTCAAATCATCGGCCGGTACGTAAATTGCCTGCACCGAAGTGATCGAGCCCTTGTTGGTCGATGTAATGCGTTCTTGCAGGTTGCCCATGTCGGTGGCCAGCGTCGGCTGATACCCGACGGCGGACGGAATGCGGCCCAACAGCACCGAGACTTCGGAACCGGCCTGGGTGAAGCGGAAAATATTATCCATGAAGAACAAAACGTCCTGGCCTTCCTGGTCACGGAAATATTCGGCCAGCGTCAGGCCGGTCAGCGCGACCCGCATCCGCGCACCGGGTGGTTCGTTCATCTGGCCATAGACCAGCGCCGCCTTGGACTTGTCGCCTTTCAGGTCGATAACGCCGGATTCCATCATTTCGTGATAAAGGTCGTTGCCCTCGCGGGTCCGTTCGCCGACACCGGCAAACACCGAATAGCCGCCGTGGCCCTTGGCGATATTGTTGATCAGTTCCATGATGATAACGGTCTTGCCGACACCGGCGCCGCCGAACAGGCCGATCTTGCCGCCCTTGGCGTAGGGGCAGATCAAATCGACGACCTTGATGCCGGTCGATAGAATCTCCGTTTCCGTCGACTGGTCGATAAATTCAGGCGCACTGGCGTGGATGGGGGCGGTGGTTTTGGTGTCGATCGGGCCGCGGCCATCGATCGGGTCGCCGATGACGTTGATGATGCGGCCAAGCGTGCCCTGGCCCACCGGCACCGTGATCGCAGCCCCTGTGTCCGAGACTTCGACGCCGCGTTGCAGGCCCTCGGTGGCGTCCATGGCGATGGCGCGGACCGAGTTCTCGCCCAGGTGCTGGGCGACTTCCAAGACCAAGAGCTTGCCCTCGTTCTGGCAGTGCAGGGCGTTGAGAATTTCAGGCAAATCGCCTTCGAACTGAACGTCGACCACGGCGCCCAGGACCTGGGTGATTTTTCCGGTTGCTTTATTAGCCATACCTATTGCTCCGAATAGTGAGTTAAAGCGCTTCCGCGCCCGATACAATTTCAACTAGTTCGGTGGTGATCGCTGCCTGACGGGTGCGGTTGTAGATCAGCGTCAGTTTCTCGATCATGTCACCGGCATTGCGCGTCGCGTTGTCCATGGCCGTCATCCTGGCGCCGTGCTCCGATGCAGCGCTTTCCAGCAGTGCCTGGAATACCTGCACGGCGACGTTCAGCGGCAGAAGATCGGCCAGAATTTCCTGTTCCTCGGGCTCGAAGATAAAGACCGGAGACGGGCCGCTCTCGTTGTTCGAGATTTTCGCCCCGGCTGCCTCGGCCGCGCCGTCCTCGGGTTCCTCGGGCGCGAAGGGGATTAACTGTTGCGTCGTCGGGATTTGCGTCATCGCCGACTGGAAACGGTTAAAGACGATGGTGCAAACGTCGAATTCACCGGCCTCGAAAAGCGACGTGATTTTTTCCGCCACGTCACGGCCTTCGGAATATTCGACGCCGCGCCGGCCGATGCCTTCAATGGTGCCGATAATATCGGTGCTGAATTCCCGCTTCATGCCGTCGCGGCCCTTGCCGCCGACACAGAGAAGCTTGACGGTACGGCCCTGGCCGCGAAGTTCGATAATCATTTTCCGGGTTTGGCGCATGATCGACCCGTTGAAGCCGCCGCACAGCCCCCGGTCTGACGTGCAGACGACGATCAGGTGGGTGTCTTCCTTGCCGGTGCCGGCAAGCATGGCCGGCGCGCCGTCGATACCCTCGACGCTGGCGCCTACGGAGGCGACCATGCGTTCCATGCGTTCGGCATAGGGACGCGCCGCCTCGGCATTTTCCTGGGCCTTGCGCAATTTCGCCGCCGCGACCATTTTCATGGCCGACGTGATCTTTTGCGTCGATCGGACGCTGGTGATCCGGACTTTCAGGTCTTTGAGGTTAGCCATTCTGGGGTTCCGGGGGGTTCCAGGGGTTTAGGCGTAAGACTTGACGAAGTCTTCCATGAATTTTCTAAGCTTGGCTTCGGTTTCTTCGCTCAGTTGCTTGTCGGCGCGAATGGCCGCCAAAATATCGCTGCCCTTGGCGCGAATTTCGTCGATCATCCGGGACTCGAAATTGGTGATGTCATTAACGGCGATGGTGTCGGTATAGCCGTTGACGCCGGCGAAGATGGAGACCACCTGTTCTTCGATCGGCAGCGGCGTGTATTGCGGCTGTTTGAGAAGCTCCGTCAGGCGTGCGCCACGGGCCAGCAGTTGCTGGGTCGAGGCGTCCAGGTCGGAAGCAAACTGGGCGAAGGCGGCCATTTCACGGTATTGCGCCAATTCCAGTTTGATCGAACCGGCGACCTGTTTCATGGCTTTGACCTGGGCCGCAGAACCGACACGCGACACCGACAAACCGACGTTGACGGCAGGCCTGATGCCCTTAAAAAACAACTCCGTCTCCAGGAAAATCTGGCCGTCGGTAATGGAAATAACATTGGTCGGAATATAGGCGGACACGTCACCGGCCTGGGTTTCAATAACCGGCATCGCCGTCAACGATCCGGCGCCTTCATCGTCATTCATTTTGGCGGCCCGTTCCAGGAGCCGGGAATGCAGATAGAAAACGTCGCCCGGATAGGCTTCGCGACCCGGCGGGCGCCTAAGCAACAACGACATCTGCCGGTAAGCGACGGCATGCTTGGACAGATCGTCGTAGAAGATGACCGCGTGCATGGCGTTGTCGCGGAAGAATTCGCCCATCGTGCAACCCGTATACGGCGCCAGAAATTGCAACGGCGCCGGCTCGGACGCGGTAGACGCGACAACGATGGAATATTTCATCGCATCGTAATCTTCCAGCGTCTTGACCAGTTGTGCCACGGTCGAGCGCTTTTGGCCGATGGCGACGTAGATGCAATAGAGTTTCTGCGACTCATCGTCGCCTTCGTTGACCGTGCGCTGGTTGATGATGGTGTCGATGATGACGGCGGTCTTGCCGGTCTGGCGGTCGCCGATGATCAATTCGCGTTGGCCGCGGCCGACGGGGATCAGTGAATCAATCGCCTTGATGCCCGTCTGTACCGGCTCGTGCACCGATTTGCGGGGAATGATGCCGGGCGCTTTGACCTCGATGCGGGCGCGTTTGTCGGTCAGGATCGGGCCCTTGCCGTCGATCGGATTGCCCAGGGCGTCGACCACCCGGCCGAGCAATTCCTTGCCCACGGGGACGTCAACGATGGACCCGGTGCGCTTGACCGTATCGCCTTCTTTGATGGTCCGGTCATCGCCGAAAATAACGACGCCGACGTTATCGAGTTCCAGGTTCAGGGCCATGCCTTTGATGCCACCCGGAAATTCGACCATTTCACCGGCCTGAACCTGATCCAGCCCGTGAACGCGGGCGATGCCGTCGCCGACGGAGAGCACCTGGCCGACCTCGGCGACATCGGCTTCAGAACCGAAATCGGCGATTTGTTTTTTCAGAATGGCGGAAATTTCCGCCGGCTTGATATCCATTATCCAATCCCTTTCATGGAGAAACGGAGCTGTTGCAGCTTTGTTTTGAGTGAACTGTCGACCATGCGCGATTTAATCTTGACGATGAGACCGCCCAACAGGCTTTCGTCCACGGTTGCATCAATGGAGACGTCTGATCCGACGGCCTTTTTCAGGGCAGCGCCGATGCGCTCGATCTGTTTTTTGTCCAGGGGCGCGGCGGAGACCACTTCGGCGGTGGCTTCGCCGCGCTTTTCCGCCAACAACGCCTGATAGGCGCCGATCATTGCCTTGAGGGCGAACAGGCGGCGGTTTTTGGCCACGGTGCCGATGAATTTCTGGGTCAATTCGGACATTTTGGCTTTTTCCAGCACGGCGCTCATGGCCCGGCCCTGATCCTGACATGAAATGGCGGGCGAGCGGATGAGGCGGTCCAAATCCGCGCATTCATCGATCATATGACCAAGCTCGGCCAGGTCGCTGGCGACCTGATCCAAGAGCCTATCTGAATCGGCAAGGTCAAAAAGCGCTGTCGCGTAACGGCCTGCGAGGCCGGTGGCGCCTATCATCTCCGCTGACACCTGGAAATGTCCTTTTCAATGCCCGATTATTTTTTTCCGAACCGAGATGCCAGGCGCCTTTTTTCGGCAACGTCAACATCCCCCTGAGCAGGGGTTTCCCCCGAAATCGACCCTGTCGTAGCATACCCTTTTGGGCCTTGCAACCCGACTCAGGCGCGCTTTTCGGCAGCCCGAAAAACACAGTTAAATAGGGTGAAATGCATGTCAAAAATCGCTCGATGGTTACAAAAAGCTATAAGGATCGACGTCGACCTGGATGCGGACTTTTCTTTGCGCCGGGATTTGGGCCAGCCATTCGTGGATGACGGCCTGAAGGTTGCATTCCTTGTCCGTTTTCAACAACAATCGCCGCCGGTGTTTGCCCCTGAGCATGGCGAAAGGCGCCGGGGCCGGGCCGAAGACACTGATCCCGTGGCCTGTGGGGGCGGCACGGCCAAGTGCCAGCGCCGTGTCATCGACGGCTGCTTCGTTGAGGCCGGAAACAATCAACGCCGCCAGTCGGCCGAATGGCGGCATGCTGGCTTGTTCGCGGCCTTCGGCCTCGGCGGCGAGAAAGCCTTCCCGGTCGCCGTCCAACAGCGCCTTCATCACCGGATGTTCAGGCATATAGGTCTGCAGCAACACCCGCCCCGGGCGTTCGGCCCGTCCGGCCCGTCCGGCAACCTGATAGAGAAGCTGGTAGGTACGCTCGGCAGCGCGTAAATCCCCACCGCCAAGGCCTAAGTCCGCATCCACCGCGCCGACCAGGGTCAGCATGGGAAAGTGATAGCCCTTGGCGATGATTTGGGTGCCGATGATCAGATCGATATCGTGGTCTTCGATACGCTTGATCAGGGCGGCTGCCGCCTTGGGGCTGGCCAGGGTGTCGGAAGCGGCAATCTCGGCGCGGATATGGGGAAATACGTCGCGGACTTCTTCGGCCAGGCGTTCGACGCCGGGCCCGCAGGTGGCGAAGCTGTCTTCTTTTTGGCATTCGGGGCAATGCCGGGGGGGCTGGGCGGTGAACCCGCAATGATGGCACAGCAATCGTCCGCCGGCGCGGTGTTCGACCAGCCAGGCGGTGCAACTGGGGCATTGCATGCGGTGGCCGCAGGTCCGGCACAACGTCAACGGCGCGTATCCGCGCCGGTTCAGGAACAACATCGCCTGTTCGCCCTTCTCCATGGTCGCCGTCAAATGCTCCCTCAAGCTCGGCGACAACCAGCACTGCGACGGCGTCTTTTCTTTGCGCATGTCGATAAAGCCGATCTCGGGCAGGGTGGCGCCAGCGTGGCGTTCGGGTAGATGCAGCAGGCGATAGCGGCCCGCGTCGGCGTTAATTACGGTTTCCAGCGACGGCGTCGCCGACGCCAGCACGATGGGGATGCCGCCTAGCTGGGCGCGGACGACGGCCATGTCCCGCGCGTTATAGATGACGCCTTCTTCCTGTTTGAAAGAGCTGTCGTGTTCTTCGTCGCAGACAATCAGCCGCAAGCCAGGGAAAGGCAGAAACAAGGCCGAGCGCGCGCCGACGATGACTTGGGTGTCGCCGCCGGCTACCGCGCGCCATGTGCGCCGGCGCTGGGCCGCGGTCAGATCGGAATGCCATTCGCCGGGCAAGGCCCCGAAGCGTTGGCGGAATCGTGTCAGCCATTGCGCGCTCAAGGCGATTTCCGGCAATAAAACCAGCACCTGCCCGCCTTGCTTCAAGGCTTCGGCGACGGCCTGGAAATAAACTTCCGTCTTGCCCGAGCCGGGCACCCCATCGAGCAGGGTGACGCTAAAACCGGCGGCTTCGGTCCGCTTTTCCAACACCGTTGCCGCTGTCGCCTGATCAGGGGACAAATCAGGACCGGCAAGCGCCCAGTCGGGGGCCGTTCCAAGATTGTCGGGCCGGGCCGGCAGGGCGATGGGCGTGATGACTCCTGCATCGGCCAGACCCTTGATGACACTGGTCCCGGTCCCGGCTTCGAGTGCCAGTTCCTTTGGCAGTCGGGGCCGGTCGTCGGCCATGACCTGCAACACCTTTTCGCGTGCCTTGGTCTTTTTGAAGGCGGGCGCGTCAGGGTTGAGGACATAGGCCCGAACCGGTTTTGGCGGCGCCAGGGCGTCGGGGCTGCTCATCGCCATTTTCAGGACGGCCCCCGGTTGGGCCAAGGTGTAGCGCGCCACCCAATCGACGAACCGGCGTGACACGTCGGGCAGGGGTGGACAATCGAGGCGGCCCTGGGCGGCCTTCAGCTTGGCCTGCGCCACATTGCCGGTGCCCGCCCCCCAGACGACGCCGGTGGCCCGGCGCGCGCCCAGCGGCACGGTGACAAAATCGCCGTCCACCAGGGTCATGTTTTCGGCGACGAGGTAGTCATAGACGCCTGACAGGGGCAACGGCAGCAATACACCAATCCGGTCTCCCGGATAATGCTTCTGGAGGCCAGGCGGTGCGCCATTTTCGGGTGTTGAGGGCTTTGTCATCAAAATTCTTTGCTGTTTTCTGTCGCAATTGCGTTTCTGGTTTATAATAGGCGATTCGCTCTCCGTCGCGAGGCTTCTAAACCATGACCCAAAAAAACAACGATTCCGCCCTCGACACACCGCCTTCCGGTGAAGACGGCGTCACCGGGGAGAGCGTCGCCGATTATTTGGCCCGCCACCCTGATTTTTTCACCGATAAGCTGGAACTCCTTTCCGAAATGACCGCGCCATCGCGCTGGACCGGCGACGGTGTCGTCGATATGCAGCGCTTCCTGGCCGAACGCCGCCTCGACGAGATAGACGAACTCAGGAACTGTGCCCAGGAGGTCATTGAAACCAGCCGTTCCAACATGTCGGTGCAGACCCGCACCCATGCGGCGGTTCTGGCGGCGATGTCGGCGGTCAGCCTCGAACATCTGATCAGGGTGGTCAATGACGACTTGCCGTTGCTGCTGGATGTCGACGTGGTCATTCTCGGCTTCGAGCAGCCGCAGGACTCCGCTTTGCCGCCCGATGTCCACAAACTTCCCCCTGGCACCGTCGACACCCTGTTAGACGAGCTTGGAAGTATCCGCCTGTTCCGCGATATGGAAGACGACGGGACGATTTTCGGCGCTGGCGCAGGGCTGGTACGCTCGGCCGCCATTGCCCGGCTGCGTCCGGGGATCGGCGTTCCCACCGGCCTGTTCGCCATGGGATCGCGCGGCAGCACCTTCCAATCGGGCCAAGGCACGGAGTTGATCGGCTTTTTGGCCAGGGTTTTTGAATCCTGCCTGCACCGGTTGGCGGAGACTTCCGGGTAATGGCCTTTCAATTCACCGCCGAACCGGCGGTGACGGCCGCCATTGAAAACTGGCGGGACTGGCTGG
>LFEN01000018.1 GCA_001510075.1 Alphaproteobacteria bacterium casp-alpha2
CCTGCCATTGGCGGGGGGGCATCCCATGCCGCTGACGTCCCTGACGTTGAAGGGAAAATATCTGGGCCGCACTCAACGCCTGGAAATCACCAACGCGGACGCGGAACTTCAAGGTCCCACAGCCACCTTCAGCGCCGTGGTCGATGGGTTGTCCCTATTCAAGGGTGGTGGGAAGGCCGCGAATATCTCCGTCGATCTAAAAGGCGAAGTCAGGGATATCTTCGTCAATCAGATAAAAAAATATTGGCCCAAGTCCTGGGGCAGCAAGGCCAGGAATTGGGTCGTGCCGAATATTACCGATGGGATCGTGCATAAGGCGCGCGCCGAAATGCGCCTGTGGTCGGGCGACGACGATATCTTCGAGTTGGTATCTCTGGACGGCGATATTGAGGTCACAGGGGCGACGGTCAATTACCTGGCCCCCATGCCGGCAGTCCGGAACGTCGATGCCTATATGAAATTTAACGAAAAAGCCTTCAACATCTTCATGTCAAAAGGCACATCGGAAAACCTGACCCTTCGCGAAGGCACCGTTATTATCACCGGCCTTGATGAAATTGATCAGTACAATGATATCAAGTTGGTGATTGAAGGCGGCTTCGCCGACAAGCTTGCCTACCTGGACCACAAGCCTTTGAGGTATGCGCAGGCCATCGGTATTGATCCGAAAACCACCAAGGGGGCTGCAACGACGGAACTTAAACTTAAGTTCCTGATGGAAGAAGCCACGACGATTGACACCATCGAGGTCACGGCGTCCTCAAAGGTTACGGGCGCGGCGGCGGCCAAGGCGCTGCTGGGACGTGATATCAGCGACGGAAAACTGGACATCGAAGTCAACAAGAAGGGTATGGACCTTTCCGGCACCGTCAACATCGGTAAAATTCCGGCGGCCCTTCTGTGGCGGGAAAATTTCGGCGACAAGCCCGAGTTCCGCCGCCGCTACGACCTCAAGACGAGAATCACCGATTCCGCCCAAATGGCGGAAGTCGGTCTGGATGTCGCTCCTTTTACGGACAAGTTCGTAACCGGGGCCATTGATGCCGATGTTCGCTTTACCATCTTTGATGACATCGACCGCCGCTTGGAGGTCAAAACCAATATCACCAACGCTGAATTATCTGCGCCGTTGCTGGGCTGGAGCAAACGCCCCGGTGTTCCGGGCGAGGCCCGGATTACGGTCGATTTCGAAGGCGACTTGATCAAGGATGTGCCTGTATTTTCCGTCATTGCCGATGATTTGAAGGTCTTGGGGCGGGCGCGATACAGCCAAGGGAAGAACAAGGAGAAGAAAGGCGTCCTTGAACGCGTCGATTTTGAACGCATCACCTACGGGCGCACCGACGTCAAAGGGGCACTGATATCGCGTGCGGGGGGCGGCTGGGACGTCGGGGCTTATGGGCCCAGTTTCGAGATGTCGCCTATCTGGGATGAAATCTTTAACGCCGCCCCGGTGGATGAGAAAGAAGCGGATTTCAAGCTGCCCTATCTGACGATGGCAGTAGAACTTGAAAACGTCTGGATCGGGCCGAACCGGAAACTGAACAACATTTCCGGAACCTTCGCGCATGCCGATGATTTGTGGAAAACCGTTTTGGTCAAAGGCGAAGTTGGCTCCAGTGGGAAAAATAAGGGTGACAAAAAGAACAAGTCTTTCGAGTTGACCATTCGTCCCGGAGACGACGGCAACCGGGTCCTTGTCATGACCTCTAACGACGCCGGTGAAACGCTGAAGGCCATGGACTTATACGAAAACATGGTCGGCGGAAAACTGGAAATCGCCGGCAAGTATGAGGACAAATCCCCCGGCCATCCCCTGAAAGGCAAGGTCCGGGTTACCGATTATAGAGTGGCGGAAGCCCCGGCCCTGGCCCATGCTTTGTCGATCATGTCCCTGACCGGAATTCTCGAAGCCCTGGATGGCGACGGTCTTTCTTTCACCAACCTGGATATGCCCTTTGTCCTTGGCGAGGGTGTCTTGCAGATCAAGGATGCTAAGGCGACCGGACCGTCGCTTGGCTTTACAGCCTCAGGCGCGATCTACACCTATGCCGACGTGCTCGATATTTCCGGCACCATGGTTCCCGCCTATGCCATCAACAGCGCCTTGGGTAATATTCCTCTGCTCGGGCAAATTTTCACCGGTGGTGAGGAAGGCGGCGGTGTTTTCGCCTTCAATTATTCCATGAGTGGTTCGAGGTCAAAACCAAAAGTCACGGTTAATCCTCTATCGGCCCTGACCCCTGGTATATTGCGTAATGTCTTTGATATTTTCGGCACTTCCGGCGCAACGCCGAAAAAAGAGGGTGAAGGCGCTAAACCGCCGAAACCAAAAGCCAGGTAAATGCGCAGGTCTGGAAAAGGTGTATTTAGGAAGGCCGAATAAGCGCGTGGCGCTTTTTTCCCGCCGATAATTTAATGACGCCGTCATTATTGAGGTCGGCCAGCGTAATGGTCTGCGTTTCGGCGTCGATGGCAGTGTCATTGATTTTGCCGCCGCCGCCTTTGATTAGCCGCCGAGCCTCACCATTGGACTGGGCCAAACCGGATTGCTTGAACAACTCAAACGCGGCAATGCCGTTTTCGAGCGCAGCGCGGGGCACTTCGATGCTGGGCAGGCCCTCATCCTGACCGCCTTCTTCGAAGGTTTTCTCCGCTGTCTGCCGCGCTGCCTTGGCAGCGTCCTCGCCATGGCAAAGCGCCGTCGCCTGATCGGCCAGCACCTTCTTGGCGTCGTTGATTTCCACACCCCCCAACGCATCCAGGCGGGCGATTTCATCCAGCGGCAGTTCCGTAAACAGTTTCAGGAAGCGCCCGACGTCGGCGTCCTCCGTGTTGCGCCAGTATTGCCAATAGTCATAGGCCGACAACATATCTTCGTTGAGCCACTGGGCGCCGTCGGCGGTCTTGCCCATCTTGGCACCGGATGCGGTGGTCAGTAGCGGCGTCGTCAGGCCGAACAGGTCGACATTTTCAACCCGGCGACCGAGGTCGACGCCGCTGACGATATTGCCCCATTGGTCTGAGCCGCCCATCTGCAAACGGCAATCATAACGCCTTGCCAGTTCGACAAAGTCATAAGCCTGCAGCACCATATAATTGAATTCCAGGAACGACAGCGGCTGTTCACGCTCCAGCCGGGCCTTGACGCTTTCCAGGCCGAGCATCCGGTTGACCGAGAAATGCTTGCCGTAATCACGCAGGAACGGAATGTAATCGAGTTCATCCAGCCAGTCGGCGTTGTTAACCATCAAGGCATCCGTGGGGGCCCCCTCTTGGCCATCAGAGGCGAATTTCAGATACTTGGCAAAGACATCCTTGATGCCGGCCATGTTGGCGGCGATGTCCTTATCGCTCAGGAATTTCCGGGCCTCGTCCTTGCCCGACGGGTCGCCGACCTTGGTCGTGCCGCCGCCCATTAGTACGATCGGCTTGTGTCCGGTCTGCTGAAACAGCCTGAGCAGCATGATCGAGACCAGCGATCCTGCATGCAGGCTGGGCGCGGTGCAGTCGAAACCGATATAGGCGGTGAGGGGCGGCTGACAGGCGAGTGCATCCAGCGCGTCGTTGTCGGTGCACTGGTGGATAAAACCGCGCGCCTGGGCGATTTTTAGGAAATCTGATTTCATCGTTTAGGGTTTATGCTATCGCTATTAAACACGCAATCCCGACGTTAGGAGTTTTCATGACCACCAGCGGCGTTTTGACCACCATCGGATTAATGAGCGGCACCTCCATGGACGGGGTTGATGCCGCCGTTATCCATACCGATGGTGAACGTATCTTTGGTTTTGGCCCGACGCTGTCCATCGCTTACGAAGATGAATTCCAGGGTAAGTTGCGCGCCGCCCTCGGCTTTGACCCCATTGGCGAGCCGGGTTCGGATGCGCTCGCCCTTGAGTTGACGCACCACCACGTGAGCGCGGTCAACCGCTTGCTGGCCGAAAACGGCCTCGATGCCGGTGAAATTGATGTCATTGGGTTCCACGGCCATACCGTTCTGCATCAGCCGGACTTGGGCCTAACGCGCCAAATCGGCAATGGCGGGCTTTTGGCCCGGGATACGGGGATTCCCGTGATCGATGACTTTCGCAGCCAGGATGTCGCCGGTGGCGGCGAGGGTGCGCCCCTGGCGCCGGTATTCCATGCCGCCCTCGCCCATGATCTGGATAAACCGCTGGCGGTGCTCAATATCGGCGGCGTCGCCAATGTTACCTGGATTAGCCCCGACGGCGGGCTGATCGCGTTCGATACAGGCCCCGGCAATGCCCTGATCGATGACTGGGTGCGGCAAAAGCAGAGCCAACGGATGGACAAAAACGGCCTGCTAGCCCATGCCGGTGCTGTCGATGAAGAGGCATTATCGCGGTTGCTGGACCATCCGTTTTTTTCCGAACCGTATCCGAAATCGCTCGACCGGGACGAATTCGAGGCCGCTGCCGTGCAGCATTTATCGGTCGCCGACGGGGCGGCGACGTTAACGGCGTTTACGGCCGGCGCCGTTGAAAAGGCGGCGCACCTGTTGCCGTCCCTGCCCAACCGTTGGCTGGTGACGGGCGGCGGGCGGCACAATCCGGCGATGATGGCGGCGCTGCGCGCTCAGTTGTCGCAGCCGGTGGAGCCGGTGGAAATTGTCGGTTGGCAGGGCGATGCGCTGGAAGCGCAGGCCTTCGGGTTTTTGGCCGCGCGCTCGTTGAAAGGATTGCCCTTGAGCCTGCCGTCGACCACCGGGGTAAGCAAGCCGATGCCCGGCGGCACACTGCACCGCCCGTAGGAAGGATAGAGAAGGGCGGACGCTACGAGACCGGCGGCAGGGCAGCCTTTTTCAATGCCTTTTTCTGCCGCCTTGCCCGCGCTTTATCAGGCGGCCTTATTACGCCGCCTTGGGGGCCAGCATCCCATCTAAGTAGTCGGTGACGTTGTCGTCCAGCTTCTTCATATGATTTTGGAAGAAATGATCGGCGCCTGAAATGGTCCGGTAATCAATTTTGATGTTCTTCTGGTTTTGAAGTTTCTGGGCAAGCTTGTCCACGGACGCCTGGGGGACGACTTCGTCTTTGTCGCCGTGTATGATCATCCCCGATGCGGGGCAGGGTGCCAGGAACGAAAAATCATGCTGGCTGGCGGGCGGGGCGACGGCGATGAAGCCGTTGATTTCAGGCCTGCGCATCATCAACTGCATGGCAACCCAGGCGCCGAAGGAAAATCCGGCGATCCAGCAGCCCGACGTGGTCGGGTTTCTGGCCTGCATCCAGTCGAGGGCCGAGGCAGCGTCGCCTAATTCACCCGGGCCGCTGTCGAAACGGCCCTGCGAGTGTCCGACACCGCGGAAATTGAAGCGAAGCGTTGAAAATTTCCGGTTCACGAAATTCTGGCAAAGGGTGTAAATGACCTTGTTGTTCATCGTGCCGCCGTGTTGCGGATGCGGGTGCAGGAAAAGCGCAATCGGTGCATGGGCACGTTTTGAATGGTGGTATCGGCCTTCTAGGCGGCCTTCGGGGCCGTTGAAAATGACTTCAGGCATGATTCCTGGAAACCCCTTTTAAGACGATTGTTTTTGTTAAGCCCACCACGTAACTTGGGAAGAAAACAAAGGCTATTGCGACTTAGAAGCACTACAACCCTTAATTCTTGACCGTTTTAGTCGGGCATCCTATATTCTGGACAAGTTCCGGCGGTGCGGAACAGGGGCGCTTTTTACCACGGCTAGGGGCGTTCCTGCAAAGCTTAAACGCCTGCTTTATATAACCACTAATTTGGTGACGGTAATGATGTTCGAGAGATTCCGGGAGAATATTGCCTCTTTCAAGGCCCGCGACCCCGCAGCCAGGGGAGCGCTTGAAATCGTGCTGTGCTATCCCGGCTTTCACGCCCTGCTCGTTTACCGCCTGACCCATTGGCTGTGGGACCATGAAATCCATTTGCTGGCGCGGTTTATTTCTCACGTTGCCAAGATTCTGACGGGCATCGAAATTCACCCGGCAGCAGAAATCGGACGACGGTTCGTTATTGACCACGGCACCGGTGTTGTTATCGGTGAAACCTCGATCATCGGCGATGACGTGACGCTCTATCATGCGGTGACCCTGGGCGGCACGGCGCCGGCGGTCGATTCCGACAAACAAGTCGGCCAGAAACGTCACCCGACGGTTATGGACGGCGCCATTATCGGCTCCGGCGCCGCCGTCCTGGGGCCGATTACCATCGGCAAAGGTGCGCGCATCGGTGCCAATTCGGTGGTCACCAAGGATATCCCCGCAGGGGTGACGGCAGTCGGCATCCCGGCTCAGGTCATCATGCCGCGCGACAAGAAAAAGGCGAAAGAATTCCAGCCCTACGGTACGCCTGCCGATGGCCCGGACCCCTTGCAACAAACGATCGACAGTCTGCGCGGGCAGGTATCGACCCTGATCGAACGGGTCGAGGAACTGGAAACCCAAATGGAACAGCCCCGGCAAAACTCCTCATCCAAGCGGGGCGGTAAAACCGGATAGTTTTTTATCCAGCGGCCTGATGAGATCAGGCCCGAAAAGGAGATGACACAGTGAAACTCAGCACAAAAGGACGATACGCGGTGATGGCTATGGTCGATATCGCCGCCCACACCGAAGGCAAGCCCATTGCCTTGGCCGATGTGGCCGAACGCCAGGAAATTTCGCTTTCCTATCTTGAACAGCTGTTCGGCAAACTGCGCCGTGGCGGTCTGGTGAAAAGCGTGCGTGGCCCCGGCGGCGGTTACTTGCTGGCCCACGGCGCGGATGATACCCGGATTTCAGATATCATTCTGGCCGTGGACGAACCGATCAAGACGACCCGTTGCACGCCGGGCTCGCCGGTCGGGTGCAAAAGCAATAAATCGCGCTGCCTGACCCATGATTTGTGGCAGGAACTGGGCAACAAGATATTCCTCTACCTGAATTCCGTTTCCCTGGCCGACGTTTCGGAAAATCGTATCCTCGGCAGCAGTGGTGAAGGCCATCGCCGTGAAGAAGACGCGCCTTTCGCCGCAGCGGAATAAGCCTGGGAGGAATAACAGGGCGGTCTTGAAACGCCCCCCCGGTATTTCCGGGATACAAGGTTTCGAATGAATACATTGGATAAAAACAGCGCCACGTCTGGAAAGGGCCGGCCGGTTTACCTGGATTACCAGGCGAGCACCCCTGTTGATCCCAGGGTTGTTGACGCCATGGCGCCGTTTTTCGGCGAAAAATTCGGCAATCCTCATTCCAGCGGACATTTCTACGGCTGGGAAGCCGGGGAAGCGGTAGAAGTTGCGCGCGAAAACGTCGCTCGCCTGATCGGCGCCACGGCGCGGGAAATCGTCTTTACGTCGGGCGCTACGGAATCGAACAATCTGGCGATCAAGGGGATCGCGCGCTTTCACAAAGACCAGCGCAATCACATTGTTACGCTCGCCACGGAACACAAATGCGTGCTGGAATCCTCGATCGGGCTTGAGCGCGAAGGTTTCAAGGTCAGCGTCCTGCCGGTGATGGAAAACGGACTTCTCGACCTGGACCGGTTGCGCGATGTGGTCACGGAGAACACCAGTCTGGTTTCCGTCATGGCCGTCAATAATGAAATCGGGGTCATTCAGCCCCTGGCCGAGATTGCGGCGATCTGCCGCGACAAGGGTGCTTTCTTCCATAGCGACGCGGCCCAGGCGGCTGGTCGAATACCCTTCGACGTAGAAGAATTATCCGTAGATCTGGCCAGCCTCAGTGGACACAAGGTTTATGGTCCCATGGGCATCGGCGTGCTTTATGTTCGCCGTCGTCCTCGCGTCCGGCTGGAGCCGCTGTTTTCCGGCGGCGGCCAGGAACAGGGCCTTCGTTCCGGCACCTTGGCGCCGCCGCTGTGTGTCGGCCTTGGCGAGGCGGCGGTCATTGCCGCTCAGGAATCGACGGACGAGGCGGAACGATTGAGCACGCTTCGCGACCGCTTCTTGGAAAAAATCCTCATCAATATTCCCGATGCCAAAATCAACGGAGATGTGATATCCCGCATTCCCGGCAATCTCAATTTCACCTTCCCCGGCGTCATGGCGCAAGATTTGATGGCGGGCCTAAAGGATTTGGCAATTTCAACCGGGTCTGCTTGTAATTCGGCATCCGTGGAACCATCTTATGTGTTGAAGGCGCTGGGGCTCAGCGACGAGGATTCTTTCGCTTCCGTGCGCATCGGGTTCGGACGTTTCACTACGGAACGCGAAATTGATTTTGCCACCGATAAAATTGCCGATGAAGTGGATCGTATTCGTCGGGGCTCACTTCAGCAAAGTATGCACGCAACGCCTGCGGCGTAGAATAAAATAAAAAGGAAGAACTAATATGGTCGCGTCAACGAACACAATGGAACAGGTCAATGATCTGGCCGAAGAAAAGTACAAGTACGGCTTCGTCACTGACATCGAATCCGATACCGCGCCCAAGGGGTTGAGCGAGGACACCGTTCGTTTCATTTCGGCCAAGAAGAACGAGCCAGAATGGTTGCTCGATTGGCGGCTCAAGGCGTACCGCTATTGGCTGAAAATGGAAGATCCGGAATGGGCCAAGGTCAAATTCCCGGAAATCGATTATCAGGACGCGTATTACTATTCCGCGCCCAAGACGTCTGGCGACGGGCCGAAAAGCCTCGACGAAATAGATCCGGAACTGCTTGCGACTTATGAGAAGCTGGGCATTCCGCTGAGAGAACAGGAAATGCTGTCCGGTGTCGCGGTAGACGCCGTCTTTGACAGCGTCTCGGTCGCCACCACCTTCAAGGCCAAGCTGGAAGAAGTCGGCGTTATCTTCTGCCCGATTTCCGAGGCCCTGGAAAAGTGCCCGGACCTGGTCAAAAAATATTTAGGCACCGTGGTGCCCTATACGGACAACAAACATGCGACGCTCAATTCGGCGGTCTTCACCGATGGCTCGTTTGTCTATATCCCGCCCGGCGTGCGCTGTCCCATGGAGTTGTCGACGTATTTCCGCATCAACGCCAAAAACACCGGTCAGTTTGAACGCACCCTGATCATCGCCGACAAGGGATCATACGTATCCTATCTGGAGGGCTGCACCGCGCCCATGCGCGACGAAAACCAGTTGCATGCCGCCGTCGTTGAACTGATCGCCCTGGATGATGCGGAAATCAAGTATTCGACGGTTCAAAACTGGTATCCCGGTGACGAAAACGGCGTCGGCGGTATCTACAACTTCGTCACCAAGCGTGGCGCGTGTCGGGGTCGCAATTCAAAAATTTCCTGGACCCAGGTTGAGACCGGTTCGGCGATTACCTGGAAATACCCGAGCTGCATTCTCCAGGGCGATAATTCGGTGGGGGAATTCTATTCCATCGCCATCACCAACAATTGCCAGCAGGCGGACACCGGCACCAAGATGATCCATCTCGGCAAGAACACGACTTCCAGGATCATTTCCAAGGGAATTTCCGCCGGTCGCGCCGACCAGACTTATCGGGGCCTGGTGCGGATGTCGCCGAAGGCCGAAAATGCCCGCAACTTCACCCAGTGTGATTCACTCCTGATTGGCGATCAATGCGGCGCCCATACGGTGCCCTATATTGAGAGCAAGAACAAAAGCGCCATCGTCGAGCACGAAGCGACGACCTCGACCATCAGCGAGGATCAATTATTTTATTTGCGCCAGCGTGGCATCCCGCCGGAAGCGGCCGTGGCGCTGGTAGTTAACGGGTTCTGCCGCGAAGTGTTGCAGCAGTTGCCCATGGAATTCGCCGTCGAAGCGCAAAAACTCGTCGGCATCTCTCTTGAAGGAAGCGTCGGTTAACGCCAGCCAAAAAAAAAAGCTGAAAATATGTTGGAAATTAAAAATCTGCACGTCAGCGTTGACGGCAAAGAAATATTAAAGGGCCTCAACCTTTCAGTCGGCGCCGGCGAGATGCATGCCATCATGGGCCCCAACGGGTCGGGCAAAAGCACGCTCAGCTACGTCATTGCCGGACGAGAAGGCTATGACATCACCGGCGGGCGGATCGTCTTCCAGGGTGAAGACTTGACCGGGATGGAACCGGAAGTGCGCGCCGCCAAGGGCCTTTTCCTGGCCTTTCAGTATCCGGTGGAAATCCCCGGCGTACCCAATACGACGTTTCTGAAAGAGGCGCTGAACGCCATCCGGCGTTATCGCGGCGAGGACGAGTTGGACGCCATGCAGTTCGTCAAGATGATGCGGGAGAAAACCAAGGAACTGGGTATTTCCGACGATATGCTGAAACGTGCCGTCAACGCCGGTTTTTCCGGTGGCGAGAAAAAGCGCAATGAAATCCTGCAAATGGCGGTCTTGAAGCCGACCCTGGCGGTGCTCGACGAAACCGACAGCGGGCTTGATATCGATGCCCTGAAAATCGTTGCCGAGGGCGTCAACAAGCTGCGTTCTCCGGATCGCTCGATGCTCCTGATTACCCATTACCAGCGATTGCTGGATTACATCGTGCCGGACAAGGTGCATGTGCTGGCGCATGGCAAAATTCAGCGTTCCGGCGGCAAGGAACTGGCCATGGAACTGGAAGAAAAAGGCTACGCTGAATTCGGCGAGGCGGCGGCTTAGAATCCCTGCGTTCGAGAATAACAAGGAAGAACAATAAACATGTCGAGTGCATCACCTACCAACTTGTCATTTGTCGACGGCTTCGATGCCGCCGGGGCCGCCCTGCCGGGCGCCGAGCTCAAGTGGCTGAAAACCTTGCGCCAATCTGGTTTTGAGCGTTTCAACGACCAGGGGCTGCCGTCGTCGAAGCTGGAATCCTGGAAATACACGCGGCTCAGGTCCCTGGAAGACACCAAATTCCTGCCCGTCACCGATGAAGACGCGGTGGCAAGCGTCGATCTGGTGCCGTCCGTGTTGCCGGCATCCGACAGCCGCACGCGGCTGGTTTTTGTTAACGGCCGCATGCGCCCGGAATTGTGGGTGGATGGCGATTTACCCGACGGCGTTTCCGTCGAATGCCTGCGTGATATGCTGACCCGCGGCGCCGACTGGACCGAAGACTATCTCGGCAAGATCGCCCATGCCGATATTGGCAATCAGGCCCTGTTGGAGCTCAATACGGCGATGATGGATTCCGGCTTTGTCCTCAAGGTCGAGCCCGGCGTCAAGGTCGAGCAACTGATCGAGGTGGTCTTCATCGGCGGCCTCACCAAACACCCAGTCGCCTATTTCCCGAGGAACCTTATGGTCCTGGGCAAGGGCGCGGAAGCAACGGTGGTCAAACACCATGTCGGAATGGGCGTCGGTGCGTACTTCGCCAATTCGGTTTCGGAAATCGATGTCGGCGAAGGCGCGATCCTCCGAAATTACATGGTCCAGGCCGAAGCCAAGGACGCCACACACCTCAGCACGGTTCACGTCCGGGTCGCCCGGGATGCCACCTATGAAAGTTTTAACCTGGCGCTCGGCGGACGGCTGTCGCGGAACGAGGTTAATATCCGCCTCGAAGGAACAGGGGCGCATGCGTCTCTCAATGGCGCGTTCCTCATGCGCGGCTCCGAACACTGCGACAATACCACCCAGATCGACCATCTGTCGCCACACACGACATCGCGCGAGGTCTTCAAAGGCGTCCTCGATGATCAGTCCCGCGCTGTCTTCCAGGGCCGCCTTGTCGTTCACAAGGGCGCCCAGAAAACCGACGGCCATCAGTTGTGCAAGACATTGTTGTTATCGACCGGGGCCGAAATCGACGTCAAGCCGGAGCTTGAAATTTACGCCGACGACGTCAAATGTTCGCACGGCGCCACCACCGGGCAGATTGATGAAACGGCGCTGTTTTATCTGCGCTCGCGCGGCATTCCCGAAGCCCTGGCGCGCAATCTTCTGGTGCAGTCGTTCCTGGGCGAGGCATTGGATGAGATCAAGTCGGAAGAAGTCCGCCAAGCATTTACCGACAAGGTCCTGCACTGGCTACCGGCGGCATGTTTCCTGTCCGAAGAGTGGAGAGGCGAATGAGCCGCAACGCAACCGCCCCGGTTACCGCTCCGGGGGACAATTCCACCGCCGCCTTCGATGTGGATGTTATCCGCGCCGATTTTCCGATCCTTAAACAGACCGTCTACGGCAAGCCCCTGGTCTATCTGGACAGCGGCGCCAGCGCCCAGAAACCGCGGCAAGTCATCGACGCCATGACCGACGTGTTCGAGAACTATTATTCCAACGTTCATCGCGGCGTTCACTGGACGTCGCAACGCTCGACGGAAGCCTATGAAGGGGCGAGGGAGAAAATCCAGGCCTTCCTGGGCGCGCCCAGCGAAAAGGAAATCATTTTCACCCGCGGCGCGACCGAGGCCATCAATCTTGTCGCCGCCACCTGGGGGCGGAAAAATCTCGGCCCCGGCGATGAAGTCATCATCTCGCACATGGAACACCATTCCAACATCGTGCCGTGGCAGATGCTGCGCGACGAAAAGGGCATCGAGCTTAAAATCGTGCCCATCGACGACGATGGCAATTTCATGTTCGAGGAATATGAGAAACTGCTGAGCGACAAGACCAAGCTGGTTGCCGTGACGCATATCTCGAACGCGCTCGGCACCGTGGTGCCGGTCAAAGATGTTATCCGGCTGGCTCATGAAAAGGGCGCGCTGGTGCTGTTGGATGGCTGCCAGGCGGTGCCGCACATGGCCGTAGACGTGCAGGATCTAGGTGTCGATTTTTATGCCTTTTCCGGGCACAAGCTTTATGGCCCGACGGGTATTGGGGTGTTGTGGGGGCGCGAAGACCTGCTTAATTCCATGCCGCCGTATCAAGGCGGCGGCGATATGATTTCGTCGGTGACGTTTGAGAAAACGACGTTCATGAAAGCGCCGCACCGTTTCGAGGCGGGAACCCCTGCCATCGCCGAAGCCATCGGCCTGGGCGCTGCCGTGGATTACGTTTCGACCATTGGGCTGGAGAACATCTCCGCCCACGAGCAGGGCATCTTGCAATACGCCACCGAACGCCTTTCCGCTATCGACGGCCTTCGCATCGTTGGTCAGGCCAAGGAAAAGGCGTCGATTATTTCTTTTGTCGTTGACGGTATCCACCCCCATGATCTCGGTACCTTAGTCGATCGGGCCGGGGTTGCCGTTCGTGTCGGCCATCATTGCGCCCAGCCGGTGATGGACCGCTATGGCATTGCGGCGACGGCGCGGGCGTCTTTCGGGCTATATAATACCCGGGGCGAAGTAGACGCGTTAGTGGATGCGTTGCAAGAAGCGAAGGAATTTTTCGGCTGATGTTTGATGACCTTCGAGATTTGTACCAGGAAGTGATCCTGGACCACGGGAAAAGCCCGCGTAACTTCCGCCCCCTGGACAACCCCACCTGTCTGGCGCACGGCAACAATCCGCTCTGCGGCGACAAGCTGGTGGTGTATCTGACGCTTGATGCCGACGGGGCTGACGGTCGTATTGAGGATGTTTCTTTCCAGGGCGAAGGCTGTGCCATTTCGGTGGCTTCGGCTTCGATGATGACGGAAATCCTCAAGGGCAAGACCCGCGACGAAGCGAAGAAGTTGTTCGAGGCTTTCCACGACATGTGCACCAAAGACGATTTTGATATCGCCGAGTTGGCTGGTTATGACGAAGACGCAGTGGAACGTCTGGTAATGCTGTCCGGGGTCAAGGATTTCCCCATCCGCGTCAAGTGTGCGACGTTGGCGTGGCACACCATGCAGGCCGCCGTCAGCGGCGACAAAGATATTTCGACGGAATAGGATAGACCCATGGATTATCAAGGAATGCCCCAACAAGGCGCCGCCCCGGCCCCGGCCCCGGTTGAGGGTGAGGATTTTTCCGCCACCTCTGGCCATCCGTTGGCTGAAGGGTTAACCATCGCCGGCGAGGAACCGGTGATCGCAGCCCTGAAAACGGTGTTTGACCCGGAAATCCCGGTCGATGTTTATGAACTGGGATTGATTTACAAATTCGATATCGATGACAAGGGTGGGGTCAAGGTCGATATGAGCCTGACCGCACCCGGTTGCCCTGTCGCTGGCGAACTGCCTCAGTGGGTCGCTGACGCCGTTTCCGGGGTCGAGGGCATCGGCGAGGTTGTCGTCACCCTGGTTTGGGAGCCGGGCTGGACGCCGGATCGCATGTCGGAAGACGCCAAACTGGCGCTCGGCATGTTTTAACCCTATATACAAAGCCTACAGCATAAGAGGTCGCCATGAACAACGAAGCCCGGCAATTGATTACCCTGACCGACGCCGCCGCCGCCCAGGTGAAAACCCTGGTCGATAAAAGCGACACGGCGGTATTGGGCCTTCGGGTCGGCATTAATACCAAGGGCTGCTCCGGCATGTCTTATGTGTTCGAGTACGCCGACGAAAAAAGACCGATGGAAGAAGAGATTAAGACCAAGGGCGTGACGGTGTTGATAGATCCCATGGCGACCATGTTTCTGGTCGGCGCCGAAATGGATTACGTCGAAGAAAAAATGAAAAGCGGTTTTGTCTTCTCCAACCCGAACGAAAAAAGCCGTTGCGGGTGTGGCGAAAGCTTCTCCGTTTAAACGCCCGGAAACGATTAGCCCCCGTGCCGAAAGTTACTTTCATTGAACCTGACGGCAGGCGCCGCGAAGCCGATGTCGTCACGGGTGTCACCCTTCAGGAAATCGCCGAAGATTATAACATCGACCTGGAAGGGGCCTGCGAAGGCTCCATGGCGTGTTCGACCTGCCATGTGATTGTCGCCGATGAATGGTTCGACCGCCTTGATCCGGCGTCGGAAGAAGAAAGAGATATGCTGGATCTGGCCTTTGACCTTCGGCGCACGTCCCGTCTGGGATGCCAGATCACCATGACGGACGCCCTCGACGGGCTGATCGTCAGCCTGCCTAGCGAACACCGCAATATGATGGACTAGGTTGATCTATTAATTTCCGCTGGTCTCCGGTGCGTATAGGCGTTAGGACCGACCCATGCAAAATGCACTTTCAGGATCGCTGCCCGTTATACCCCTGGCCGACGTGATCGCTTTTGCCTGGTTCATGGCTTCGTGGGCGGGCTATACGCTGTTCGCCGACAGGATTTGGGGCACCCGCCGCCCGGCGGCGCAGGTTATTCACGATTACCGGGTGCGCTGGATGGAGCGTCTGTTGCAACGTGATAACCGCATGGCCGACGTCGTCATCGTCACCGCCCACATGCGCGCCGGCATTCTGTTTTCTTCCATCTCCATCCTGCTGCTGGCCGGGGTCATGGCTATCCTGGGTAATCTGGGCAAGGCCCGTGAGCTGGCGTCCGAGCTGTCTTTCGCCGTCGTGGCGTCCCGCGAGATGTGGGAAATCAAGGTTATCGTGCTGCTGCTGATCTTCGTTTATGCGTTCTTCAAATACGTCTGGTGCATCCGCCAGTTCAATTTTTCGCTGGTCTTCATCGGCGCCGCCCCCATGCCCGACGATGTCACCGAGCGCGACCGGAAGAATTTTCCACAAAGCGGCGCCAAGCTGGTGGAGCGGGGGATCATCACCTTTAACCGCGGGCTTCGAGCCTATTATTTCGGTTTGGCCATGCTGGCCTGGTTTATCGGGCCCGTCTATTTGGCCGCCGCCGCTATTTGGGTCGTCGCCGTGCTGTTCCGGCGGGATTTTCGTTCCCAGACGCTGCAGGCCCTGGTGGAAAATGAAGGCGCTTGAGCCTTGGTTGAACGACTGAAACACCCCATATGTCAGCCATGAATTTTTTGAATATCGACAAACCGCCTAATCAAACACGCATCGTCGTCGCCATGTCCGGTGGCGTCGATAGTTCGACGACGGCCGCCTTGATGGTGGAACAGGGCTATGAGGTCATCGGCGTGACCTTGCGGCTCTACGATAACGGCGAGTCTGAGGGCCGCACGGGCGCGTGCTGCGCCGGCGCTGATATCCTGGATGCCAAGCGGGTGGCCAAGACACTGGGCTTCAAGCATCACATCTTCGATTACCAAAGCCGGTTCCGCGAAGCCGTCATCGAGGAATTCGCCGACAGCTATCTGGCCGGGGAAACGCCGATTCCCTGCGTCCGGTGCAACCAGACGGTCAAATTCCATGACCTGTTGGGCGCGGCCCGGGAAATGGACGCCGACGCGCTGGTTACCGGCCATTACGTGCGCCGGGTGGAAGGTGAAACCGGCCCCGAATTGCACCGGGCCAAAGACAACAACAAAGATCAGAGCTATTTCCTTTTTGCGACGACCCGCGAACAACTTGAATTCCTGCGCTTTCCCCTAGGCGCCATGGACAAGGCGGAAACCCGTGCCCACGCGGAACGCTTCAACCTGTCGGTGGCGGACAAGCCGGAAAGCCAGGATATCTGTTTTGTGCCGGACGGGTCCTACGCTGCCATTGTCGAGCGACTGCGCCCAGGCGCCGTGGACCCCGGCGATATCGTCGATCTGCAAGGCAATGTCATCGGACGCCACGACGGCATTATCAATTTCACCGTCGGTCAGCGCCGGGGACTGGGCATTGCCGCGCCGGAACCCCTGTACGTTGTTCGGGTGGAGGCGGATACGGGCCGCGTCGTTGCCGGGCCGAAACAGGCGTTACTCACCGAAACCGTCAGCGTCGGCGACATCAACTGGCTGGGTGAAGGGGATATCCCCAGCCAAGGGATGGAGATCAGCGTCAAGGTTCGTTCCACGGGAACGCCGGTGGAAGCAACTTTGAAAAGCCTTTCCGATGGTGCGGCAACGGTGGTGTTGCACCGCCCGGAGGCAGGCATATCGCCGGGCCAGGCGTGCGTGTTCTACGATCAAGACAGAATGCTCGGCGGCGGCTGGATCCGGCGCAATCCTTAGAAAAGCCCCCTTGACGGGTTGCGAAGATATTCCTTAGTATCCCCCGATTGTTTAGATCAAGGTTGGACCTGGGATGAAAAAAACCGGCCTGTTTTCTTTTGGCATTGACGGCTCGTTGTGGACCCATTTGGGGGGCAGCTTCCGCCGTCCGTCGAGCGTTGAGGAACGCGAAGGCTATTGCCGACTCCTGCGCCCGCCCGTTGTCCGCACGACCCCACTGTCGGAGCCGCGCATCGAAGGCGTGCCCGTGGCCATGGCAGTTTAAGGCGGGCCGTTTAAAACCCTGGTTTCCTAATCCGTCTCAGTAAAAGTAATGACCAGGGCGCCTTCGTCCTGCTGGACCGAATAGCTTTGCTCGTCCAGGTTGGTGTCGTTGAGGGTGACCGCGACGTCTTGATCGGCGAACATGACCGAGACGCTATTATCGCTGTTCTGGGTGACGCTTAGATTGTCTTCGGAGAATTCCGGTCCTTCGAAACGCAGGGCCTCGCCTTCGCGGTAATCCAGGATGATATCGTTGCCGGCGCCGGCGCCGAAAATGAAGGTGTCATCACCTTCGCCGCCCTCGAGGATATCGTTCCCGGCGCCACCGGTGAGCACGTCTTTGCCTTCGCCGCCTTCGAGGATATCGTCTCCGGCGCCGCCGGCGAGCACGTCTTTGCCTTCGCCGCCTTCGAGGATATCGTCTCCGGCGCCGCCGGCGAGCACGTCTTTGCCTTCACCGCCCTCCAGAACGACGCCGGGTACCTCCGGAGGCTCAACGGGAGGTGGCTCAACAGGAGGCGGCTCAACGGGAGGCGGCTCAACGGGAGGCGGTTCCTCAACCGGAGGCTCCTCAACGGGTGGTTCTTCGATCGGTGGCGCCACCACAACCGGTTCCGGCTCGGTGGTGGAGACCTGTTCCTCAAGCCGGGTTTCTGTCGAGGTGGGTGCAACAACCGTTTCATCAATAACGGGCTGTTCCGGTACGACAGGCGGCGGTGCTACCGGGTCGAGTATCGGCGCGGGTGCGGGTTCGCCGCTATCGGCAACGGAAACGATATCCTCGGTTGACGGCGGCGGCGCTTCTTCGACCTGGCCGCTGTCGGTGACAAAGCTATCCAGTTCACCGCCGCCGGACGATTCCTGGGTGCCGTAATCGTTAGGGCTTGCCGTTGTCCGGGGCAGGTGCAGCAGTGTCTTTTCAAACATGCTGACAAGGGTAGCGTTGTCCACCGAGGCTAGTATAACCGGCATTTGGGTCAAGGAATTCGAAAACAGGACTTGATTGGCCTGGTTAATCACCAGAATGCCGCTTTCGTTACGCAGGAAGACTTCGCCGATATACCCGTCGGCCTCGGTCATCATAACGAGGGTAAGGTTCTCTCCATCGGAAAATTCGATGCCGATCTGGGTGCCGCGAATACCGATGCTGCCGACCGGCGTGTCGAGGACCATGGCGTCGGGGTCGGTTTTAGAAATCATGCCACTGACGAAGGTGTAAATGCCTTTGACCACGGACAACGATAACGAACCCTCCTGGGTCGCCGGGTCGTAGACCATTTCATCCAGGATCAGGCGGCTGTCTTCGCCGATGGCGATCGTCGTTTCATCGGCCAGCACCACGCCAATAGCGCCGTCATCGGTGGTTTCGAGGATATCTCCCTGATAGAGCGGGGTGTCGAGTTGAATCTCGATGCGGGTGCCGTCGGCGCGGATAACGATGGCGCTGCCGCTAACGGTGTTGACGATACCGACCGGCTCTGCGCCTTCCGTCCCAGGGGGAGACGGGGGCGGTGCCTGATTGCCTGAACTCGTGTTTGGCGATGCCATGGTATTTTCCTTACTAAACTACCTAATACATAGTCCTGTCCGGGAGTTTTTGCTATGACCTGGGTCAAGAAAGCCACAGGAAGGGGTTTTCCTTTGGCTTAACGGCTGATCGGCCCATAATGGCCGGGGAGACAGGGATGGCCGACGAAGACGAAGTAATGGAAGAGAAGGCGGGAGACGCGCCCGATGACGAGTCCGGCGGGGATGACGAAGATGGCGAAGCCCCGCCCAAAAAGAGTCGGGCGAAACTGTTCATCATCATCGGCGCCGCCGCCGCGGTTATCCTGTTGATCAGCGTCGGGACCGGGGCTTACCTGTTAGGATACCTTGATTCCTTTTTGGCTGCTGAGGAGGTTCAAGAGGGTGAAAATATCCGAGTCCAGGGGAAGGTATTCTACAAACTGGAGGAAATCACCCTTAACCTCAATGAAGAGGGAAAAAAATCACGATTTCTGAAGATCGGGCTGACCGTTGTTCTTCTGCATGAAGCGGATGTCGCGTCCATGGAGTATCTGGCGCCCAGGATTACCGATTTTGTGAGCACGTATCTTCGCGAACTGCGCCCCGAGGAAACAGCCGGTTCGGCCAATATATTCCGGATTCGCGAAAATGTGCTGTTGCGGGTCCGTGCGGCGGTGGCGCCGATTGAGGTCACCAATGTCCTGTTTAATTCGGTACTTGTTCAATAGCGGACGGTTTTATGAAAAATAACCGGGTTATCCACGTTCTCCCCGCTATTCACATGGGGGGATGCGGTGTTTTTCGGGTATTCTGGTCGGTCTCTGCTCCTTGAAAGAGTACGAATCCTCCCAGATCCTACTCTCCCGCCGGACGCGGCGGGTTTTTTTTGGTAATTCCGTCCCCGATCATTCGACCGTTTGCTGTGTGCCCCCGTCGATACCGTCTTTTATTCCCGCTAATTCCCCGGCTATTTCCCCGGCTATTTCCCCGGCCCTCTCCAAAGCCTTGCGGGCTTCCTGGGCTTCCTGCTGGCGCGCCCACATGCTGGCGTAAACCCCGTTCATGGCCAGAAGCGCCGCATGGTTGCCGCGTTCGGCGATCCGTCCTGCCTCCAAGACGAGAATTTCATCGGCGTCGATCACCGTCGACAGTCGATGCGCGATGGTCAGTGTCGTATGATCGGCGGAAACTTCGCGCAGCGACGCCAGAATCTCCTGCTCCGTATGGGTATCCAGCGCAGATGTCGCCTCGTCGAATACCAGAATGGTCGGGCGCTTGAGGATCGTTCGGGCAATGGCGACCCGTTGTTTTTCTCCGCCCGACAGTTTCAGCCCTCTTTCGCCGACGGTGGCGGAGTAGCCCTCGGGCAGGCTCATGATGAAATCATGAATTCTGGCCAGACGGGCGGCGTCCTCTATTTCGCTGGGCGTGGCGCCAGGGCGGCCATAGGCGATGTTGTAGAAAATGGTGTCATTAAACAGCACCGTATCCTGGGGCACCATGCCGATGGCGGCGCGCACGCTTTCTTGGGCAACGTCGCGGATGTCCTGGCCGTCAATGGTAATGCGGCCTTCGGTGGTGTCGTAAAAACGGAACAGAAGCCTCGAAATCGTCGACTTGCCGGAACCGGACGGCCCGACAATGGCCAGCGTTCTGCCCGGTGGTATGTCAAAAGATACGTTGCGCAGTATCACCCGCCGGGGGTCATAGGCGAAGGAAACATTCTCGAACGCGACATGGCCGCCGGTTTGGGCCAGGGGCTTGGCGCCGGGTTTGTCCTCGATTTCCTCGTTTTCCGCCAGCAACTCAAACATGGTTTCCATGTCGGTGAGCGATCGCTTGATCTCGCGGTAGACGAAGCCTAGAAAATTCAGCGGCAGGAAGAGCTGGATCAAATAGGCATTAACAAGAACAAAGTCGCCGATGGTCATGGTTCCGCCGACGACCCCGAACCCGGCCATCAGCATCACCCCCGTCACCCCGCCGGCGATAATGGCGCCTTGGCCGATGTTAAGGTACGACAGCGTCGTCTTGCTTTTGACGGCAGCCTCTTCGTACCCCCTGAGCGCCACATCGAAACGCTGGGCTTCGTGTTCCTCGTTGCCGAAATACTTGACGGTTTCGAAATTGAGCAGACTGTCGATGGCCTTGGTGTTGGCTTCGGAATCGGTTTCGTTCATGGCCCGGCGGAATTTGATCCGCCATTCGGTGACGATCAGCGTCCAGGCGATGTAAACGGCCATGGTGAAGAACGTCAAAAAAGCAAACCAGACGCCGTAGAGTTTCCACAAGACGCCGCAGATGAGGACGATTTCCAGCAACGTCGGCAGCACGTTGAAGAGCATGAAGCTGAGCAGGAATTCGATGCCCTTGGTGCCGCGTTCTACGGCGCGGCTGATGCCGCCGGTCTTGCGGTCCATATGGAAGCGCAGGGAAAGCTTGTGCAGGTGGCGAAACGTATTCAGCCCGGCCAGACGGATGGCGCGTTGGGCGACCTTGGCGAACACGGCGTCGCGCAACTCGCCAAAAGTCTGCGCCAGCACCCGCACAACCCCATAGCCGACCAACAGGACCACGGGCACGGCGAGGATTTGCGTTGTTGTACCACCGGGTGCCCCCGGGGCGGTACTAAGCGCATCGACGGCGAGCTTGTAGAATACCGGCACCGTTACGTTGGTGATTTTGGCCAGCGCCAGCAATGCGAGCGCCAGGACAACGCGGAAACGAAGCTCCGTCTCGCCCTCAGGCCACAGATAGGGCAGAAGGGTGCGCAGCGTCTTGAGGTCGCTTCGGGGGCCGGATTTCTGTGGACCCGGTTCCATGCTTCTCATCTAAGTTCCTTCAATGCCTTACATATGTAGGCTTTGGCCTGCTGAATAACCATGGGGGATGGCTTTCGGTATCAACGATACCGCCGCCGCTGGTTACACCGCTGATCAGAGTTTCCGGCGCAAAAAACCTTAACGGCGATCTGCGGCCATTTTTTTCGTTTGCAGGTGCGACTTGAAGCCCAAATCGTCGCGGATGATGTGGTCCAGCAGATGATGGGTTAATGTCTCCGTGCAGGGGCCGGCGTTGCCGTGCTTGCAGGTCTCGCCGCAGCCTTCAAAAATTTTCTCCATCTGCTCACTGGCTTGGGCGTGTTTTTCCATATGGCGGCCCCGTTCCGGGAAGCCCGCCTGATCAAGGACATCCTCTTCATCGGCGAAATGTTTTTCCATCAGCGTACGAAACGCCTTGCAGGTGGCGAAGGCCTTTTCGCCGTCATCGCCGTGCATAAGTCCTTCAAGGTCGTCGAGCATGCCCAGGAGCTCTTTGTGCTGCCGATCGAGAACCGGGTGTCCGATCTCGAATGATGTTGTCCACGGGCGGGGCGTCATTACATCCTCACGGGCACTGTGTCATGAAATAGCACTCACCCTATTTAGCCATCGCGCTGCCCCGAGTCTATATGTAAATAGGGTAGTTCTATCACTCCCATTCAATCGTGCCGGGTGGTTTCGAAGTCACGTCATAGACGACGCGGTTGATGCCCTTGACCTCGTTGATAATGCGGTTCGACACATCGGCCAGAAACTCCATGTCGAAGTGATAAAAATCCGCCGTCATGCCGTCGGTCGAGGTCACGGCGCGAAGCGCACAGACATAATCATAGGTCCGCGCGTCGCCCATGACGCCGACGGATTGCACCGGCAACAACACAGCAAATGCCTGCCAGATGGCGTCATACAGCCCGGCCTTGTTGATGGCGTCGCGGTAAACAGCATCGGCATTGCGCAAAATTTCAAGCTTTTCGCGCGTCACCCCGCCGGGCAGCCTGATCGCCAGCCCCGGCCCCGGAAACGGATGCCGCCCGACGAAGGCTTCCGGCAGGCCCAGCTCGCGGCCCAAGGCCCGCACCTCGTCTTTAAATAATTCGCGCAACGGCTCGACCAAATCCATATTCATGCGTTCGGGCAGGCCGCCGACGTTGTGGTGCGATTTGATGGTGACGGAAGGACCGCCGGTGAACGAGACGCTTTCGATAACGTCGGGATAGAGCGTCCCTTGGGCCAGGAAATCCGCGCCGCCGATTTTTTTGGCTTCTTCGTCAAAGACGTCGATGAAGGTGGCGCCGATGATCTTGCGCTTGCTTTCCGGGTCAACGACGCCTTCCAGCTTGCCGATAAACAGTTCCGATGCGTCGCGGTGGACCAGCGGAATGTTGTAATGATCGCGAAACAGACCGACGACCTCTTGCGCCTCGTCCTTGCGCATGAACCCGGTATCGACGAACACGCATTGCAACTGATCGCCGATGGCTTCATGCAACAACACGGCGACGACGGAACTATCGACGCCGCCCGACAGCCCGCAAATCACCCGCCCCGTGCCGACCTGTTCACGGACCTTGGCGATTTCCTGCTCTTTGAACCCGGCCATGGTCCAGTCGCCCTTGCAGCCGCAAACCCGGTGGGTGAAATTTTCCAGCAACTTGGCGCCGTCCGGCGTGTGCACGACTTCCGGGTGAAACATCAACCCGTAATAGCGCCGCTCGTCGTCGGCGATGGCGGCAAAGGGCGCGCCGTCCGACGTGGCGACGGTGCGAAAGCCCGCAGGCGGCGCGTCGATGCGATCGCCGTGGCTCATCCACACCTGTTCGCGCTCGCCTTTGGCCCAAACGCCTTCAAACAGTTCGCAGTCTTCTTTAACATCGACGAAGGCGCGGCCGAATTCGCGGTGGTCCGACGTCACCACCTTGCCGCCCAGGGCATCGGCCAGGACCATCTGCCCGTAACAAATGCCCAACACCGGCAGGCCCATGTCGAACAGCCCGTCCGGCGCCTTCGGCGTATCGATCCCGTGCACCGACGCCGGCCCGCCCGACAGGATGACGCCCCGCGGGTTGAAGGCGGCGATGCTCTCCGCGGTGACCTTGTTGTAGGGGTGAACTTCCGAATAAACGCCAGATTCGCGCACGCGGCGCGCGATCAACTGCGTCACTTGGCTGCCGAAATCGACAATCAGCACGCGCTCGGCATGCAGGGCGTCGTCTTTATCCACGCCCAGCCCCCTGGGCATAGGTTCCATGCCCAGCCCCCTGGGCATAGGTTTCATGCCCAGCCCCCTGGGCATAGGTTCCATGCCCAGCCCCCTGGGCATAGGTTCCACGCCCATGGGGCTGGGTGTGAGATTCACGCCCGGGGGGCTGGGTGTGAGATTCACGCCCATGGGGCTGGGTGTGAGATTCACGCCCAGGGGGCTGGGTGTGAGATTCACGCCCATGGGGCTGGGTGTGAGATTCACGCCCATGGGGCTGGGTGTGAGATTCACGCCCAGGGGGCTGGGTGTGAGAAGATAAGGAGGGTTTTGCCTTGGCCATTGCGATATTTACCCTATGGGCGCCGGAAAGGGAAGCGCACTCCTGCGGAGGGCATCTGTATGGCGTCCAGTTGCTTTCTCCCCGTCGTCCTGATGTCGTCCGTTTGTCGTCACACTGTCGCCCTCATGTCGTCATGCTGTCATCATCATGTCATCATTGAGTCATCATTTTTTGGCGCTTTATTCACCGTAACCTGTTGATCCGAAACCAAACTTCCCGGCTTGAAGGGCCAAAATGTCATCATTTGTCATCATCGCCCCGGAGGGGCGTTTCCATACAAGGTATTATTCCTAACGATGCCGAAGGCCGCGCCGGAATAAATGTACGCAAATGTACGCATAATTATCTTTAACCTATTGAAATATAAATATCTATACGCCCGCCTCCAGAAGCCGGACGGAGGCTGGGCTCGCTTGATCTTCAAACGGGCGTTAAAAGAATATAGTCCTTTATCGGGGAGATTTCAAGGGGGGCGTGGCCCAAATATGAATTATCACAGTTGTCCGCATCGGGTGTAAAAGCAGTTATCCAGGAATGCTGCACATGATGTTCAAGCTCGGGCAGTGTGCGGAAAAGAAATGGAGACGCTTACGCGGCTTCGACTACTTGACCAAGGTGATAACCGGAGTAAAGTTCAAAGACGGTGTTGAGGTGACGAACGTCGATCTGGTCGCCGCTTGATTCAGAGGCCAAAACACCACTTTGGGCTATAA
>LFEN01000019.1 GCA_001510075.1 Alphaproteobacteria bacterium casp-alpha2
GTTCCCTGCTCAAGGGCATCGAGCGTGCGGGTAAGCCCCGGATGGTCGAAGGCGGTATCGCTGAGCGCAGCGTCCAGAACGCTTGCCGTCGTTTCTTCCGCACCGAGACCAAGGGCTTGGCGGACACTTGCCATCAGGCCGGAATGTCCGCCACGGGCATCGAGTAGGTGGCGAAGTGCGCCCCGCTTGTCATCAAGCTCACCCATGATACCGGCGAACTGTTCCTGGTTGACCAAGCCCGCTAAATGCCGAAGGGCAGCGCGCACGTCATCGGCGGCTTGGCCAGCGCCGCTAAGCAGGCGGTTGTGCGCCTCGGCCCTAAGCTCGGCGCTGCGGCGCTCATCGATAACGGTAAAGTGCGGCACCAGCCCCGCTTCCACCGGAAACCGCCCCAACAGCGATTCGGCAAACGAATGCAGGTTGCGCACCCGGATGCCTTCCGGTGTTTCCAGAACTTTGGCGAACAATGACCTGGCCAAAGTTGTTTCTTCATCGCCGGGCGGTTTGCCCAATATGGCCTTTAGGTCTTTTGCAAGTGCGGCTGAACCTATTGCTGCCCAATGGCCGAGGCGCGCACTCAGTCGGGTGGCGACTTCCGCCGCCGCCGCCTTGGTGAAGGTCAGGCATAAAATTCGGTTGGCTGCGGTCCCGGCCAACAACAAGCGCAAAATCCGCTCGATCAAGACATGCGTCTTGCCGGTGCCGGCGTTGGCCGATACCCAGACCGACTGGGCCGGATCGGCGGCGGCGACCTGGGCGCCGGTATGCCCAGGGACGTGGGAGGGTTGTTTACTCATTCGTTGCTCTCTGTTCGTCCGCGCCATTCCAGGATGCGGGCCAGGTGGTCGTAGTCACCGACGCGTTCGAGCAGCATGGGCCGGGGCTGCGACAGATAAGGCATGTCCGGGTTGTCGTAGTTGGCGACGAGGTCTTTAAACCCTTTGACGGTGTCGGCGACGGTTTCTGCGACGTCGAGCTTGAGCACCTTTTCCTCACCCGCTTTACGGCCGCCGGAAAGCGACAGGTAGACCAGTTGTGCGGTTTCTTCCGGGTCCAGTTTTTCAAACCCGCCGGCTTCGGCGATGGCGGCTTCGAGCGGCAATTGGGGTGAAAACCCGGCCTTCACTTGCGGTGCGCTTGGCGCTAGCCCGGTCTTGTAATCGATGACCGAAAGACCGATGTCGGCGCGCCGGTCGATGCGGTCGGCGCGGGCGGTGAGCGTGAAGGTTCCAGCGGGGCCGTTGATCTGCATTTCGCCGCTTATCTCCGTCGCCACGGTGTGGAATCCGGCGGCGCGGTGGTTTCGTTCGTAATCGATGAACCATTCGGCGATGCGTTCGAACCGGGGCCACCAGAACGCCTCGACGCCGGGCGGGATATTGGCGGCTTGGAAAATTTCCCGGCCGATCTCGATCAGGCGCCGTTCGGCGTCGGCGGGCAGCTCGTCCGGGTATTGCGCGACAAACGCATGCAGCACGTCGTGGATGATAATGCCCCGGTTTGCCGCCCCCGGCTCGGCGTCCAGGGGGTCGAGGGGGCGGAGCTTCAAGACATGGCGGGCATAGATGGCGTAAGGGTCGCGGATCAGGTGCTCTATTTGGGTGACGGACAATTTCCTGGGGCGGGCGGGCAGTGGCGGGCTCGGTCGCGGCTCGGCGACCTGGCGGCTTTGTTCGGGCTGATCCAGCGCCTCGACCCATTGCAACCAGGGATATGGTGAAGCCAGGGCGTTTTCCAGGCGCTTTTTTTCCAGCAGATTTTGCAGCCGCAGCAGCCAGCGCGACGCCACGGTCGGGGTGCCGTCAACCCGCTCGGCGCGGGTCAGCACCACATTCGGGGCCGAGAAGGCCTGGACAAAATCATGCGCCGTCAAACCGATGCGCCGTTCCGGGGCGGGGAGGCCGAATTTTTGCAACATGGGGCGGCTCATCCACGGGCTGGGTTGCGCTTCCGGTGGCCAGGTGGCGTCATTGAGGCCACCCAGGATCATCAGGTCGGCCTGTTGCAGGCGGGCTTCCAGCAGGCCCCAGATATGCAGCCTGGGGTGCAGGCCATAGCGCGGGCGGACCATGCGCCCGGCCATCAGGGTTTCCAGAAATGCCGGATAATCGGCGGCGCTGATGGAGCCTAAGTCCCTGGCCGCGTCCAGAAGGTCGGCGACAAAACCGGCGCAGGCTTCGCCGGCGTCTTTGGCCCAAAGCAGTTCGGCATTGGCCAGCGCCTCGGCCATGCCGATGTGCGCCTTCAGGGTATCGGTGAATGGAACAGCGTTTTTCATTTCGGCGGCAAAGGGCTGAATGATGGCTTCCAGGGTCTTCAGAAATGCCGCCAGACCGGGTTTTCGCTTGCTGTCGATGACCGCCTTGAGGCCGGCAATCCCCGGCCCTGGCCGGGGGCCGCGAAGGACGGCGATTTCCAGGTCACGGACATCGCCTTTGGAGACGCTGTTGGCCAGTGGATGTTTGAGGGCGGCGAGCAGGGAAACCGGGGCCAGATCGTCGGCGACCATGCGCGCCGTCAACAACAGGAACGCACCGGGGGCTGTCCGGGCCAGAGGCTGGCCGGCGGAATCATCGATCTCCAGGCCCCAGCGCCGGGCCTCAGCCGCCACCCGGCGCGCCAGACCCCGGTCCGGCGTCACCAGCGCACAGGTCTTGCCTTCTTCTTCCAGCGCATGACGCATAATAAGCGCGATGACGGCGGCTTCTTCCCGGGGGCCGGGACAATTAATCAAGGTGGCGCCTGAAAGCGCGCCATTCAGGTCCCCTTCAGGCAGGTCCTCTTCAGGCGCTTCCTGGCCCGCCGGGGTGAGGGCGGCATTGATGAGCTTCGAGCGCGAAGACGGTTCTCCAGCACCCGGCCAGATGCCGACATCGTCGCGGGTAATGCCGAAGTGTTTTAGAAGCCTCGCCATGCCGAACTGCGGATGGTGATCTTCAAGCGCCGCCCAGGCTGCTGCGGTGGCGTCCTGGTCAAGCCCCGGCAGCACCACCTGGCCTTGCGGCAGGCCGGCGACGACAGCCAGCAGATCGGCGGTGGCGGGGATGGAGCCGGTCGACCCGGCGGCGATAACAGGAGTTTGGGGCGGGGTTGATTGCCATGCCTGGGCTTGGGCGTCGAACAGCCGGTTGCGCCGGTCGGCGGCGTCAATGGCGTCGTCGCCGTCAAGAACGCCGCGCCAGACCTCGGTGAGGATTTTCAGGAAATCGAGCGTTTCCTGCCAGTGTTCGGCAAAGACGTCGGGCGCCAGGCCGGCGAGGTCTTTAAAGGACAGCCGTTCGGTGTGCACCTGATCGAGCAGCCGCCCCAGTTCCAGGGCCAGATGCGCCGCCTGGTCGGGGCCGATATCCGGCGATCGGGCCAAGACAATTTTTGTCAGCATCAATTGCCGCCTGAGGCCACCGGCGGCTTCCGGCACACCCAGAGACCCTTCCCCGAAGCCGCCGCCCGACAGCAGCACTTCGTCCTCATCCATGTCGCCCAAGGCAATCATCCGGGGCAACAACATGGCCTGGCCCAGGCTTTGGCGGAGGAACGCTTCCGCAAGGCTGCGCCGGGCGCGCCGGGTCGGCACCAGAACCGTAACCTGGGCCAGTTGTTGCGGCGTCTCGCCCCACTTGTCCTGTATGCCCGCCGCCAGCACGTCAACGAACGCCAGCCCGGCAGGGATTGTGAAAACCCTAGCGGCGTCTGATGCCGGCATAACGTATCTGCATGTAGGTTTCCGCTTGTTCTAACCCTTCCGGCGTGCCGACGTGGAACCATTCGCCGTCGTGAACGGCCCCGAACAACCGGCCGTCCTCCATCGCCTTGTCGTACATATGATTGATGGAAAAAGCGCCTTCGGGCGCGCCGTTGAACAGCCGCGGGTGCAGCATCTGGATGCCGGTGAACAGCCACGGCGAGACTTCCGATTCCAGACGCCGGACCAGCTTGCCGTCGCCGTCGGCGTTGAAATCGCCGGTACCCGTATAGCCATAGGCGTCAACGGTGGAATGCAGCAACAGCAACCCGTCCATGGTTTTGTCGTTCCAGGCCGCGGCCATCCGCGAAAGCGCGTCAAACGGGCCGTTCAACCACAGCGCGTCGGTGTTGACGGCGAAAAAGGGGGCGTCGCCGAAAAAGGCCAGGGCTTTTTTGATGCCGCCGCCGGTATCGAGCAAGTCGGTTTCCCTCGAAAATTCGATCTTCGGGGTCTTGCGCCCCATCAAATGGCCTTCGAGCTGCTCGGCCAGATAATGCGTGTTGATAACGACCTCATCGACGCCGGTTTCTTGCAGACGATCAAGGGCATGATCAATCAAGGCGCGGCCATCGACCTCGATCAATGGTTTCGGCCTGTCCTCGGTCATCGATCCCATGCGGGTGCCGAGCCCGGCGGCCAGCAGCATTGCTTTCTGGGGAGGCGCTTTTTTGTCCACCGTCATGACCGATGCTCGGGCGGCACATGCGCCTCGAACCAGGCTGTCACGGGGCCGAGCGCCGGGTGCGCCAGCGCCGTTTCGAGCAATCGCCAAACGCGCGGGATGTGCGCCAAATAGGCGGGCTTGGCGTCGCGCACACTGAGGCGGGTGAAAATACCGATGACCTTGGCGTGCCGTTGAGCGGCGAGGATGGCAAAAACAGCGTCGAATTCTTTCCGGTCGAGTTCCGGGAAGGCGGCGCAATAGCGATCCAGCATGGCGGCTTTCAGCGTTGGATCAATATCGCGCCGGGCATCTTCCAGCAGCGACATCAAATCATAAGCCCCAGGCCCGATGACGGCGTCCTGAAAATCGAGAAGCCCGCACCGCGCGACCCCGTCGCGTCCGGCCAGCGCCATCAGGTTATCGACATGAAAATCACGCAGCACCAGGGTTTGCGGTTGCTGGTGGACGGCGGGGAAAATTTGCAACCAGGCATCCCGATAGGCACCCAGAATTTCCGGCTTCAACGGCGCACCGGAAAGGCGGGGCAACGCCCAGTCGGTGAGGAGAAACGCTTCTTCCAGCAATTTTTCGTCGTCATAAGGCGGCAGTCCCGGCGGCGCGACATATTTCGGTGCGATACCGTGCAACGCGATCAATACGTCAACGGCGAGCTCGTAAAGTTCCACTTCGCGCTCGGCGCTTTCTTCCAATACCTTGGTATAGGTTTCTTGGCCCAGGTCTTCCAACAACAGCAAGTTGTCGGGCTTGCCCTTGGCGAAAATATCAGGGGCGCTGAAGCCCAGGGATTTCAAATGCCGGGCGATGGCGACAAAGGCATCGACATTTTCATCTGGCCCCATCGCATCCATCAACATGGCCCTGCGCCCGCCCTGCGCCAGCCGTTCATAGCGCCGAAACGACGCATCCCCGTCCAACGGCGTGCGTGTGGCGCCTTGCCAGCCATGGGCGGCAAGAAATTTCTCGATCAGGCCGTCGCGTTCAGTCACCAACTGCTCCTTGAACAAGGATTTTTTCAAGCCGTGGTCCCCATGACCCCATACCCAACAGGTCCGCTTGTCTGGCGCCGGCGTCATCTCCCTGGGTGAGGACGATTTCCAGCCGGTCGTCGGGCAAGCGGCCCGCGATGCGTTCGGGCCATTCTATCAGTGAAATGCTGTCCCGGAAGGCTTCGTCTATGCCCAACTCCAGGGTTTCGTCCGCATTTTCGATGCGGAAAAGGTCAAAATGATAAACCGCGATATCGGGGGGGAATTGATATTCCTGGACCAGGGTAAAAGTCGGGCTGGGGACTTCTTCGGGCTCGGTTGAACGGGCGTTGATAAAAGCCCGCGCGAATACGGTTTTGCCGCTGCCAAGGTCGCCGGAAAGGGCAAGCACGTCGCCCGGTTTCGCTGCCCCCGCCACCCGAGCGGCCAACCGGATGGTGGCGGCTTCATCGGTGAGGGCGATTTTATTCTGCTTTCGGGCTATCGTCATTATCTGCCTCTTGGGACGTCCCTTTGGATGCCCCTTGGGCCGGCAAGACGCAAGTGACAGTGGTGCCCCGTCCTTGTGGTGATTTCACCTCGACCGTGCCGCCGTGCAGCTGGATAAAGTTTCTGACCAGACTCAACCCCAGCCCGGCGCCCCCGGTGCCCCCGGGGCCGTCTTTGTCGGCGCCATTTTCATGACTGCCTTGTTCGAACGGCTGGAACACCCGGTCCCGGTCGCCCTGGGGAATGCCGATGCCGGTGTCGGCGACGGTGATGATCAGGTCATCGTCCTGGCGCCGGGATTCAAGGCGCACGGTGCCGCGCGCCGGGGTAAAGGTGACGGCGTTGGACAGCAGGTTGAACACGACCTGCTTCAGGCGCTTGCCGTCGGCGGATATCCAGCCGATGTCGGGGGCGCAGTCGAATTCCAGTTTTAATTCTTTCGACCGGGCGCGTTCCTGAATCAGGTTCAGGGCCGATACCAGCAAGCCGTGCACGTCAACGGTGTCGTGGTCCAATTCAAGGTTACCGGCCTCAATAGACGCAAGATCGAGGATATCGCTGACCACCGACATCAGCCCGCGGGTGGCGTCTAAGATGCCGTGGGCGTATTCGCCCTGGCGGCGGTTGAGCTTGCCGAAATACTCCTGGCCCAGCATATCGGCGAAACCGAGGATGGTGTTCAGGGGGATGCGTATTTCGTGCGATACGTTGGAGATGAACTTGGATTTCAGCCGGTCGGCCTCGGCCAGCCCTTCGGCGCGCTGGCGCAACGCCTGTTCGACACGGGTCGAGGCGGTGACGTCCAGGTAACTCAGCAGCATGGCCCCGTCGGGCAGCGGCACGTTGGCAAACTCGACGACGGTGCCGTTGTTCAGTTCCAGCTTGCCGGTGCGGTTTTCGCGGGTCATCAGCCGGGCGACGACCCGTTCCTTATGCACGCCCCAGCTCAAATCATCCCAGCCGCCCTCGACCGTTACTTTGCTGCGCGTGTGTTCGACGAAATCGCTGACATGGAAATCCTCGTTCAAGGCGCTTTTCTCGAACTCCCAAAGGCCCTGGAATACCGGGTTGAAAAGCTTCAGTCGGCCGTCGGCGCCGAACACGCAGATGCCCTCGTTGAGGTTATCCAGGGTTTCGTGCTGCACCGCGTCGAGGGATTTATAAGAGCGCTCAAGATCAAGCCGTGAAGATACATCGTCGAAAACAAAGACCAGACCGCTTTTGTCATAGCGACTGACACGGCTTTGGATGGCGCGGCCGTCGGGCAACGTCAGCAGTTCTTCAAAAGGCTCGATCAGGGTTTCAAACATCTCAAGCCGGGTCATTTTATCATCGCGGAAATCAGCGACTTCCGGCAAACGCCGGCCTTCGCGGAGCTTTTCCAGAACATCGCCGAAGCCCGGTTTTGTCTTCAACCAGTCTGCGTCCAGCCGCCAAAGCCGGACATAGGCGTCGTTGAAATAGGTCAGGTTCTGTCCGCCGTCGAAAATGGCGATGGCGGTGTCCAGGGTGTCGAGCACGGCGTTGTTTTCTTCAGTCTTCTCCCTATCAGCGCGAGCAATGGCGATGCCAATGGTGCCGCCGGTGGCGCCGCCATCCCCGCCGCCGAGAATACCGAGCGGGGTTTCCGTCACTTCCAATTTTGAATCGGCATCGCTGCCCAGGTGTTTTGTTTCCGAGAGAGATTTCCCCTGATTGCGCGCCTGCGCCGCCAGCGCGGGGTCGGTGGGGGCGATATCGCGGGCGGCGAGATTGACGAACGCCAGCGACAGGTTCGAATCGCGAAGCCACACCGGCATCGGCAGGGCGTCCAACAGCGCCGTCAGGTGGCGGTCCTGCAAACCTGACGTGTTGGCGGATGCGTTGCCTGATGTGTTGCTTGGCCCGGCTTCCATTTCCGCCTTTTTGCCGATAGCGGTGATGTCGCGCATCCACACCATGTCGGCCAGGGTTTCACCGGCGTCGGTTTGGGCGCGCGCGCCGATCGCCTGAATTCGCCGATGTCTCGATTCCAGTATCAAATCGAAACCCGTGCCGGCGCCGCGCAGCAGCGAGACGCCTTGTTCCAGGGATTTCAGCGAGTCGCCATCAAAACGAATGCGAATGTCGTCGTAGCGCGACCGCACCCCGTCTTCCAGTTCGAGCAGTTGGGCCAAGCGCCTGGAACAGGTGAACCCACCGTTGGCGCCGTCCCAAAGAAACAGGCCGTCGGGCGCGGCGGCAATCATTTCCCTGGCCTTGATGGCGACGGCCTCAAGGCGACGGCGCTCGGCCTCATTTTCTCCCTGGCGGCTTTTCAGGGAAACCACAATAGCCAACGCCAACACCGACACCACGACGGCGCCGGCGGAAAATGCCTGTAACAATGATAATTCAGAAAACACCGGTAAAGAGTAAACGGGTGCCCCATAGGTGACAAGAAGGGCCTGACAAGAAGACCTCCTATGAGGGGAGAAGGGCCGCAGCCCCGCCATAAAACAACCACAAGATAACCGCAGCCTGCCCTAAGACCAATCAATGAAAATGCTGATATCTCCTATAAACCCTCCTGGATAATCATTAATCCTTGCCTTCAAACGATAGCCGTTTGGGTGCCCGTGTTTTTCCCAGAATTTATAAAAGCTCCGCGCCTTGCCGACCAAAGTTTCCGGCCAGTTTTTTTCAGTGTTGTTGATAGCCCTGCCGCCATCGGTGCAATACAGGGCAGGGAATCTCATAACTTCAACCTCATATTTTCCATTTTTCGCGGCGTCCATCGCTTTTCGCGCCAGACTTTGAAATTCTTGTTCGGAAAATTCCGCATGAGAAAATTGATATTTTTTTTCTTCGAATAAAAAATTCATCTTATTGGCGTATTGGGTTTCTTGTTCTTCTTCCTTTATTTTCGATATATCGGCGAAGCGGCGTAACTGCTCGGCAGAAACAATACTTTCAATAGATTTCCACTTGCTCGACATAGCCACTCCACACGGCGGACGGGGCCGGCTCTTAGATGAGGGCCACTTTACGGATGTAGCCACGAGACACAGCTTCGACAAGCCTGCCGTTCCTGATTGCGGGCAGACGGCGCATCTTCTCGAGCGCCATGGCGGCCCTGCTGAAGATTCGGATGGCGTTGATGTTCATCGCAAAGCCATACTAAAGAAACTGGGATTGGATCCCATTGACCGTGGTTAATCCAGACGCTTGGCCTGTCGTTATGTCGGCTTTTTCGGAAAGCCCTATGCCAAGGCGTTGAAATCATCCAGCAACATGGCGATGCGGCCGGAATCGATCTGGTCCATGATGATGCCGGCGCGGTGGTTGGCGGCGGCCATGTCCATTTCGCGGATGCGTTTTTTGACCCTCGGGATATTGCTCGGCGCCATCGACAGCTCGCGGATGCCCATGCCTAACAACAGCGCCGAATAGCGCGGGTCTCCGGCCATCTCGCCGCAGATGGAAATCGGGATGCGGGCGCGCAGCGCAGCCCCGGTGGCGAATTGAATGAGCCGCAGCACGCCCGGATGCAACGGGTCGAACAGATGCGCCACGTGTTCGTTGCCGCGGTCGATGGCCAGCGTATACATGGTTAAATCATTCGACCCGATGGCCAGGAAATCACTGACCTGGGCAATGGAATCAGCGGCCAGGGCGGCGCCGGGAACTTCGATCATAACTCCGATGGGGGGCAGGGTATCGGGCAAGGCGATGCCACGGCGGCGCAATTTTGTCGCTGCCTTTTTGAGGATTTCACGCGCCCGGCGGACTTCCGACACCGTCGATACCATGGGCAGAAGAATACGCACCGGGCCACTGTTGGCGGCGCGCAAAATAGCCCGGAACTGGGTTTCCAGGACATCCGGCTGGGCCAAAGACAGGCGGATGCCGCGCAGGCCCAAGTTGGACACAGCTTCGCTCTCGATTCCTTCGAGCAACGCCGCCACCGGCTTTTCGGCGCCGACATCCAGGGTTCGAATCGTCACCGGCCGCTTGCCCATGACATCAATGACGGATTTCAGGGATGCTACCTGTTCGTCCTCGGTGGGAATGGTTTCACGGTTCATGAACATGAACTCGCTGCGCAACAAGCCGATCCCTTCGGCCCCGGAGTGGATGACCATGTTCATTTCGATGGGTAACTCAACGTTAGCCTGAAGCGTGACTTGCGTATCGTCGCGGGTGACGGCGGGCAGGTTGCGAAGCCTATCCAGGCGGCGGGTACCCTTGATGTGTTCGGCGCGCCGGCGTTCGTAGGCCTGGATGGTTTTCGCTGACGGGTTGACGATAACGCGACCGGACATGCCGTCGACAATGATGTCGTCACCTGTTTTGATCCCCTCCATCAGGCTGGCGGCGCCCAACACTGTCGGCAGGCCCAAGGCCCTGGCCATAATCGCCGTATGCCCCTCGGCGCTGCCGAGCATGGTGGCAGCGCCGGCGACGCGTTCGGGGTCCAATTGCGCCGTATCGGCGGGGGTCAGTTGTTCGGCGACGACGATGCCGCCTCTGGGAATAGCCGAAAATTGTTTGCCCGGCGTTTTCGTCAGGTTGCGTTGCAGGCGGTTGCCGACTTCGCGGATGTCGTCAATGCGACCGGCGATGTAGCTGTCGTCCATGGCCTGGAAAACCTCGGCGATGTCGGCGACCTCGGCATTGACGGCGGCTTCGGCGTTTATTTGATGCTCGGCGATACGGGTTTTGGCGCCGCGGACAAGGCGCGAATCCTGGAGCATCTGCAAATAGGCGTCTAACAAAAAGCCCAGTTCTTCGGCCGCCGCGTCGGTCTTGGCGGCGATGCGCGATTGCAGCCGCCGGATTTGCCGGCGCGCCAGACTGACGGCGCCGCCCAGTCGTTCTTGTTCGGCCTTGATTTGTTTTTTGGTGATCCGGCGTTCAGGCACATCAACGGAGCCGCTTTCGCGAACATAGGCCTTGCCGATGGCAATGCCCGAGGCGACGCCGACGCCGCTGAAATGTTGTTCCTTGGTCATCGGTTTTGTTTCCGCGCCTTTTAAATACCAGGGGCGCTTAAATGTTTATCTTCGCCGAACTTGTCCGCGATCAACGCTTCGAGGGCATCGAGGACGGCTTCGGCCTCTGCGCCCGTGGCCGCCAGATTGACCGCGCTGCCCGGCGACGCGGCTAACATCATCAGACCCATGATGGACAGGCCGGAAACGCTCATATCCCCCCGGCAGACCATGACTTCCGCGTCGAAGTCTCCGACCGTCTTGGCAAACTTGGCTGCCGCGCGGGCGTGCAACCCCCTGGAATTGAGGATGGTAAGCTGGCGGCGGACGGTTTCGTTGCCGTCTCCATTTTGGGCAGTATTCTCTGGGCTCATTCCTCTTCCTGGGACAATAGCTTGGAGGCGATGTTGATATACTTGCGCCCTGCTTCCTGGGCGCTTTCGATGGCGTCGGCGAGGGTTTCGGTTTTTCGCACACTGGCCAGCTTGATCAGCATCGGCAGGTTGACGCCGGCGATGACTTCAACTTGCGCCTTGTCCATGACCGAGATTGCCAGGTTTGACGGCGTGCCGCCGAACATGTCGGTCAGCAGTATGACGCCGTCTCCTTCGTCCGCCTTGGCGGCGCTATCGAGAATTTCGGCGCGTCGTTGTTCCATGTCATCGTCGGGGCCGATGCAGACGGCGGTTACGTTCGGCTGTGCGCCGACCACGTGCTCAAGGGCCGCGATCAATTCCACCGCCAGCCGCCCGTGGGTAACAAGCACCATCCCGATCATTGAAAAACGTCTCCTTCTGTGCTGCCAGGGGAACCCCAGGGGAACCCCAGGGGAACCCCAGGGGAACCCCAGGGGAACCAGAGCGAAATCCTATAAGAAAATCCTAAAAAAACACGGAAAATCGAGGCCAGACTTTTTAATGGCCCGATTGATCCAGGTCTCTATGCCGCAATTGCAGGTGCCGGGCTTTACCATCAAGCCACCGGGTCAGTTTGTCGGCGACAAAAACCGAACGATGCCGTCCGCCGGTACAGCCGATGGCGATGGTCAGGTAGCTTTTTCCCTCCTTGGTATAGCGATCCAATAATGGCTCCAGCAACCGGGTCAGGTTGCCGAAGAAAGTATCGAAGCCCACATCAGCGGCGATGAACGCGCCGACGGCCTGATCGAGGCCCGAAAGCGGTCGCAAATCGGGGTCGTAATGGGGATTGTTCAGAAACCGGACATCGAACACCAGATCGGCGTCCCTGGGCAGCCCCCGGCGGAAGGAAAAGGATGTCACGAACACCGCCAGTCCGGCGCTGTCTTCAAGGGTAAAGTGCCCTTCGATGGTCCGTTTCAGGTCCTTGAGCGCCATATCAGACGTGTCGATGATGACGTGGGCTTTCTCCAGCAACGGCGCCATCATTCTTCTTTCCCGGCGCAATCCGTCACTGACCGGGCGGTCGTCCGACAACGGATGGCGGCGGCGGGTTTCTTCAAAACGACGGACCAGAACATCGTCATCGCAATCGAAGAACAACAATTTGACGTCCGTATCGGGGCGTTGGGTCAGCATGTCCATGGCTTCCAGGAAAGCGGTGGCGTCGAAATCGCGGGTCCGGATGTCAACGCCGATGGCGATGGGATGGGGGAAATCTCCCGGCGCGATCATGCGCTCGATCAACAAAACGGGAAGGTTGTCCACGGCTTCGTACCCGAGATCCTCCAGCGCCTTCAGGGCCGAACTTTTACCGGCGCCGGAAACGCCCGTTACCAGAAGCACCGGCGATGCAGCAGGTAAAATTGGGGTGGGCTCGTTCATGGCGGAATATTATACCCCGGCGATTGAATTAAGGGCAGCCCGCACCTTGGCGGGCGCCGATGCCTGAAACGGCGCAAGCCGGATCAACGCTACGGAAAGGCCCAGTAAATCAACTTTCGCCGGTTCCGGCATCCGTTCAACGTCCGCCGGCGCGATCAGGTCGGCGACCAGGGCGAGCGCCGTTTCCGGCAGGAAATCGACGCTCACAATGCCGAGGCCCCGGACTTCCATCTTACCGGTCAATTTTTCCGGCGCCGTGGCGATAACGGCATTATCTCGCAAGGTCAAATCCGTGCGGTCATCAGCGACCAGCCTGGCGCCGCCGTCGATGAGCCGGAGTGCCAGGTCCGATTTGCCGCTGCCGGAGGGACCGCGAAGCAAAACGCCCTTGCCGCCTAAATCGATGCAGGTAGCATGAACTTGTTCCATGACGGCAAGCGTGGAGCCCGCGGGGTTCTCTGTCAACTGCCCCGCTTTCAGAGGACAGGCAGGCGGACGCTAAATTTTGCACCCAAAACCCGCCCTGCGGAGTCGGTCCGGTTGCCGGCCGTTAACTGGCCGCCGTGGGCGTCGATAATCTGTTTGGATATGCTTAAACCGAGGCCGGAATGGGTGCCGAATTTTTCCGTCGCCCGGCGTTCCGTGTAAAACCGTTCGAAAACGGTTTCTTCCTTGCCGTCTGAAAGCCCCGGTCCTTCGTCTTGAATGTCAATGACGAGCCAGCCCTGTTCTTTGGATATGGTGATGGTAATGGTCCCGCCTTCGGGGCTGAAGGACTGGGCATTGCTTAGCAGGTTTCTGAATACCTGCGCCAGACGGCCCTCGATCCCGTCCAACACCAGGGTGCCTTCAGCGGTGCCGATGGTCTCAATTTTAATGTTGATGCCCTTGTTGTCTTTGGCGCCGGTGACTTCGTGAATATCGGCCAGGGTTGCCAGCATGGCGCCGATATCCACGGGTTCGGTTTTCGCCCGCGACAATTCCGCATCCAGGCGCGAGGCATCGGAAATATCGCTGATCAGGCGATCCAAGCGAACGACGTCTTCCTGGATGATGGTCATTAATTTGCGTTGCTGTTCCGGGTCTTTCAGCCGCGCCGTGGTTTCGACCGCGCTGCGCAACGACGTCAGCGGGTTTTTGATCTCGTGCGCGACATCGGCGGCGAAACTTTCGATGGCGTCCATGCGTTCCCACAAGGCCTCGGTCATGTCCTTGAGGCTTGCCGCCAAATCGCCGATTTCATCGTTACGCCCGGCAAAGTCGGGAATGGTTTGCTGGCGGCCGTGGTCTGTGCGCACCCGTTCCGCAGCCTCGGCCAGCCGGTGAATGGGGCGCGCGATGGTGCGCGCCAGATACATCGATAACAACACCGTGACGGCCAATGCGACAGCAAAAATTTCCAGGATATTGATGCGGACTTCCAGCACCGCCTGGTCGATGGACTGCGACCCCCGGGTCAGCATCAAAGCACCCAGGACATGTTTGTAGCGCTGTACCGGCACGGCGACGCTGAGGATCATGTGGTCGCCGCCGGCGCTCCATGTCGTTGCCACTGTTTCGCCGCCGAGCGCCTCGACGACTTCCGGATAATCGGTGGCGTGCTGGCGGACCGGTTCCCGATAGACCTTCAGGGTTTCCTGCCGCATCAGGTGGCGCATCAGCCGGTCATAGATATCGAGCACGGCAGGTAACACGCGCCCGCCGTCGGTCGGCGGCGGCAGTTCCTCGACCTGGACCAGCCGCCCCGGGTTTATGAGCCGCCTGGAATCGGCGACTATGACGCCGTTGGTGTGGAACAGCCGGGCCCGGGTGTGGGTCGTCTCGACCAGCCGGCGGACGATCCTGTCGGCGATTTCCGATACCAGTTGCTGCCCGGAAGGGCTAGTGGCGACGGCGCCTTCGCCCAAGGCCGCTGCGAACATCTGCGCTTGCCCTGCCAGCGCCTTGATTTCCGCCTCGATCAGGTTTTTCCGGTATTCGCCCAGATACAGAAGACCGGCGCCCAGAATGCCCAGCGCCAGAATGTTGATGGCCAGGATGCGCCGCGTCAGCGGTGAAAATACGCGCCGTTTCTTAGGCTTTTCCGGCGCCCCGGTTTTTTTGTTTTCACCCCCCATGGTTCTGTCATTTACTCAAGGCGGGGGTCACGTTCCACGGTACCTGTACCCGACACCATAGAGGGTCTCGATCTCGGCAAATTCCTTGTCGACTTCCTTGAACTTCCGGCGCAGGCGCTTGACGTGGCTATCGATGGTCCGGTCATCGACGTAGATATTTTCACCGTAGGCAGCGTCGATCAACTGGTCGCGGTTTTTGACGTGGCCGGGGCGTCGCGCCAGGGCTTCGACCAGCAGGAATTCGGTCACCGTCAGGTTGACCTCCTGGCCACTCCAGGTACACAGATGCCGGGCCGGGTCGAGAACCAGTTCGCCGCGGCGCAGCGCGTCCTTGCCGGGTTGTTCCTGGCCGCCCAGTTCATGGCGGCGCAGGACAGCACGGATGCGTTCCAGCAGCAGGCGCTGGGAAAACGGTTTTTTGATATAATCGTCGGCGCCCAGGCGCAGCCCCATGACCTCATCGACCTCGTCGTCCTTGGAGGTCAAAAAGATCACCGGCAGGTTATTTTTCTGGCGCAGGCTGCTCAGCAGTTCCATGCCGTCCATGCGCGGCATCTTGATGTCGAGGATCGCCAGATCGACGGGGCGTCGCGTGATCCCGTCCAGCGCTTCGACGCCGTCGACATAGGTTTCGACGTGATAGCCCTCGTCCTTCAAGGCGGCGGACAGCGAGGCCAGGATATTCTGGTCATCATCGACAAGGGCGATGGTATTGGGCATCGACGGCTCCTTTTTGCCCTTTTAAGGCATTCAAACGACTATTAGGAAAGTTTCCGGATCATCCCTAACGATGATTTATGGCAAAATTATAGCGGTTTAAAGTGCAAGACCGCGAATTAAGGCGATTGACGGCGGCCCTGGCGGCGATTTATATTTCTTTCTGGATGGTTCCCCTGAGGGTGACAAAGCCTGGGGATCAAAAGGGAACGCGGCAAAGTCGACCTTGAAGGGACTTTTAACCGGGGCTGCCCCCGCAACTGTAGGCGGTGAGTTTCCATGCCAACAATGCCACTGGGAAACCGGGAAGGCGGCAGGAAATGGAGAACCGCAAGCCAGGAGACCTGCCGTCCTTAACATCGCGAACCTGCGGGACGGGGGATTCCGGCGGTGCGGTAAAAGCCGTAGCGGTGACGATTCGACCGATTGAAACCCGGTCGAAACTGCCATAACCGCAACGGAGATTATTGACCATGTTGAGCAAATCAAAATTATCTGCCATTCCAGTTCCGGCGATTGACGCTTCGCGCCTGCTGTCTGGCGTTCTCGCCTTGATGTTTGGGGCGTTTATTGTTTTTGGTGTGGGCTTCGCCCATTCGTCGACCATTCATAACGCTGCCCACGATGGGCGCCACGCGCTCTCGTTTCCCTGTCACTGACGGGGGCATTTCATGTTTGCAAGATTGATGCTGACGGCCCTGGCCGCGGGCTTTGTCGCGGGCGTATTTCTGTGGGGCGGCCATATGCTCAAGACGACGCCGTTGATTCTGGCCGCCGAAGTTTATGAAACGGGCGCCGCCCTTGAAACCGCCCCCGGCGGCGGGTTTGAGCGCGCTGGCTTTACCTTGCTGACCGATGTGCTGACCGGTATCGGGTTTGCATTTCTGTTATGCGGCGCGGTGTCGCTTTTCGGGCGTAATGTCGATTGGCACCAGGGGATGGTGTGGGGATTGTGCGGTTTTGCCGCCTTCTTTGCCGCCCCCTCGCTGGGCTTGGCGCCGGAACTGCCCGGCATGCAGGCCGCCGATCTGGCCGCTCGCCAGACCTGGTGGCTGGGCACCGCGGTGGCGACGGCGGTCGGGCTGGGGCTGTTGTTTTTATCGCCGGGCATACACTTCAAGGCGCTGGGCGCGGTGTTGATCGTGCTGCCGCATATTATCGGCGCGCCGTCCCATGACATTGCGTACGGCGAGGCGGTGGGGAAAGTGCCGGCGGAACTGGCGTCGGAATTCGCTATTGCGGTTTTTGTCGTAACCGGTCTGTTTTGGATCGTGCTGGGCGGGCTTGTGGGATATTTTTATAACCGCTTCGAAAAATCATAGAGCCGGGGGCAATGGCAACCAGGCCGAAAAAGCTCAACCGCACCGATTTTGTCCGGGCCTCGCGCTTGCAGGTGCGGCGCGCGCGCTCGGCGATTCTGTCGACGGTGATGAATGATGACGGCTGGCCCTACGGGTCATTAATCAGCGTCGCCTTTGATGTTGACGCCAGCCCGATCATGTTGTTTTCCAATCTGTCGGACCACACCCAAAACCTCTACGGTGACAAGCGGGCGGCGCTGTTGTTCGAAGAAGGATCGCGGCTTAAAAACCCGCAGACCGGCCCCCGCGTCACGGTGATGGGCAAAATCCAGAAAACCAAAGAGCCGCGCCACCAAAAACGCTTCCTGGCCCTGCACCCGGAAGCCGCCCTGTACGCCGGGTTCGGGGATTTCAATTTTTTCCGCATGAAGGTCGATCGTATCCACTTCGTCGGTGGTTTTGCCCAGGCCGTGTGGCTGAAACCGAAAGACCTGCTTTCCGATGCCAAGGCGGCCTCGGCCCTGGCAAAGGCGGAAACCGGCGTCCTTAACCACATGAACGGGGACCACGCAGACGCCGTCGATCATTATGCGCATCTGCTCGGCCGCCGCGGCAAAGGCTGGCAGATGACCGGTATTGACCCCGACGGCGCCGATTTGAGGCTGGGCGGACGCACGGCCCGGCTTGCCTTTGAAGCCCCGATCAGCGACCGCCAAGGGGTGCGCGAAGAGCTGGTGCGGTTGGCGGGCCTTGATAAACCCGAAAAAACCAAGAAATAGGGCTAAAAAAAGTTTGCCCCGGTCTGCCGGGGCGTGTTTAGCTTCAACTAATAAAAAGCCGTGCTTCGAAGGCTTTCAATCACAGGGAGGGATGTTCCGTGGAAAACACCGGACACCGCATCAGCAGTTACGGCCTCGACAATCATGGTCTGGGCAACGTCAAGACGGCGTATTGGAATTTATCGGCGCCGCAGCTTTTCACCGAGGCCCTGGCCCGCGACGAAGGCCTGCTGTCGCAAGGCGGCGCCATGGTCACCGTCACCGGGTTGCACACCGGGCGCTCGCCCAACGACCGTTTTGTCGTCGAGGAAGCGACCACCAAGGATGATATCTGGTGGGGCAAGGTTAACGTTTCCATGACCGAAGCCCACTTCGAGGGCTTGTTGGATAAAATGCTCGGCCATTTGCAGGGCCGTGACGTGTTTGTTCAAGATTGTTACGCCGGCGCCGACGATGCCTACCGGTTGCCGGTGCGCGTCGTTACCGAGACCGCCTGGCACAACCTGTTTGCGCGCAATATGTTCATCCAGCCCGATGACAAGGAATTGCCGGGTTTCAAGCCGGCCTGGACGGTATTGCAAGCCCCCAGCCTGGAAGCCGACCCGGCCCATGACGGCACCACGTCGGGCACCTTCATCGTCGTCAATATGGCGCGTCAGATGGTCCTGGTGGGCGGTTCCGGATATGCCGGGGAGATCAAAAAATCGATCTTCTCGGTGATGAATTTTCTGCTGCCGCCGCGCGACGTGCTGCCCATGCATTGTTCCGCCAACATCGGCGCCGACGGCAATTCGGCGATCTTTTTCGGACTTTCCGGCACCGGCAAAACGACGCTCAGCGCCGACAGCTCGCGCACGCTCATTGGTGACGACGAGCACGGCTGGGGCCCCGGCGGAGTTTTCAATTTCGAAGGCGGCTGTTACGCCAAGACGATCAATTTGACCAAAGAAACCGAGCCGGAAATTTTCGAAACGACGCGCACCTTCGGCTCGATCATCGAAAACGTGGTCATGGACCCGGACAGCCGCGAGTTGGACTTTTTCGATACCACGCTGACCGAAAACGGGCGTGTGTCCTACCCGATCGAGATGATCCCGAATGCGTCTTTGACCGGCAAAGGTGACCATCCGACCAACCTGATGATGCTGACCTGCGACGCTTTCGGCGTATTGCCGCCGATCAGCCAGTTGACCCCGGATCAGGCCATGTATCACTTCTTGTCTGGGTATACGGCCAAGGTGGCGGGCACGGAAAAGGGGTTGAAAGAACCGCAGGCGACGTTCTCGACCTGCTTCGGCGCGCCGTTTATGCCGCGCCATCCCACTGTTTACGCCAAGTTGCTGGGCGACAAGATGGCCAAGCACGGGGCCAAGTGCTGGCTGGTAAATACCGGCTGGTCGGGTGGCGGTTATGGCGTCGGCGAGCGGATGAAGATTTCTCACACCCGGGCCATGGTCAACGCGGCCCTCGATGGCCGGCTGGCGCAGGGCTCGTTTACCGAGGACCCGAATTTCGGCGTCCTGGTACCCGACGCCTGCCCGGACGTGCCGGACGAGGTGTTGAACCCGCGCAACACCTGGAAAGACAAAGACGCCTACGACAAGCAGGCGAAAGCCCTGCGCAAGCTGTTCGAGGACAATTTCCAGCAGTTCGAATCCGCCGTCGACGACAAGGTCAAGGCGGCGGCGATCAAGGCGGCAGCGTAAGGCTGCTCAAGGCGTCATCCGCCCGCGCCCATCAACGTGTCATCCGCCCGCCCTCAGCGTGTCGTCGTCGTGTCGTCAGCATGTCGTCGTGAAGTCGTCACGATGTCATCAAGATGTCGTCCTAATGTCGTCAAGATGTCATCATAATGTCATCATTTTGAACGGCTGTTTTGGCTACAACACATTGAAAAACCACAAATTATAGCCCGCGCAGGGGCTGAAATGTCGTCATTTGTCATCATCGCGTTTTTTTAGGCCCTGCAGAGCGGGCACACAAATGCTCCGCCACAAGGACGTTCAAAGATTTCCCCCTATTCACAATGTCAAAGAGCACAAAGAACAAATATAGAACATTATCGGGCCTGCGTCAAGCCGGTATCGGCACCAACGAAGGCTTTAGATGGGAGCGGTCATATGAGGAAGAGCCCCGTTTAAAAACTTCAAAAAGCCATGTATTTAAACTAAACTCGTATTGATCCTTTATCTCAAGTGACCATCACCGATTGCGCAAGGTACCCCCCATGAGAAACATTCTCGCCATTGTTTGTCTTATGGGGCTGGGCGTATTCGTGTTTGGGCTGGCGACCCTCAATGCCCCGCCGGCCCTCGCGGGCTGCACCTGGAAATTCGACTGGTATTGTTCCGACTGCGCGAAGATTGGCGGACGGACAACCGGGGAGCAAGGGGGCTACCCGTCGGAAGCCGCCTGCGATAGCGCCCGTGACCAGGTCCGCGCGCCGGTTTCCGCCATGTCGTGTGACCGGGTCGGTACCTGCGACGAGCCACGCCGCTCCACGCAAAGTTCACCGAACCGCAGCTCCGGCGGCGGAAAACGCGCCGCGCCGCGGGCTCCGCCGCAGCCTGATTATGAAGCCCAACGGCGCCGGCAGGCGGAAATCCGCCGCCAGGAAGAATCCCGCCTGAAAGCCGCGCGCGAAAGAAAAGCCCGCGAACAACGGGCCTTCGAAAAAGCCAAGGCCGATATTCTGGGCGCGCTTAAGGGTTCCAACCTGGACCAGGGCGGCGCTCTTAAAGGGATCGGCGGCGGCTCGACGCTGCAACTTAAATCAGGCACCCCGACCTTCGGCATCAAGGCAAATCCGGGTGGGCAATTGCGCCTTAAGGGCCCGGGCGCGGTGCAGCTTAACAATCCCCAAACCGCCTCGATCAATCCGGCGTTCTTCACCCGGCCCAAGGCGCGCTTGCGTATCCGCTATGTGCCAAATCCGATGCAGGCGCCAAAGGGCGCCTGGAAACGCTATGTCAGATCCGACCGGGCTGGGCTGATCCTGGATGCGCTTGAGGAAGGCCGTGGCGACCTGGACCAATCCATCGCCTATCTGGAAGGCCAGATCATCAAGCATGGAACGCACGTCAAGGCGTCCACGGCGCTGAGCTATCTGGAAGGGCTTAAGACCTCTTATATCGCCGCCGGGGAACAATACAAAAACCGCGCCAAAAAGGCCGGACAAACCGCAACGTTGGAATCAAGCGCCCTGTTACAGGCGGTCCTCGCGGCCAGCGGCCCCAGGAAGTGGCCGGGGCCGAAAAACCCCGACCCGGGGGCCAAACCCCTCAACAAACATGACTGGCGGGTCCAGCGCGCCGACAAGATGCTGGCCGCCCTTGAGGCCACGCCCGGTGATCTGGAAAAAACCTACCGCGCCTTGCAGGGCGACAAGGACACGATCACTGCTGACAACGCCGAGCACTATCTGCGCGGCGTTTTTGCCTATTGGGATTATCTGGGCAGAAAGGCCGCAAAATGATGAAACGCAATCTGATCATCGGCGTCACCCTCGCCGGGCTGGCCGCAGTTTTGCCCGCACAGGCCCAAACCGATGCCTGTCAGGCGGCCAGAAGAGAATTAGCGTATGGCCAGGCAGCGACCGAGGACGCGAAGGACCAGCAAGGTTTCCTGCGTGCAGCACAGGAGTTCGAGAAGGCCGTAAAAAAGGCTCCCAATTGCGCCGCCGCCTATTTCAATCTAGGTCTCGTGTCGGAGAAGGGCGACCGCCTGTCGGCGGCTAAATCTGCCTACGAGCGCTATCTGAAACTCGACCCGAAAGCTCCAGACGCAGCCAGCGTGGAACAACTAATTTTCAAGCTGGAATACCGCATCAAAAGGGTGGGGCAGAATTCACGTTTAGATGAAAACTTTGCGAGACGGCTTCAGGGCAGCTGGGGGCATCCTAAGACTCGTTTGGGAGTGCCTTTCCAGGATCAGGGCTGTTCTTTTGATTATTACTATGGGTATCTGATCGATTTCGAGATTTCAGGCACCAAAGTGAAGGGTATTGTAGTGGCGCGAGGCGTTTTGGATACGACTACATGCACATCTCACTACTCCCCTATGAAAAAAAATGTTCCCTTTCTGGAAGCGACCATAAAGAACGGCCGGATGATAGGTGAACAATGCGAGGTGACAAATTTCCCAGATTTTAGCTACGGGTGTCGCGGGGCGGCGTGGAGGTTTGAATGGAAGATCAACATGGCGCCCGATGGCCAGCGCTTTACCATCGATATTATTGCCGGCAAAGCCCCCAAGCCCCTCTTACGTAACCAAGAAACTACGGTATTTTTACGCCGGTGAGGTCTGACACGCGCCCCAAAAGGGAGGGATTGATGTCTCGTTATTTGTTTGCTTGTGTGGCGTTGATGCTGTCCGTCGTTGTGGTGCCGGGCCAACCGGCTCAAGCCCAAACCGATGCCTGCCAGCCGGCGGAACGTGAAATGGAGTATGGCCGCGCCGCCCTTGAGGACGCCAAGGACAAAAAGGGGCTCCTGGAATCCGCCAGTCAGTTCCAAATGGCGGCGACCAAGGCCCCCAACTGCGCTCAGGCCCATTTCAACCTGGGCGTGGTGTACGAAAAAGCCGGCGAACACCAAAAAGCCATCGGCCCGCTGCAAACCTATCTGAAGCTCGCACCCACCGCTACCGACGCGGCCCAGGTGAAGAAGAAAATCTATGCTCTGGAATACCGGGCGAAGAAAGCAAAGATACCCCGGGCCCCAAAACCCGCGGATTTGGAAGGCTTTTGGCGAACGAAAGGGCGATCTGAACCCATATCGGTGACCGCCAAAGGAGATTGGCTGGAATTTGATTCGTTTGTCCAATCACTAGACTGGGAAGGGGTGGGCAAAGGCTTAGGGAAAAAATTAAAGTTTAGGCTTAACGGGTATCAGCTTGAGGGAACCGGACATACGATGTCGATAGAAGGTGAAGGCGATGATCCGGGTCATTCCCGTCGAATAAACTGTTTACGAGAGTTTATCAGCAAAGGAGTTAATTTGGATAAAGGGGGAAGCACTTGGAGAACCGTCCCTGTCCATGGTCAATTAAGTCAGGACTTCAAGAGTATTGTCTTTCGATTTACAGATTTAGTGATGGTTGTGAATGAATGCAGGTTTAGGAATAAAGTATTCACTAGCACATTTTACCGATAGGCAGGGCTTGCTGGTAATCCCCCCGGGACTTAACGACGCACTTAACGCCGGCCTTAAATCCTAGCCCCGGTCCGCTTGCCGCCGTGAGGGCAGGGTCTCGCCGCAATGGGGGCAGGTTTCCAGCCTTGGGATGTGGGCGGGGCCGGGGGCGGACCGGCGGGCCTGACCGGCCATCTGGTGGCGGTCTCTGAGGATGGCTTCCGCTTCGTCTTTGCTCAGGCCGAGGTCGCGTTGGCTTTCGCGGATGCGGACCCGTTCGTCGTTGTCGATGACACCGTCCTTCATCACCTCGCCAACGACCTGTTCAAAGGCGCTGCGTCGGCGCCTTAGCGCCTCGGAAAAACCCGATGCCAAAAGCCCCGCCGGCAGCGCCACCATGCCGACACTGATGATGCCGATAATGGCGCCTAAAAATTTACCCATCACCGTGATGGGTACGACGTCGCCGTACCCGACGGTGGTCATGGTGATGACGGCCCACCAAAGGGCGGCAGGGATGGAACCGAAGGCCTCGGGCTGCGCCTTGTGCTCGGCCAGATAGGTCAGGCTGGCGGCCGTGATGATGAGAAGCAGCAACACGAACAACGCCGCTCCGATGTTGCGGGCTTCTTCCTTCAGGACCTGCAACAACAATCCCATGGAATTGGAATACCGGGTCAGGCGGAAAACCCGCAACAGCCTGAGCACCCTTAACATACGCAAATCAACCTGGATGAAGAACACCAGATAGAACGGCGCAATGACGATCAGGTCGAGCAGCTGCATGGGTGTCAGCATGAACCGGAGCCGCCCCCAAAAACCGTGGCGGAATTTGCGTTCCGGGTGCTCGGGCGCGGACCAAACGCGGACTACGTATTCAATGGTGAAGACGATCACCGAGAAAATCTCGAAGCCGTTAAAAAATCCCGGCGCGGCGGCGTAAATTTCGGGCACCGATTCGATAATCACGGATAATACGTTAAGCGAAATCAACGTAATCAGTACAATGTCGGCCCACTCGCTCAGGCGGTCGTCCTTGCGCCCGACATCTAAGATTTCATATATGCGGCGTCTTGCTTTTTCCATGCTGGGAAAAGACTACTCTCCTTCGTCGTTGCCCGTAAATAACGCAGATCAAGATGGGGAAGCGAAAAGGGGATAAGGTAATTAAACAAGAAATGCGCCGAAGACGCGTCGTCGTGGGGTCGATTGAAAGAAAAGAGTCTTATCCCCCTATCTCTCTTTTCCCCCCTTATCTCCCAATCACTTCACCGGGCGCGTCGCGGCGACGGCGAGCAGCACCCAGCCGGCCATCAGCGCGATGCCGCCCGCCGGCGCCGAGCCCTGAAA